>DASQOM010000234.1:0-6947 GCA_035644495.1 Planctomycetota bacterium | reverse complement strand
GGGTCCCCCTCGTGCTGGAAGAAGACGGCGGTGGTGTTGGTGGGCGGCTGCTTGCCGAAGCGGAGCATCTCGCGGCGCCCGGCCGAGCTGTACGTGACAATCAGGCGGGGATCGGCGAGCCCGGTCAGCTCGGGAGCCGTCTGGGGCGTGCCGGCATCCAGGCCGCCCATCCTGACGAAGCGGTCCAGGGCGAAGAGCAGCTGCTGGACCATGGCGCCCTCGGCCGCGTGGCCGGACTGCTCCACGATGCGCCAGTATTCCCCGACCACGTCCGTCGCCTTCTCGAACGTCATCGAGACGCCGTCCTGGCGGGTGATCTCGATCTTCGAAACCTGCTCCGCGCTGAGGCCGGTCAGGACGTGGTCGTCGAGCTTCGCCATCGGCGTCGTCGCCGGCGGGCTGGAGAGGAAGTAGACCGCCAGCAGGACGACGAGCAGCGCCCCGAACGCGGCGGTGAGCTTCCAGTTCTTGTTCACGTCACTTCCTCCGGAGGAACCACGCGATGACCCCGAGCGAGATCCCGAACGCGGGGAACCCGAGGACGACGACATAGAACAGCTTGTCGAGGGCCTCGCCGGACATCTCGAGCGGCTTCACGGTGACCTTCTTGACGTCGATGTCCATGAGCGGCCGCTCCATCAGCCAGCGGAAGTGGTTCACCACATACTGGTTCTGGATGGTCTGGAAGTAGGCGGGACTCTTCAGAACGGCGTTCGTGAACGGCAGGGCCGAGCCCCAGACGTCGATCTTCGCCGTCTTGTTCTTCGCGTCCTTGCGGGACACGGTCTTCTCCACGGCGCAGATGACCTTCATGTTGCCCACGCGTTCGTCGGCGTCGGGTTTCGGCGGGGAGCCCGGGGTGATCTCGCCCTTCTCCTCCCAGGACCCGGGACCCGCCATCGCCAGCGGGGTGATCGTGAAGTTGTTGTCCTTCTTGACGATGGGATCCACCGTGCAGGTCTGCGGCATCTCGAAGAAGACATTCGACATCCCGCGGTTGACGACGTGGGCGCCGTTGAAATCGACGAGGCGGAGGGACGTGATCGACAGCTGCGAGGACTGCTGCGGGTCGCATACGATGTTGCTTCCCACCAGGACTCCATATTCCTCGAGGAGACCCTCGATGCCCGAGCGGACCTTGGGGCGCATCGCCACCAGCAGGTTCCCCCCGCGCTCGAGATAGTCCCGGAGCGTGTCGATTTCGTGCTCGAGGAACGGCTGCTCCGGTGCCAGGATCATGAGCAGGTCGCAGTCGATGGGGATCACCTTGTAGTCGGACAGCGGGAGCCGCCGGAACTCGATGCCCTCGTTGATCTTGAGGAAGTTCGCCAGCAGGCTCATCTGGCGGACGTCGGCGGTCAGCGTCTCGCGGTGGCTGTCGGACTCGTACACGATCCTCTTCGCGGCGCCGCCCAGCTCCTGGATGACGTGGACCACGATGGGCTCGCCCTTGTACGTGCTCAGTTCGCCCGTCATCGCGTTGCCTTCGTAGAGCTCCGTGATGTCCACCTCCCGCTGGTTTTCGCGTCCGGGCCCCAGCGTGGCGAGCATGAACAGGGTGGCCGGCGGCATCGCGCTGAAGTGCTTGCGGAAGACGTCGTAGGCCGGGGTGCTCTGATCGCGGAGGATATAAACCTTCACGTGATCGGTGCGGCGCTTGAATTCCTCCAGGAGCAGAAGGGTGCGCTGCACGGCGGAGGGCAGCGCCTTGTCCCCGGACGTCGCATAGTTCTCCGTATTGACCCAGACGGTGACGTCGTACTTCAGGTTCTTCAGCATGTCCTCGGCCATCGAGGAGATCGCGAAGGTGCGCGACGACGTCAGGTCGATCCTCGCCGGAAACTTCCGGGCCAGCAGGTTCGCCATGAAGAGCGTTGCGGCCAGGACGGCGAGCTGGAGGGCGAGGTGGACCCAGGCCAGCGTCCGCTTGCGCCGGCCCCACTGGAGATCGCGGTCGGCCGTCATCGCCAGCGCCTCGATTCCACGACGCGCGTCGTGAGGAAGAGAAAGAAGGCGACCACGCTCGTCAGGTAGACGAGGCGGGAGCGGTCGACGACCCCGCGCAGGAAATCGCCGAAGTTCCGGGTCAGGTCGATATAGCCCAGGAATTCGCGCCAAAACGTGCCCTCGGCGAGGTTGGCGCCGAGCAGGTCGGCGAGGATCAGGAGGAGGGAGACGGCGAGGGTGATGACGCCCGCCGTCACCTGGCTGCTGCAGAGGGAGCTCACGAAGAGGCCGATCGAATACGTCACCGCGCCGGTGAGGAGCACGCCCAGATAGCCGCAGGCGACGGCCCCGTAATCGACCAGTCCGTAGCGCGAGATGATCACGAGATAGCCGACGGTCAGGACGAGCAGGTAGACCAGGAGGACCATCGACGCCGCGAACTTGGCCAGCACGAAGGCGGCGTCCGACACGGGCGCCGTGAGCATGATTTCGAGGGTGCCCTTGCTCTTCTCCTCGGCGATGAGGCGCATCGTGACGAGGGCGCTGGACAGGACGACGATATAGACCACCATCGCGAGGGTGCCCGAGAAATCCACGGGAAGCCGGGCCTCCGCGGCGTTCGCCATCGTGCTCCAGAACGCCCAGCCCGCGATCGCCAGCAGCGCGGTGAGGATGATATAGGCCATCGGCGAGACGAAATAGACGCCCAGTTCGCGGCGGGTCAGGGCGAGGAAGTTCTTCATCCCTGCCCCGCCTTCGACGGCGCCGAGGTGAGGATCGAGAACGCCTCCTCCAGCGAGAGCCGTTCGAAGCCCAGCTCGTAGAGGTTCCAGTTCGCCGCCCCGCAGGCCTTCATCAGCACGGGCCGCAGGTCGAGGCCGTCGCCGGGCTCGACCAGATACGTGTGCATGTCCCCCTTCGCCGACCAGAGGATGCGGACGACGCCGGGGACCTTCTCGAGCGACTCCTTGATCGCGCGGCCGTCGCCGCGGATCTCGAGGCGCACGCGGTTCGTCTTCATCAGACGGTTCGCGATCTCCTCGGGCGTGCCCGACTCGACCAGCCGCCCCTGGTTCAGGATGAGCACCCGGCTGCAGACCTTCTCGACCTCGGAGAGGATATGGCTCGACAGCAGCACCGTCTGCCCCTCGCCGAGGCCGCGGATCAGGTCGCGCACCTCCCGGACCTGGGTCGGGTCGAGGCCGATCGTCGGCTCGTCGAGGATGACGATCTCGGGCCGGTGCAGGATCGCGTCGGCCAGTCCGACGCGCTGCCGGAGCCCCTTGGACAGATGGGCGATGATGGAGCGGCGGCGGTCGGTCAGCTTGACCTTCTCGAGGACCTCCCCGACGCGGACGGAGCGGTCGGACGCGGCCACATCGCGCAGCCGGGACCGGAACAGGAGATACTCCTCGACCCGCATCTCGGTGTAGAGGGCGTTCGACTCGGGGAGATAGCCGACGCGCCGGCGCACGTCCATGGACTGCTCGACGATGTCGAAGCCCGCGAGCTTCGCCGACCCGCTCGTGGGGGCCAGGAAGCAGGTGAGGATGCGCATCGTGGTGGATTTGCCGGCGCCGTTGGGGCCCAGGAATCCGACGATCTCGCCCTTCCCGACCTGGAAGGAGAGGTCGTCCACGGCGAGCACGCCCGGGTACGACTTCGTCAGATTGCTGACTTCAATCATGGGCAGTAACTAGACGAAATCCCGAATTCCAAGCCCGACGACAAAACGATATACGGGCGAGGGGACCCTTACTGGAGGGAGGCTCAGTATCCCCGTCTCCTCCGGGGCTGTCAAGAGCTCTTGAGGGCGACGCCGGATGATGCTATACTGCATCATCATGATGCATTAGTGATTCTCACGGGGAGGTCCGCATGAATCCGGTGACGTTGAGAAACATCCCCCCGGCGGTCGCGAGGGGCATCCGCATCCGGGCGCAGAAGAAGCGAATCAGCCTGAACCGCGCGGTGCTCGAACTGCTCGAGGAGGCGGTCGGCACCGGTTCGGGTTCCCGGCGGTCCATGCTCCACCCGGATCTGGACGAGCTCTTCGGGGTCTGGTCGCCCGCGGAGGCGGCGGCGTTCCAAGAGTCCCTGGCCGCCCAGCGCGGGATCGATCCGGAGCTCTGGAAGTGAAGGAGCTCCTGGTCGATACGTCCGCCTACTCGGCCTACCTCCGGGGACGCGAGGACGTCGGCGCGGCCCTCCGCGAAGCCGACCTGCTCTGCGTCAACCCCGTCGTCCTCGGCGAACTGATGGCCGGATTCCGCAAGGGGTCCCAGCGCCGCAAGAACGAGGCGGAACTGAAGAAGTTCCTGATGTCCCCGCGCGTCGATATCGTCGACATCGACCGGCTCACCTCCGAACGCTACGCGGCCATCCTCGAAGGCCTCCAGCGCGCGGGCACCCCCGTTCCGACCAGCGATCTGTGGATCGCGGCCACGGCGATGCAGCACGGCCTGGTCGTAGTCACGCTGGACGAGCACTTCCTCCGCATCCCGCAGATCCTGGTCGAGCACTTCCCCGTCGGTCCGTCCGGGCCATAAAAAAATCCCCCCGGGTTGCCCCGGGGGGATTCGTTGGGTTCGGTGGAACCTTACTTGGTCTTGAAGTCCGCGTCGATGATCTTCTCATCGCCTTCCTTGCCGGAACCGGCGCCCGATGCGGCCCTCGGAGCCTCGGCGCCGCCGTTGGACGGGCCCGTCTGGGTGCCGTCGCCGGCAGCCGCCTGCTTCTTCGCCGCCTCCTCGTAAAGGTGCTTCGAGAACTCGTGCGACGCCTGGGTGACCGCCTCGGTCGCCCGCTTGATCTCGTCGGCCTTGTCGCCGTCCTTCGCCTTCCGGAGATTCTCGAGGGCTTTTTCGACCTTCTCCTTCTCGGAGGCGGAGATCTTGTCGCCGTAATCCTTCAGCGCCTTCTCGGTCGCATAGACCACATGGTCCGCCTGGTTGCGCGCCTCGGCAAGTTCCTTGCGTTCCTTGTCCTTGTCGGCGTACGCTTCCGCGTCCTTCACCATCTTCTCGATCTGCTTGTCGTCCAGGCCGGTCGAGGCGGTGATCGTGATCTGCTGCTCCTTGCCCGTGCCCTTGTCCTTGGCGGACACGTTGAGGATGCCGTTGGCGTCGAGCTTGAACTTCACCTCGATCTGCGGCACGCCGCGCGGAGCGGGCGGGATCCCCTGAAGGTCGAAGTTGCCCAGGCGGCGGTTGTCCTCCGCCATCGGGCGCTCGCCCTGGAAGACCTCCACCGTCACGCCGGGCTGGTTCTCCGCCGCGGTCGAGAACGACTGCGACTGCTCCGTCGGAATCGTCGTATTCCGCTTGATCAGCGGGACCATCAGGCCGCCTTCGACCTTGATGCCCAGGGTCAGCGGGGTCACGTCGAGCAGGAGGATCTCCTTCATCTCGCCGCCGAGCACCGCCGCCTGGATCGCCGCGCCCACCGCGACGACCTCGTCGGGGTTCACGCTGCGGTTGGGCTCCCGGCCGAAGAACTCCTTCACCAGCTGCTGCACCTTCGGGATGCGCGTCGAGCCGCCGACGAGGACCACCTCGTCGATGTCCTTCGCCTTCAGCTTGGCGTCCGTCAGGGCCGCCTGGCAGGGCTGCAGGGACGACTCGAGGAGGTCGCCGACCAGCTGTTCGAACTTCGAGCGTGTGATGCGCTGGGTCAGGTGCACCGGCGACCGGCTCGCGTCCTGCGCGATGAACGGCAGGTTGATCTCGGTCTCCGTCATGCTCGACAGCTCGCACTTGGCCTTTTCGCAGGCTTCGCGCAGCCGCTGCAGCGCCATCGGGTCCTTCCGCAGGTCCATGCCGGACTGCTTCTGAAACTCGCTCGCGATGTATTCGATCAGGCGCTGGTCGAAGTCGTCGCCGCCGAGGTGCGTGTTGCCGTTCGTCGACAGCACCTGGATGACCTCGTTGTCCGCCTCCAGGATCGAAATGTCGAACGTGCCGCCGCCCAGGTCGTAGATGGCGATCTTGCGCACGCCGCGCTTCTTGTCCATGCCGAAGGCCATCGCGGCCGCGGTCGGCTCGTTGAAGACGCGCTTGACGTCGAAGCCCGCGATGCGGCCGGCTTCCTTGGTCGCCTGCCGCTGCGAGTCGTTGAAGTACGCGGGGCACGTGATGACCGCCTCGGTCACCTTCTCGCCCAGGTACGCCTCGGCCGTCTCCTTGAGGTCGGCCAGCACCATCGCCGAGATCTCCTGGGGCGTGTAGTCCTTGCCGCGGATGCGGACGCGGACGGGTTCGTCGGCGCCGCCCACGACCTCGTAGGGGACCAGCTTCTCCTCCTGGCCCACCTCGCTATGACGGCGGCCCATGAAGCGCTTGATCGAATAAATGGTGTTCTTCGGATTCACGATCGCCTGCCGCTTGGCCAGCTGGCCGACGAGCCGGTCTCCCGACTCGGGGAAGCCGACCACCGACGGGGTCAGGTTCGATCCGTGCTTGTTGGGGATGACTTTGACCTCTTTGCCTTCCATGACGCAGACGACCGAGTTGGTCGTCCCGAGGTCGATGCCGACAATCTTACCCATGAATCAATGCCTCCAGAATCTGTCGTACTTCAGAATGCAAACTGTTTGCCAATCACGTCCATCCGGACTATCTTCATCCCTCTGGCCTGCAACGGGATGCACACGCTCCCGGCGGGCCCGGCCGCTGGAGTGTCAGAGTGACAGAGGGGGCTGTCAGGGATGTTCTCCGATCGAGCTTGGATCGCGAAGGCGGCGGCCGCCCTCCTGGTCTTCGCCTGGCTGAGCGTCGACACCGCCCGGACCCTCGACGACCTCCATCCGGAGCTCGAACGCACTGCCCGGTTCACCGAAGACCTCCGTGAAAAAACCATCGTCCTGTGGGGTCGGAAAGTTCTGACGTCGGACGCGACGGGATTTGAAGTGGGAAGCCGCGCGGGACCCATCCGGGTCCTCACTCCGCATCCCCCGCCCGCAGGCGTCCACGTCAGCGCCGTGGCCCGGCCCACCGGTCCGC
>DASQOM010000233.1:0-2074 GCA_035644495.1 Planctomycetota bacterium | reverse complement strand
TCCATGAAGACCTTCTGGAGCCCCATCGACGCCGCGATCTGAAACGCCATGTCGGAAGAGTCCACGTCATGAGAGGAGCCGTCATAGAGGGTGACCTTCATGTCCACCACCGGGTAGCCCGCGAGGATCCCCTTCTTCATGCAATCGCGGACACCCTTCTCGACGGAGGGGATGAAGTTGCGCGGGACGGCGCCGCCGAAGACGTCGTCGACGAACTCGAACCCGCCGCCGCGCGCCATCGGCTCGACCCGGAGCCACGTGTCGCCGTACTGGCCGCGCCCGCCCGTCTGCTTCTTGTACTTGCCCTGGCCCTCGGCGCGCCCCTTCACCGTCTCCTTGTAGGGAATGCGCGGGGGCAGGAGGTTCACCTCCACGTTGTACTTCCGCTTCATGCGCTCGACGACCATCTCGACGTGCAGGCTTCCAACGCCCGAGACGAGGAGCTGCTTCGTCTCCGGGTCGAAGTGGTAGTGGACCGTCGGATCCTCCTCGGAGATCCGCGCCAGCGCGCTCGAGATCTTGTCCTCGTCGCCGCGCGTCTTGGGCTGGATCGCAAACGAGATCGCCGCCTCGGGGAACGTGATCTTCGGCAGCTGGAACGGCTGCGCTTCCTCGGTGAGCGTGTCTCCCGTCTGGGTCTCCTTCAGCTTCTGGGCGACCCCGATCTCGCCCGGCCCCAGCGCCTCGACGTTCTTCTGCGTCTTGCCCTGGAGCCAGGAGACGTGGCCCATCCGTTCCCGTGCGCTGTGCGCAGGATTGAACAAGGTCGAGTCGGCTCTGAGGGTGCCGGCCATGACCCGGAAGAGCGAGAGCTTGCCGATGTGGGGATCGCTGAGCGTCTTGAACACCAGCGCCGTCACCGGGGCCTTCGCGTCCGCGGTCCGGGTGGCCGGCTGCTTCGTCTTGAGATCCGTGCCGGCGACCTCGCCGCGGTCGGCCGGAGAGGGCAGCTCGGCGACGATCAGGTCCAGCAGCGCGTGGACTCCGATCGACTTCGACGCGGCGGCACAGACCACGGGCATCAGCTTGCCCCCGGTGATGCCCGCGCGGAGTGCCTTCAGCATCTCCGGTTCGCCGAGCGAGCCCTCCTCGAGGTATTTGGCCAACAGGTCGTCGTCGGTCTCGGCGGCGGCCTCGACGAGTTTTTCGCGGTACTCCTTGGCCTGGTCGGTGAGCTCGGCGGGAATATCGCCCTCCGTGGCCTTGCCGCCGGCGAAAGTGACCGCCTTCATCTTGACGAGATCGACGAAGCCGCGGAAGCCCGACTCCTCACCAACGGGCAGGTGCAGCGCAACCAGCCGCCCCTTGAGACGACGGCCCAGCGACTCGAAGGTGCGGAAGAAGTCGGAACGCTCGCGGTCGAGGCGGTTGACGACGATGACCCGCGGGAGGTCGAACTCCGTCGCGAACTTCCAGACCTTTTCGGTCTGGACCTGGACACCGGCGACCGCGTCCACCACGACGACCGCTGCCTCGACGACCCGGAGGCCGGCGCGGGCGTCGGCGATGAAGTCCCCGTATCCGGGGGTGTCGACCAGATTGAGGTGGTGGCCCTTCCAATCGCAGTACGCCACCGAGGTGTTGATCGAGATCTTGCGCCTGATCTCGTCCGGGTCGAAGTCGGTCGTGGTCGAGCCGTCGTCTACCCGGCCGAGGCGCGTGACCGCGCCTGTCGCGAACAGCATGGCTTCGACGAGGGATGTTTTACCGACGCCGCCATGACCGACGACGCCGACGTTCCGGATCTTCCCGATCTCGATCGCCATCAGCTGGCCTCCTAGAACGACCGATGCGGTGGGCCAGATGCTACCACCGAAGGCAGGAGCCTGTTAAGCCCCGACCGTACGCCGTACCTGGGCCAGAATTTCGTCCTCGGAGCCGGCCAGATCGGTCGGCGATCCCAGCGGCGGCGGGTCGTACTTGAGCCCGGCGCCGGTGAAAATCAGCATGATCTCGGCGTCGCGGAGGGCCTCGCCGCGATCTTTGAGGATGCCGAGCGCGGCGACGAGCGCGGCCGACTCCGGGGCGGTCCAGACACCCTCGGTGCGCGCCACGAGACGCTGGGCCTCCTGGA
>DASQOM010000232.1:0-2997 GCA_035644495.1 Planctomycetota bacterium | reverse complement strand
GGGGCGAGAGCGGCGACAGCGGCCTTGCGAGGCGCTCGTATTCCCGGGTCGTGTAGCTCATGGGCGCATCGGCGGGGAGGACAGGCTCCTTGAAGGCCTGCCGGATGAAGTCCCGCGTGCGGGAGATCGGGACGTCGCGATCCTTCTCGTGAAACACGGAGTGGCGGAAGCCGTCATAGACCGTCATGGCCTTGAGCGGGGAGGAGAGACCCTCGTGGAAGCGGCGCTGGGCCGCGCCGCTCACAACCCAATCGGAGCCCGCCGACAGCGTCAGCGCGGGCACGCGGATCGCGCCCGCGTCGGCCATCAGCCGCGTCGACGTGTCGAAAAGCCCGAGCAGGATGTTGACGGCGATGTTCCGGGAGACGAGCGGGTCCCGGTCGTAGTCGCGGGCCATGTCCGCGTCGTGCGTCAGCATCGTGGAGCGCACGTAGCTCTTGATGAACGACTTCCGGACCAGGCACTGCTGGAGTCGGAGCAGGGGAATGGCGAACGGCACGTAGAGCTTCACGCGGAAGGCGGGCGTCCCCATCACCAGCGCCCGCAGCGGCGGCGCGTAGTCGTGCACCCAGGCGCTCACCAGCACGCTGCCCACGCTCGTCGCGACCACGGCCATGTTCCCGACGGGGATGCGCTCCGACTGCGACACGTGGCGGACGAAGCAGTCGACGTCCTTGACCAGCGTCGAGAAGCTGGGCGCGTCGCCCCGCGCGCCGGGGGATCGGCCGTGTCCCCGCTGATCCCACGCAAAGATGGAGACGCCGTCCAGGGCGAGGCGCTCGGCCAGGTCTTTCAGCCGCCCGGAGTGCTCGTGGCCCCGGTGGAAGAGCAGAACCGCGTCAGTCCCGGGACGGGCGGGCCGCCATGCCCGGTAGAACAGAGTTTCGGCGTCCCAGGTCTGGAACGTGTGCTCGGTCGGTGTCAGCGCGTTCATGGCCGGTTGCCTCCCTTTCGCGTAGCGTCCTGAAGATGCGGACCAGGCGGACGACGACGGTCTCGACACAGCCGGCGACGATCGCCAGGCAGGTCCCGTCGAGGACCGTGAGGCCGGCGAAGCGGCGGCCGCTGCCCAGGGCGAGCGCCGTCCACGCTCCGACGTGAAGCGCGACCATGCGCCAGGGCTTGGACATGATCCCGCCGTATTCCCGCCGGGCGCCGACCGCCTGGCCCAGGGTGCCCGTATAGGCGGTGAAGAAGGCCAGGAGGGCCGCCCAGTATCCGGCGACCGGCGAGCAGAGCCCGCTGTGCGCGACCCCCGCGAGGATGAGCACGTCGGAGACGCGGTCCGGGAACTCGTTGAAGATTTCTCCCGTCCGGCTGGTCTTGCCCGACGCGATCGCGACCATGCCGTCGAGCATGTTGAACCAGAGACGGAGATGGCAAAGGGCGGGAGCCGCGATCAGAAGGGCGGGGTGGGTGCCCGACCTCCAGAAACAAACCGCGGCCCCCGCCGAGACGACGAGGGAGAAGGTGGAAATCGTATTGGGATGGATGTCCAGGCGGACGGCGACCCGGACGGCGGCGTTGGCCGTCTTGCGGAAGAGACCGGCGATCGGGCGCCGCGAGGGGAAGCAGTCATCGGCCACAAGGCGGACGATGCAATCGCCCGGCCACGGGAGAACGGAGATGCCTTCAAGGGCGACTGTGCAGGAAGTTGCGCAGCTACTTGCCGGCGATCGGCAGGATGATGTGCGACGGATGGTACTTGTCGTGGAAGACCGTGTTCGTCGCGGCCGTCCAGCGGCGGTTGTCGTTCAGCGGCTCGCCCGTGTTCGGGTTCACGTCGAAGCGCGGGAAGTTGCTGCTCGAGAGGTCCACGCGGATCCGGTGCCCCTTCCGGAACACGTTCGACGTCGGATACAGCTTGATCGTGAACGTGTACACCGTCCCGGGCTCCATCAGCGACTCCTCGTAGCTGCTGTCCCGGAATCGCGCGCGCACGATGCCGTCGGTGATGTTCATGTCGAAGCCGCCCGGGTAGTCCGCGGACGGCGGATACACGTCGACCAGCTTCGCAGTGAAGTCCGTGTCGGTCGCCGTCGAGCAGGCCCAGAGTTTGACCTGGATTTCCCCGGTGACTTCGACGTCCTCGGGGAGCGGGTTCGTGCGGAAGACGACGATGTCGTTGCGCGCCGAGAGGGGCAGGGGGTCGGGAGCGTTCCAGACGTGAGGCCCGCCGCGCTGGTCCCAGGCGCCCTGAAGGAGGATGCCGTCGCCCGAGGAGATGTTGCCGCCGATGGTGGGCACGGGATTCTTGGGATCGAAGACGAAGCTCGTCATGTTGCGGTCGGTGGTCGGCATCGCCTGCGTCATCGTCCCGTTCCGCAGGAAGTAATAGGGCGTCGGCTTCGACTTCGCGGGCGGCCATTCGTTCTCGTCGCGCCAGCGGCCGCCGTGGTACAGCTTTCCCTCGGGCGTCTTGTGGCCGTCGCCGCCGCCCATCGTGAAGAGGCGGACCTTCGTGGCGAACGGCGCTTCCCGGCCGACCTTGTTCGCGACGCCCTTCATCCAGTGGTCGTACCACTCGAGGCGCCAGCCGAGCGGGTCGGCGATGGCGGCGTCGGGTCCGAAATCGACCTGGCCGTGCGCGCTCTTTCCCTGCTGTCCGTGGATCCAGGGGCCCATGATCAGGTAGACGGGGCCCTGGATGGCCTTGGAGAGCACCGTATAGTTGGCCGTCGTGTTTCCGGCCCATGAGTCGTACCAGCCGCCGACGAGGTAGACGGGCATGTCCTTGTAGCGGTCGACGCGGTTGATGACGTTGGTGAAATCCCAGAACTCGTCGTCGCCGCCGTGGCGCATGGCTTCGGTGAGCCAGTCCTCGCTATCGGGGGAGAGCCGCAGCGGCGTCGTCCCCTTGCGCAGCGGCAGCGACGCGAGGTACTTGCGGCGGTTGTCGGCCATCTCCTGGAGCAGCTTCTGGGTGGCGGGGTCCTTCGACGCCTTGCTGCCCTTGGCGGTGTTGAGCATGATCCAGTTCCAGAAGCGCAGCTCGAA
>DASQOM010000231.1:0-12518 GCA_035644495.1 Planctomycetota bacterium | reverse complement strand
AGCGGCGGGGGCGGCGGAGGCGGCGGCGGTTGCGGCGCCACGGGTCTCGAGGGCGCGCTCCTCTTTGCCGCGGTCGCGCTGCTGCGACGCCGCAAGCGGTAATTCTTCTTCGAATTCCGCTGCAGCAGTAACAATGGCGTCCCGCTGATGCTCTGCCAAAGCATCGGCATCTTCTCTCCTAAATTCCACGGGCTGGGCGAGCTGCATTTCTTTTAAGGGAGGTCCCCTATGCGGAATCGGCTGTGGATCGTGATCGCGCTCCTGATGGTCGGCGCTCCCGCGGGATTCGCGGGCACGCCGCAGGACGTGAACTTCGCGGAATCAACCTACGCCCTCGGGATGAGCCAGATCACCGGGATCTCCTGGACGCCCGACGGCTCGAACACGATGTTCGTCAGCCAGAAGACCGGCGCCCTCCGCGTCATCCGGAGCGGGAGCCTCCAGGCCGCGAATTTCGCCACCCTCAGCGTCTTCACCGACAGCGAATGCGGCCTCGACGATGTCCTCGTCGATCCGAGCTACGCGAGCAACAAGTTCGTCTACGTCTTCGCCACCGTCAGCAACGCGACCCAGCAGATCCTCCGCTTCACGGCGGCGGTGGACGGCTCGGGCAACCTGGTCGGGCAGAACCGGGTCCAGATCGGCCCGAACCTGCCGACGCGCGGCGTCAACCATGACGGCGGCGGCCTGGCCATCGGAAGCGACGGCCTGCTGTACTTCGGCGTGGGCAACAACGGCAACGGCAACAACGTCGGCGGCAACGGCACTTCGGGCGAGTTCACGTCGCTCGGCTCCAAGATCGGCCGCATGGACCGCATGACCGGCCAGCCGGCGACGACGAATCCCTACTACAATGCCTCCGACGGGATCACGGATGCGGACTACATCTTCGCCCGGGGCATGCGCAATCCGTTCGGCCTGCGCTTCAGCCCGTTCACGGGCGCCCTCTGGCTCACCGAGGTCGGGGACGGCTGGGAGCAGATCTTCGTCGTCCCGCGCGACGGCAACGCGGGCTGGCCGACGGAGAACAACACCAGCACGACGAACGGACTCCTGATTCCGAAGCTGGCGTACCAGACGAACGTGTCGACGTTCGGCGGCTGCATCACGCGTGGCGTCTTCTACAACGGCTCGATGTTCCCGTCGCAGTATGCGGGGAACCTTTTCTTCGTCGACTACAACTCCGGCAAGGTGATGCGCTCCGTGCTGGACGGCGGCGGCAACAACATCAACTCGACCAGCGTCTTCGTGACCGGCAACAGCAGCCTGGTCGACATCGCCGTCGGCCCCGACGGAGCCCTCTATTACGCGAGCAACGGCGGGACCATTTACCGCCTGGCGTACACGGGCTCGGGGCCCCAGAACATCCTCGCGTCGGCGACCACGCTTTCGGTGAACGAGGCGTCGAACGCCTCCTTCACGGCTCATCTGGCGGTCGCGCCGCCCTCGAACGTCACGGTCTCCGTCTCGCGCAGCTCCGGGTCGGCCGGCGTGACCGCGTCGCCCGCGAGCCTGACGTTCACGCCTTCCAACTGGAATATGGCGCAGACGGTGACGGTCTCCGCGGCGGAGGACACGAACAACATCGACGAAGGCGCGACGATCAGCCTGGCATCGTCCGGGCTGACCACGCAGAACGTCGTGGTCACCGCGCGCGACAACGACCGTCCTTCGGGTTCGCCCACGGCGACGATCACACAGCCGAAGAACGGCGCGACCGTCTCCGGCACGAACGCGGACTTCTACGGCGACGGCAGCGACCCGCAGGGGAATGCGACGCTGGCGCGCGCGGAATTCACCGTCGACAACGTGCTCCAGTACACGGACCCCTATAACCCCGCCGTCGGGCACTTCCACTACGGCGGGGATCATCTTCGGTGGGACACGACCGGGATCCCGGACGGACCCCATAAGGTGCGGATGACGGTGGTCGATACCGGCGGCTTGTCCGGATCGCACGAGGTCGATATCGTCGTGAGCAACGGCAGCGGCGGCGGTCTCAGCGGCGAGTACTACGACAATATAGATTTCACCACCTTGAAGCTGGCGCGGACGGACAGCACGGTCAACTTCGACTGGGGGAGCGGTTCGCCCGATCCGTCGATCGGCGCGGATACGTTCTCGGTGCGTTGGACGGGCCAGGTCCAGGCGAACGCGACGGAGACGGTGACCTTCTATACGACGACCGACGACGGCGTCCGCCTCTGGATCGACAACGTGCTGATCATCGATCATTTCGTGGACCAGGGTCCCACGGAGTGGAGCGGCTCGATCGCGCTGCAAGGCGGGCAGCGCTACGACGTCCGGATGGATTACTTCGAGAACGGCGGCGGGGCGACCGCGAAGCTGTCGTGGTCGAGTCCCAGCACGCCGAAGCAGGTCCTCCCGCAGAACCGGCTCTTCTCGCTCCCGGCGCCGTGGCGGAGCGCAACCGTGGGGACCGTCGGCGTCCCTGGAAGCGCGGGCATCGCGGGCGGGACCTCCACGGTGAAGGGTTCGGGCGCGGACATCTGGGGCACCATGGACGCCTTCCATTTCCTGTACCGTCCGCTGGCGGGCGACGGAACCCTCACGGCGCGCGTGTCGTCCGTGCAGAACACCGACGTGTGGGCCAAGGCCGGGGTCATGGTCCGCGACGCGCTGGCGCCGGATTCGCGGCACGCGTTCATGGCGATCACGCCGGGCAACGGCGCCGCCTTCCAGCGCCGCACGGCGATGGGCGGGGCGTCCACCACGACCGCAGGACCCGCCGTGGTGGCCCCCTACTGGGTCCGTCTCGTCCGCAGCGGGAATACGCTCACCGGTTCCGTCTCGAATGACGGCTCGGCCTGGACGACCCTCGGCAGCGATACGATCCCCATGGGGGCCCTGGTCAACGCGGGGCTGGCGGTGACCAGCCACAACAACAGCGCGCTCTGCACGGCGACGTTCACCAACGTGTCGGTGACGGGGGGCGCGTTCCAGCAGGACCCCGGCGCGGACGGCCTGCTCGTGATGGAGGCGGAGGACTTCCACGGCAATGTCGCCCAGGGCGGCCATACGTGGGACGCGACCTCGCCGTCGGGCTACTCCGGTAGCGGGGCGCGCGTGGCCAACCCCAACAGCGGGGTGAACAACGACACGGGGTACACGACCAACAGTCCGCGGCTGGATTATCGCGTCTACTTCTCGAAGGCCGGCACCCACCAGGTCTGGGTGCGCGGCATGGCGGCGACGGGCTCGGACGATTCCTGCCATATCGGGCTCGACGGGGCGGCCGTGACGTCCAGCGACCGCCTCGCGTCCTTCTTCACGACCTGGACCTGGTCGCGCGACACGATGGACGGCGTCGCGGCGACGCTGGACATCGCTTCGCCCGGCCTGCACACGATCAATCTGTGGATGCGCGAAGACGGGTTCGTCGCGGACAAGATTCTGCTGACGACGAACGCGGGGTATACTCCGTCGGGCGCGGGTCCGCCGGAAAGCCCGCGCTGATTCGCCGCGAGGGAACATTGGAGCGGCCTCTCCGAAAGGGGAGGCCGCTTTCGTCTCAGGACGTGGGTTCAGGATCGGATGGACCTGCGGAGGAGACCGAGAAGCACGGGGATGAGGGCCGGCTCGAGGCCGAGCAGTCCGCACCCGCCGCCACCGGAGCGGACGGCGGCCGCCGCCGGCGGGGCCCCGCCGGAAGGGGCGGCCGCCGGAAACAGCCGGCCCGCCGGGATCGGCTCGGCCGCCTGGCTCGCGCTCGACCAGCCGAGCTTCGCGACCGCGTCGCCGGTCCCGTCGAAGAACTCCATCCGGAGGTCGACGGCGTGGCCGGCCGTCAGAGCGATGCTGCCCGTATGGTCGGTCGCGGGGTGGCTCGTCCAGTCGTCGATCAGCAGCGTCCCGTTCACCCAGAGTCGGACGCCGTCGTCGGTCGTCGTCGTGAACGCATACGTCTCGCCGTAGAGCGGGGAGACCTGGCCGCTCCAGCGGACCGAGAAGCCGTCGGCCGGGACCGAGGGGGCCGGCGAGGCGGAGCCCCAGTCGAAGTCGACGGTCGCGTCGGTGCGCACGACGGCGGACCCGGTCAGATCCGGCGTGCTGAAGTACTCCGCGAGCAGGCCCGTGCCGGAGCCGCCGGGCGGGGGCGGCGGGGCGGAGGCGGTGTACTTCGCCGCGAACGCCGCCTCGATGGACTGACGCTCCGGGTCGGAGATCGCGCGATCATAGACCAGGATCTCGGCCACCTTGCCGGCGAAGTACGTGCCCGAGGCGCCGCGGCCGATCCAGGGCGACGGGGAGGCGCCGTTGATCGAGGCCAGCTTCCCGGCCGCCGACCAGACCTGCGTGCCGTTCACGAACAGAGCATCCGTATCGTTGCCGTGCCTCGAGATCGTCGTCGAGAACGCGGATCCGATCGACGCCGGCCTGGAAAATGCCGCGAGATTGCCGGTCTGCGTGGTGCCGAAGCGCAGCTTGACCGAAGTCTGGAAGGGGCTCAGGAAGGTCCAGCCCCAAGAGGCCGTCTCGTCCCAGAACAGCGGTGCGTTTTCGCCGCCGTTCGCGCCGCCCGTCGGATCGGTCGAGGCCGATGCGACCATGACAATCGTCATCCCGGTCCAGCCGTGGATGTCCAGGCCGAATTGGAGGAAGTCGTTCGAGCCGTCGAACTGGACGGCCGGCTTCCCGTTGCCGCCGTTCGCGAGGAGGACGGGCTGGGAGCCCGCCGTCGACTGCGTCGCGTTCCGCCCGTTGCCGGACTGGTCGCTCCACTGCGTGACGGACGAGCCGCTGGTCGCGACGCCGGCATCGGCTTTCACCCAGAAGGCCAGTCCGGCGGCGGGGATCGACGACCCGCCGGTCGGCGGCGACGTGGTCGCCGTCGCCGTATTGGAATAGCCGGACGGGCCGGCGGAGCCGTTCGCGCGGACCCGGTACCCGTACGCGGTGGAGGAGGCGAGGCCACCGTCGGTGACCGTGGCGGTGTTCGCCCCGACCGTCGCGATCGTCGTCCAGGGGCCGCCGGCGGCCGTGGCCCGTTCGATCTGGAATCCGGTCTCGTTGCCGGAGGTATCCGTCCAGTTCAGGCGGATCTGGCTGGAGGAGATCGCCGTGGCCGAAAGTCCGCTCGGGACGCTCGGCAGCGCCGGAGGCGGACCCGAGCTGTGCGACAGATTCTCCATATAGTCGGCATGGAAGCGGCCGCCGACGGCGTTGCCGGGATTCGGAGCCCACACCTTCGACACGATGTCGATGTCGCCGTCCCCGTCGACGTCGCCCACGAAGGCGTCGTGGCCGCCGAGCTTGCCGTCGTAGATGACCCGCTCGGCCCACGACTTGCCGCTGCCGTCGAGGTTCTCCCAGACGTACCAGCGGGGCATCGCGCCCTGCGGCGCGAGGCCGGGGTCGTCCTGTTCGACCGTGAAGATGTCGAGGTCGCCGTCTCCGTCGAAGTCGGCGACGGCCAGCGAGTGGAACGAGCCGCGCGTGCCCGGGGCGGTCTTCGGCAGCTCCAGCACCGTGAATGCGGGGGGATTGGCGCCGTTGCTGAAGAGGATCGCGCATCGCGAGTTCGCCTGGTCGGCGTCGGTCATCACGATGTCCATGTTTCCGTCATGGTCCATGTCGACGATCCAGCTGCGCGAGCTCCAGCCATAGGGACCCTTGCCGCGCGAGAAGGGGAGATCGTGACGGATCCACGTGGTGCCGTTGTTCCGGTTCTCATACCAGTAGCGGGCGGCGACGACATCGACGCGGCCGTCCTTGTTGAGATCGCCCAGGCCCCGGGGGAAGAAGCCGCCGTGGATGCGCTCCTTGGAGGTGAGGGCGTCGTCGGTGATGAGGTGCCGCGGCCAGTTGCCGTTCTGGTTCGGGTTGGCCGGGATGTCGTACCAGAAGATGCCCATGGCTTCGGAGCAGGTGACGACGTCGATCTTTCCGTCGCCGTTCATGTCCGCGAACGCCACGTCGTGAACCTCCGACGAGCCGCTGTCGTACTCGTAGCGGGTGAAGGTCCCGTCGTGGTTGTTGCGGCACCAGGAGCGGCCGCTGACGATGTCGGGCCAGCCGTCCTGGTCGACGTCGAAGGTGTTGCCGCCGAGCGTCCCCGAGGACGGGCAGGCGACGTGGGCGTCCCACGCGTCGGGGTTGCTGGAGTCGTTCCAGAAGTAGTTCTCCGACGTGTGCCCGAAGGCGAACTCCAGCTTGCCGTCGTGGTTGAAGTCGGCGAGGCCGCCGGTGCAATACCCGGAGCCGCCCTTGTTGCCGCCGGGATAGTCCTGGGCGATGAAGTGGTGGACGAAGAGGGCCGCGGAGATGCCTGCGGCGGCCCGGGGGGCGGTACGGCCGACATTGACGCAGACCACCAGGCCAATCGCGACCAGCGGAAGGGATCGTTTCATCAGAGGGGTACCTTTTCCAGCCGTCGGCTCGCCTCGCCGGCTTACCGACGAATAGACGAGAGGCGGGAGTTGTGACCGGAAAAGCGGAAGGAGGGGGGGGTGCCGCCGGGGGATCGCCGCTATTTCCTGGGTCTGCCCGGGCGGTTCGGAGGTCTCACCATTTCATAGACCTCATCGATCAGGTTCAGCTGGATGCCGGAGGATCCGTAATTGTCGAATTGCCAGCCGAACCACTGCTTGGAAAAGGATCCCTCGAACCATTCGTCCCCGACCCGGATGCGATATCGCTTCCGGGAGTCGATGAGGGCGGAGGTGGAGGTTCCCCCGACGGCGATCTTCTTGAGCGTTGCGTCAGCCATACCCAACCATTGTACCGGATGCGGGGCGAACTGTCTCTAGATCAGCGATTGCCGCTGTATTTTCCGCTGAGCGCGCGTTCGACCCGCTGGCGCTCGGCGTCGGAGAGGGCGCGCGCATAGATGAGGATTTCGGCGATATCGCCGGGAAAACCCGTGGCATTGGCGCCCATTCCGATCTGCAGGGAGGGCTGCGTGCCCTTGACCGCGGGGAGCTTCCCGGTGACGCGCTCCACCGGGGCGCCCTGGATATAGAGGGTCTCGGCCGCGCCGTCCTTGAGGACGGTCGTCATCGTGAATCCGACGGCGTTCGCCGCGCGGATGTGAAAGGGCAGGTTGTTCGTCTGCGTCGTGCCGAAGCGCCATTTCACGTTCGACTGGAATGGCGACAGATAGACCCAGCCCCAGTCGACGGTCTCCGGCCAGAACAGGGCCGCGTTTTCGCCGTGCGTTTTGCCGCCGGTGAAGTCGGTGGCGTTCGCCGCGACGAGGATCAGGGTAAGTCCGCCCAGCCCCTCGATGCTGAGCGGCGACATCAGGGCGTCATCGATCCCGTCGAAGCGCAGCGCCGGCCGACCGCGAACGGCATCCAGGAGGATCTTAGGACGGCTTCCCGCCGCGGCCTGGGTGGCGTCGCGTCGATTGCCCGACTGATCCGACCACGTCGCCACGGCCCCGTCGAGCACGGTGACGCCGGCGTCGGCGCGCAACCATAAGGCGAGCCCCTGGGCGGGGATGTCCTTCAGGGTGAACGCCTCGATCGAGCGCGGGACGAGATCGCCGCTGCTGACCGTGAAGTGGCCGGCGGCGACGTCGACGGCCTTCTTGTCCGCCATCCGCGTCAACCGCACCCTGCCTTCGGTCACCTCGAGCCGCGTGGCCTTGTCGACGACCAGGCGCAGCGTGGTGCCGAGCACGCGCGCTTCGACGTGCGGCGTGAGAACCAGGAGCGGCTTGCCGGCCGGCTGCTTCGCGACGGTCGCCGTCAGCGTTCCGACCTCCATCAGGAGGCGCTTGCCGTCGGCGTCGTCGGCGATCTCCGTCAGCTTCGTGCCGGCGCCGGCTTCCAGGAGCGTGCCGTCGGGGAACTTGAGGACGGCGTGGCCGGTCCCGACCTCGAGGCCGCGGCCGGGCAGCAGATCGAGCCCGCTCTCTCCAAGGGTCCGCACCCCGGGGCCGGTGACGGTGACTTGGCCTTCGACCTGGGTCAGCTTCGCGATCGCCGCCAGCGTTTCGCGGGGGGGGATGGGAGCGGGCTGGGGAGCCGCCGGGGCGGGCTCGGGCGCGGGCTTCACCGGTGGCGGCAGCGGATGGGGCGGCTTCGGAGTCGGAACGATCAGCGGCTGCGGCGGGGGAGGCGCCGGCGGAGGAGGCGAGGGTTCGGGGACCGGCGTATAGGGCGGCCGGGGCACTTTGGGGAGGGCGACCGGGGCCGGCCGCGACTTCGGCGTCCCGGGCGGCGGGGAGGGCCATAAGAGGAGGCCCAGGACGACCAGAACGCTCGCTGCAAGGACCGGGATGGCCCAGGGGACTCCCGGGTCGGGTGCGGTCCGGCGACGCGTCGGGGGCCGCTCCAGGCGCTTCAGCGTGCCCCTCACGAACGCGGGGTCTTCGGCGTCGGTGGCCGCCGCAGCGGCCGCCTCCTGGACGAAGGCCGCGTCGGCCTCGCCGCGGAACCAGCCCGCCAGGAGCAGCTCGTCCTGGATGCGGGACGCCAGCGCACGGGCGTCGTCGCCGTCGACGTCCAGCCGCCCGGCCAGCTCGCGCAGGTCGGCCTCGGTGGCCTCCTGCCGTGCGAAGGCGTGGAGCAGGTCGTCCAGGCGGGGGTCGCTCATGGGGCGGCGTCGGCGCTGATGCGCCGGTCCATGCACTGCCGGATCAGGTCGTACAGGCGGCTGATCTGCTTGCGGACTGCCGCCGCGGAGCGTTGCAGGCGGCGGGCGAGGTCGTCGAGGGTCGAGCTCCGGTCGTGGGCGTCGCGCAGAAAGCTCCGCTGCGCGTCGGGAAGGCGCTGGACGCACTCCTGAAGCTGCTGGAGGCGGGAATCCAGGGAGGCGGTCCCGGCGATTTCCGAGGCGCGGCGGGCGATCTCCGACCTCAGGAAGCGCTCCTGGCTCCCGCGCCGCTGCGCGAGGCGCTTCCGGTGATCCTGGGCGTGTTGCCGCGCGATGGCCTTGATCCAGGCCAGGAAATTGGTCCCCGACGCATAGTCCTGCAGGTGCTCGTAAGCGAAGACGAAGGTCTGCTGGGCGAGGTCGTCGGCGTCGTCCCGGTCATGCACCAGGACGGACAGGAGAGCGCGGACGGGGACGTGGCAGGCCTGGATGACGGCCTCGAAGTGGTTGCGCTCGCCCCTGCGGACGCGCTCGATCAGGTCGTCCAGGTCCACGCTCATCGGAGCCTCCCGGGCCTGATAGACCAGACGGGGAGATTGTGACCTGGAACCTCCAAAATCAACCCGGTTGAATTTAGCGGTCAGACGGAGAGGATCCCGGTGCTGTCGCCCAGGGACTGCATCTTGACGCCCATGCGCTGGAGCAGGGCCAGCCACAGGTTGTTGAGGGGCGTCTCCTTGGGGAAGCGGACGTGGCGGCCCGGCTTGATCGAGCCTCCGCCCCGGCCGGCCAGCAGCACCGGCAGGTTGTCGTGGTTGTGCGCGTTGCCGTCGGAATTGCCGCTGCCGTAGGCGATCATGCAGTGGTCGAGCAGGGTGCCGTCGCCTTCCTTCACGCCCTTCAGGCGGCCGAGGATGTAGGCGAGCTGCGTGACGTGGAACGTGTTGATCTTCGCGATCTTGGCCTTCTTCGCGTGGTCGTTGCCATGGTGCGAGAGATCGTGGTGGCCTTCGGGCACGCCCACGAAGGCATAGGGCTTGTTGCTGCCTTCGTTGGCGACCACGAACGTCGCGACGCGGGTGACGTCGGTCTGGAACGCGAGCACCATCAGGTCGCCCATCAGCTTGATGTGCTCCTCGTAGCTCGCGGGCACGCCGGCGGGCTTCGCGACGCCGTCCGGGACCTTGACCTCGGGGAGGTGCATCGCGCGCTCGAGCCGCTGCTCGATGTCGTGGATCGACGTCATGTACTCGTCGAGCTTGCGCTGGTCCTGCTTGCCGACCTTCGCGTTGATGTCCTTATAGTCTTCGCGGACGCAGTCGATGACGCTCTGGCGCCGCGCCTTCACCCTGGCGCGCTCGGCCGCCGAGCCGCCGCCGAAGAGGCGGTCGAAGACGGTCTTGGGATTGACCTCCTTGGGGAGCGGCTGCGTCGCCGACCTCCACGACATCGTCGACGAATACACGCAGCTGTAGCCGGAGTCGCAGTTGCCCGCCATCGACCCCGCCTCGCAGCCGATCTCGAGCGAGGAAAAGCGCGTCTGATCGCCGACCGCCGCGGCCGCGACCTGGTCCACCGAGACGCCGGCGCGGATGTCGGCGCCATCGGTCTTGCGGGGCTGGGAGCCGGTCAGGAAGGCGCCGAGCGCGCGGGCGTGGTCGCCGCCGCCGTCGCCGTGGGCGCGGGCCTTGTCGGCCGTCAGGCCGGTGAGGATCGTGATGTCGTCGCGGACGTCCTTGAGGGGCTGGAGGATGGCGGGGAGCTCGAACTCGGCCCCCTCGGCCTTCGGGGTCCAGTCGTCCATGTTCTTGCCGTTCGGCGTGTAGATGAAGCCGACGCGGTTGGGGAAGGTCTCGCCGCGGGCGAAGGCGGGAGTCATGGACTCGAGCCACGGCAGCGCCACGGCGGCGCCGATGCCGCGGAGCAGCGTGCGTCGGGAGATCGGTTGCAGACTCATGTTCTCGCCCTCATGGAGATCCCGCCGGCCTCTCTAATCTTGTACACTCTTGCCCCGCCTCAGGCGGAACGGATCGCTTTTTGCGATCTCGGCCACCACGGCGGAGAACTTGTAGCCGCCCTTGGAGACCGACGCGAGCGCCTTGTCGATGGCGCGGTCGTCATACGGCTCCACCCCGCGGCCCAGCGCGTAGATCAGCATCTTCTCGATCAGGCATCGAGCGAAGAGGTCCTTCTTGGCGAGGATGACCTTCTTCAGATCGCCGACGCCCTTGATGCCGGTCCCGTCCGGCAGCGTGCCGGCGGGGTCGATGTCGAAGTTCCCGTCCTTGCTCCGCCACGCGCCGACCGCGTTGAAGTTCTCCATCGAGAAGCCGATGGCGTCCATCCGCGTATGGCAGTTCGCGCAGGCGGGATTCGCCCGGTGCTGCTCCATGCGCTGGCGCAGCGACCCGGTGGCGACCGCTTCCTTGTTCTCCGGCAGCTCGGGGACGTTGGGCGGCGGCGGGGGCGGCGGCTGGCCCAGGATCTGCTCCAGCACCCAGCGGCCGCGCTTCACGGGCGAGGTCCGCGTCGGGTTCGACGTCACCGTCAGCACGCTGGCCTGCGTCAGGATCCCTCCGCGCTCGTCGCCCTGGAGGCTGACGCGGACGAAGCCGTCGCCGCGGATCGGCTGGCCGCCGGGCTTCGTCGGCTTGTCCCCGATGCGGTTGCCGTTGGTGTCGTTGATGTTGTAGTGCTTCGCCAGACGCTCGTTGAGGAACGTATAGTCGGACGCGACCAGGTCGAGGATCGGCCGGTCCTCGCGGATGATCGTTTCCAGGAAGAGCCGCGTCTCCTCGAGCATCGCCTGGCGCAGGCGCTGGTTGAAGGCGGGGAAGAGACCGCCGTCGGGCGCCACGAAGCCGAGACGCTTCAGCTGGAGCCACTGCATGGCGAAGTTGTCGACGAGCGACTTCGCCCGGGGGTCCTTCAGCATGCGCTGGACCTGCTTGTCGAGGTTCGCGGACAGCTCGTTCTTCGCGGCGAGCTTCACCAGCTCGTCGTCCGGCATCGTGCTCCAGAGGAAATAGGACAGCCGCGCCGCGAGCTGATACTCGGTGAGCGGGTGGACGCCGGCGGCGTCGGGCTTGTCGTCGAGCTCCACGCGGAAGAGGAACTTCGGCGAGACGAGGACGGCCTCCATCGCGCGGGCGATGCCGGCTTCCCATTTCTCTCCGCCGGCCTCGACCTTTCCGGCGAGCGCGACGAGGCGCGTCAGTTCCGCATCGGTCGCGGGACGCCGGAACGCGCGGTCGGCGAACGACTTCAGGATCGCCTTCGTCTGTTCGGGTTTGGGCTTCGACGCGACCGCGTCCATCGCCCGCCGCTGGAAGGCGGGGCGCGGGTCGAGCGGGCCGGTGAACTGGAAGCCCTCGATCCAGACCTCGGTCGCGGGCTCCCCGTCGGCGCCCTTATAGAGCCCGACGGCGAGGCGCTCCACGCCGGCCGTCGCGGGGATCCTGATCTCGTACTTCTGGGCCGCCTTCTCATCGACCTTGCCGTCCTTCTCCGGCGCGGCAGGAACGTCGTGCGTCTCGAGGATCCTGAAGGGCTTCAATCCCGGGAGCGCCGCGCCGGACAGCTTGGCGATGTCGGCATCCGCGGCGGGACCCTGGATGTTCTTTCCGCAGGCGAGGACGGCGATCTTCGCCGGCTTCCCTCTGGCGTACGCGCGGAAGCGGAACATATACTCGGCGTCGGGCTGCAGGCGGTACTCCTTGAACAGGGGGCCGGTGCGGACCGCGTCGCCCTTCTCGGCCTTGAGCGGGCGGTACTTCGACTGCGGCACGTTCGAGCTCGCGGGCTCGAGGTACTTCGCTCCGGTATGATTGTCGGACGGCTTGGGCGGATCGGCGGGGAAGATACGGCCGACAATCGTCTCCGCGGCCGTCAGGTAGCGCTCCATCAGCACCGGCGAGAGGGTGAGCACGTCGCCGATGTTGTCGAAGCCGTAGCCG
>DASQOM010000230.1:0-23991 GCA_035644495.1 Planctomycetota bacterium | reverse complement strand
CGGCGAGTTCTTCGGCGAGCTCGCGCTGCTCACCGGATCGGCGCGCGCCGCCACCGTCGTCGCCGTCACCGACTCCCAGCTCTACTCGATGGGCAAGGCGGGCTTCGACCGCGCCCTGACCTCCTCCCCCGCCTTCCGCGCCCGCCTCGAGGAGCGCGCCGCGCTGTACCGGTCCCAGGCCGCCGCCGGAACCGAGGCGCCCCGCGATCTCGTCGATCCCGACGCCGACGCCTCCGAGGCCTCGATCCCCGCGGCCACGGCGGTGCAGGCCCCGCTCTGGCGCCGGCTCCTGCGCAAGTACCCTTATGTCCGCCAGCACGACGAGACCGATTGCGGCGCCGCGTGCATGGCGATGATCACGGAGTACTACGGCTCGCCGGTCGGCGTCGCCCGGATGCGCGACCTGGCCAACGTCGACGCCGACGGCGCCACGATGTGGTCCGTCGCGCAGGCCGCGGAAACCCTGGGCTTCCACGCGCGCGGCCTGCAGCTGTCCTATGAGGCGCTCTCGGACGTTCAGCTCCCGGCGATCGTCCATTGGGAGGGGTACCACTATATCGTCCTCTGGGAGGTTTCGAAGCGCGGCGTGCTGGTGGGCGACCCCGGCATCGCGCTGCGACGGCTCTCCGCCGACGAGTTCAAGCGCGGCTGGACGGGCCGCGCCCTTGAGCTCGTCCCGACCGCGAAGTTCGGGACGACCGAGAAGATCAAGAGCCCGTTCCGCCGCTTCTGGCCGATGATCCGGCCCCATTCGGGGCTGCTGGCGGAGGTGCTCGGCGCGTCCCTCCTGCTGAGCATCCTCGGCCTGGGGATCCCGCTGTTCACGCAGACGATCCTCGACCGCGTCCTCGTCACGTCCGGCGCCGATCTGCTGAACGTGCTGCTCGCCGGCATGCTGGGCATCGCCGTCTTCCAGGCGCTGCTCATGGCGGTGCGCCGCGCCCTGCTCGTCCACGTCTCGACCGCCGCCAACGCGCGCCTCGTCTCCGACTTCCTCCGGCACGTGCTCAGCCTGCCGATGAAATTCTTCGACCTGAGACGGGTGGGCGACGTCATCTCGCGCGTCGGCGAGAACGACAAGATCCGCGCGGCCCTGGTGGGGACCATCCCCGGCGTCATCCTCGATACGGTCCTCGCGCTGGGCTACTTCGGCCTGATGGCGTTTTACAACACGAGCCTGATGCTCGTCGTCCTCGCCGTCGTGCCTCTGTTCGTGATCCTGATGCTGGCCTTCACGCCGGCCATCCGGCGCAACCGGCAGGAGCACTTCACCAAGCACGCCGACGCCTGGAGCACGATGATCGAGAGCTTCACCGGGATCGGCACCGTCAAGGCGACGGCGACCGAGCCAGCCGTGCGCTGGAAGATGGAGACGCAGTTCGTCGAGTCGGTGCTCGTCGCCCGGAAGGGCGCGCGGATTGAGACGGTGTCGTCCACGCTCGCCGCGTTCCTGCAGACCTCGAGCGCCATCCTGTTCCTCTGGTACGGCGCGCGGCAGGTGATGGCGGGCGCGATGACGGTCGGCCAGCTGCTTGCCTTCACGACGCTGGCCGCCAGCGTGATCGCGCCGATCCTGCGCCTCGTCGACGCCTGGGACGAGCTGCAGGATGTGGGCAACGCCCTCGACCGGCTGAACGACGTCTTCGACGCCAAGCCCGAGGAGGACGGCCGCACGCTGCTGACCCTCCCCTCGCTGCAGGGGCGGATCACGTTCGACCATGTCATGTTCAAGTACTCCAGCGGCCAGGACAAGCCCACGCTGGCCGGGGTCACGATCGAGCTGAATCCCGGGGAGACCGTGGCGGTGGTCGGCCGTTCGGGGTCCGGCAAATCGACGCTGGCCAAGCTGATCCTCGGCCTCTATCCGCCGACCAAAGGCCGCCTCCTGATCGACGGGCACGACCTGCGCACGCTGAACCGCCGCGCGCTGCGCCGCCGCATCGGCGTCGTCCCGCAGGAGGTGTTCCTCTTCTCCGGCACCATCCGGGAGAACATCGCGCTGGGCGACCCCGATGTCGGCTTCGACCGCATCGTCGAGGCGGCCCGCCTCGCCGGCGCGCACGACTTCATCACGGGCATGGCGATGGGTTACGACACGAAGGTCGGCGAGCGCGGGATGTCGATGTCGGGCGGCCAGCGACAGCGGATCGCCCTGGCGCGGGCCCTGCTGCGCAAGCCGGATATCCTCGTCCTCGACGAGGCCACGTCCGCCCTCGACAACGAGTCGGAGCGGGCCATCCAGCAGAACCTTCAGGAGGCGGCGCGCGGGCGGACGACGATCGTCATCGCCCACCGTCTGTCGACGGTCCGGAACGCCGACCGCATCCTGGTCCTGGACGCAGGCTCGGTCGTGGAGCAGGGCCGCCATGACGAGCTCGTCGGGAAGGCGGGCCTCTATGCCAGCCTCGTGGGCCAGCAGGTGCAGGAGTAAGGCATGGAGACGACCGCCGCCCCCAACCGCGTCCTCGACAAGGTGCTTCCCGGCCCCGGCATTCTTCTGTCCCGCGCGATCTTCTACGTGATCTTCCTGCTGCTGGTCGCCGCCGGCGTGTGGGCGGCGGCGGCGGATATCGATATCGTCGTCCAGTCCCGCGGACGCCTCCAGGTGGAAGGCGAGCCGGTGAAGATCACGGTCCCCGAGCCGGGGATGGTGGTCGAAGCGCCGGTCGCCGTCGGGACCCGGGTGAAGAAGGGCGACGTGCTGCTCAAGCTGGACGCAACAAAGCTCAGCAGCGAGTCCACGCAGCTCGAGGCGGAACTTCGGGCCGGCGCGTCGGAGGTGGAACGCCACCGCGAGGCGGCCAAGGCGGGCCGCGACGTGCTCCGCAAGGTCGAGGAGGAGAAGGTGCTCGCGCGCGACTCCATCAAGATCGTCGAGTCGCAGGTCGACAGCCTCAAGCAGCTCCTGAAGGAGGGCGTCGCGTCGATCTTCCAGGTGAACCAGAAGGAGCAGGAGGTCAACGAGCACCGGGCCCGCATCGCCCGCCTCGAGGCCGAGATCCAGCGCAGCCAGACTGAGGCGTCCCTCCAGGAGCGGCAGGCCCGCGAGATCGAGACCCGCCTCGAGGGCGTCCGCGAGAAGCTCTCCCTGATGCGGGCCACGGAAAAGCAGATGACCGTGCTCTCGCCCGTCGACGGGACCGTGACGCAGGCCTCCGTGCTGCACGCGGGACGCTTCCTCTCCACGGGGGAAGTCGCATTCACGATCCATCCCGACGCGCAGCCGCTCCGGGCGCTGCTCAGGCTGCCCAACGCGTCGATGCGCCGCCTGCACCCCGGGCTGCCGGTGAAGATCCGCTTCGACGCCTTCCCTTACCAGGACTACGGCCACCTCCAGGGGGAGATCCTGCGCATCGATCCCGACGCCGACGAGGAGGGTCATTATCGCGCGTGGGTCCGGCTGCCCTCCGCGGAGATCCGCGGGCCGCGCGGCGCCGAGCCGCTGCGTCCGGGCCTGCTGCTGGAAGCGGACGTGGTCGTCGAGCGCCGCACGGTGCTCGACCTCGCCGTGAAGCCGTTCAAGCGGCTGGGCGAACCGATCCGGGTGAACGAGTAGTTCCTAGCGGACGATCCGGACCGGCTGTTTGGCGAAGTCGCGCGCCATCTCCTCGCTGAACATCCGCTCGCGGATCTGCTCGCGCAGGTCGTCGTCGAGTTCCGCCTCCTGTTTCGTGGCGAGGCGGTAGACCGCGTAGCCGCCCTCGTCGGTCTCGACGGGGCCGAGGAACGAGCCGGCCTCCGCGGCGAAGAGTTCGGCGGCGATCTCCTCGGGCGCCTCGCGGCGGGACAGGGACTGCGAGTCGACGCCGCCGGCCCGGGCGCCGGCCTCGGGCCAGGCGATCTCCCCCTCGCGCAGCTGAAGGGAGGTCTCCGCCGCGGCCCCCATCGACTCGAACTCGACGATCTCCACGTCGGCCCGCGAATACTCATGGCGGGACGCCTTGAAGTGGGCGTCGATGGTCTCGTCGGAGATCAGGTGTTCGCGAAGCTTGGAGGCAAGGACGACCTCCGCGAAGTGGGCATGGAGGACTTCAGAGGTGAGGTTGGCGCCGGAGCGCCAAGCTTCGCGCTGGGGCTCCTCGAAGAGGTCGTTCCCGGTATAGAGGTCGTCGAGGGCCTCCGCGATCTCCTCCTCCGTGGCCGTGAGGCCCTCCCGGCGGGCGCGGTCGGCCGCCGCCCGCCGGGCGAGGATCTCCTGCACGAGTCCGAACCCCGATCCCAGCTTGATGGCCAGGACCAGGTCGTCGATTCCCGCGCTCACGCCTCCGCCCCGGGCGATTTCGTCGCTCATGCGGGCAGGATAGCGTCCGCGGCGAGGGGCTTCAAGGATCGCGCGGACTGACGATGTGGATATCTCCGGCGGGGCTCTCGGGCCACTTGTCGGCGGGATTCCACTTGATCGTCTTGACCTGGCTGTTCCCGATGTTCACCGCAGGAAGCAGGCCGCCCTTGGTCCTCTTGAGCGTCTTTCTTCCCAGGGTCTTGGACTTCTTCGACGGCTTCTTGGCAGGCATAATTCCTCCGTTCAACGATATCCAGCAGACTACGGCGGTGCATCAAGGATCGCGGGGGCTGACGTTCGGTCCGGACGCCTGGGTCCCGATGTTGTAGAAGGGAGGCAGGGACTTGTCTGAAATCACAAATCCCGGCTTCACGGCGGGCAGGAGGCCGCCCTTGGTTTTCTTGAGGTCCTTCTTTCCCATCGTTTTGGATTTTTTCGCGGGCTTCTTTGGAGCCATGGGATCTCCTTTCATGAAGGTTGAAGCTGAAGGGAGGCCGGTCTAGACGGAGCCGTCGCAGATGCTGATCTGCCCGGGCGTCACCTTCTGCGCGCCGCCGTCGGGGTTGAAGTTGATGCCCCGCTGCACGGCAGGAAGCTGGTTGCTGGCGAAGTTGATCGTGCCGCCCTTGGTCTTCTTCATGTCCTTCTTGCCGAGCGCCTTGGAGCCCTTGGATGCCTTCTTGCCGCCCATATTCCCTCCCTATCAATCCTGCCGACGTGGGTACTGTCTGAATATACCGATCGACTCCGGCGATTGTAACCGGAAAAAGGCACCCCGCACAGACGGGTTTTCTTGCGTTCGGGGAGCGACAAGGCGGACAATGGGCGCATGTCGACGCCCGCGCCGGCGGATCCCGGAGCCCTGCCCCCGCTCTACTCCCGCTGGATGCGGGAACTGCTGAAGGACACGGTGCGGGGGGAGCCGCAGTCGACCTGCGACGACTGCGCGATGTGCCCCTCGGCGGGCGTAAAGCCGCAGCCGAACGACCGCTACTTCAGCCCCGACGTCAAGTGCTGCACCTTCGTCCCGGAGCTGCCGAACTACCTCGTCGGAAGGATCCTGTCCGACGCCGACCCCGACGGAGCCCGGGGACGCGAGTCGGTCCGGGGACGCCTCCGCGCCGGCGGCGGGGTCACTCCGCTGGGCGTGGCGACGCCGCTGATGTTCGAGCTCATCTATCGCGGCGTCTCGGGCGTCTTCGGGAAAAGCCGTGCGATCCGCTGCCCGCACTACCTCGAGGAGGGCGGCGGGCGCTGCAGCATCTGGCGCAACCGGCCCGGCGTCTGCGCCACCTGGCACTGCAAGCACGAGCGCGGCGCCGTGGGTCACGACTTCTGGCGGGCGCTCCATATCCTCCTCACCGCCGTCCAGCGCGCGCTGGCCCGCTGGTGTGTCCAGGATCTTCCGGCGGAAATCCTGTCGGTCCTCTTCCCGCCCATCGCGCCGTCGACCGGAGGGCGGCCTCGGAGCCCGGAGGAAATCGACGGAGCCGCCTCCCCCGCCTACTACGCCGCCGCGTGGGGAACCTGGAAGGGCCGGGAGGAGGACTTCTACCGCGATTGCGCGCGCAAAGTCGACCGGCTGCGCTGGTCCGACGTCCGGCGGATCGGCGGCGTCGAGCTGACCTTGCTCGAGCGTCTGCTGCTGGAGTCCTGGAGGAAGCTGCGCTCCGACGCCATCCCCGAGGCGCTCCGGGCCGGAAGCGTCCAGGTCGTCCCCCTTCCGGGGGGAACGAGCCGCGTGCTGTCCTACAATGAAAACGATCCCATCGAGCTCCCGAGCGAGCTCCTGGACGTCCTGGGGTATTTCGACGGGCGTCCCACGGCGGACGCGCTGGCGGCGATCGACCGGGAACGCGGCCTCGTGCTCGAGCGCGACCTTCTGCGCCAGCTCGTCGACTTCCAGGTCCTCGTGGCCGCCCGCTAAGGCGCGGCCGGGGCGCCGGCATGCGCCGGCAGCAGGATGACGGTGTCCCCGAGGCGGTTCTGCGCCTTGGCATACCCGAGCGACAGCAGCTTGTGCAGCGCGCGCATCGTCGCGAACTTCGGGTAGATCGACAGCTCGAGGATCGACCTCAGGGAGCGCCGGCCGTTGATCAGCGGAAGGATCGCATCCACGCGGACCACGTCCTCGCCCAGCTGGTCGGCGTGGATCTCGCGCGGGATCTTCTGCACCCTCGAGGACTCGTCGGGCAGCGTGCTGCGGATCTGGATCAGCTCGTCCGCGCGGCGCGCCGCCTCGAGGAGCAGCGCGGTGACGTCGGCGCGGATCGCCAGCCCCGCCAGAGGGCTCGACGCGAGCGCGCTTCCGGCACGGCCCTCCTCGAAGGAGAATTCGGCGTTGTCCCAGACGAAGAGATCGAGGATCTCCTCCTCGACCTGGTGGCGCAGGGCCTCCTGAATCCGGGCCTGGGAGAGCCCCTCGCTGGAAAAGAGGACGTGGCCGAGCGTCCAGCCCAGCAGCTTCTCCTTGCCGAGCAGTTTTTTCAGCCGGTCCGGCGTGATGAGCGTGGGTCCGGTGAGCTTGCGCGCCAGCTTGCTCAGCCGCTTCACGCGCGGGACCGTGGACGACAGGAGCCGGATGCCCTCGGGGCCGAAGTGGATCGCCTGCTTCTCTCCGCCCCTCTCGACGTAGAGAACGCCCTCCGTCTTGTTCATCGACAGCAGCTGGAGGAGGTTGCCCAGGCCGACGAGGTCGATATGGCCTTTCAGGATGCGAACGCCCGTCGATCTCGCCCGCGCAGGACGGCGCGCTTTCACCGGGCGGCGGGCCTGGACCGGCCGGCGCGCCCTGGCGGGACGGCGGGCGCGGGGGACCCGGCGGCGGGTCTGGCTGGGTCGCCGGGCCGGACGCCGGACCTTCGGACGCCGGGACGCGGAACGGCGGGGACGCCTCGCGACGGCCATCCAGTCCTCCTCTCGGTGCGGGAGGGCCATGATTGCCCGAAGCGGGGGGCCGGGTCAAAGGAAATTCCCGGCGGCCCCACGGAGACGCCGGGATTCCCGCTCAGCGTCCGTCCGTGGAGTGCAGGACCTTCCCCCCTCCCGTCCTTCCCCCTCCCAGTACTCGACCTTCTTCGCTTCCTTCGCGCGGTGGCGCTCCATCCAGGAAACCCCCTGCTCGGGAACGAGCTCGCGGGGGGAGAGATCCTTCAGGGTCCGGTCGAGCCCGGCGCAGTTCCCGGGGGTCGCGGCCACGGGATCCAGACCCGCACCCGGGGTGAAGAATCCGTACGTCGGATGGAACTGCAGATAGTAAGTCTTGGCCGGCGCCAGCGTCGCATGCACCACGCCGTCCGATTCGCCCCAGGCGATGAACAGGTGATGCCCGGGCTTCCGGCGGCACTCGAAGTAGCTGCCGAACTCCGTGAATCCGAGCAGTTCGTCCCGTCATAGACCGGAAACGTCCGCGCCAGCGCCAGGAACGAGTCCCGGTAGACGATCACCTTGGCCTCGTCGGGTCCCGGCGGCCCCGACGGCAGCGCTTCCCGCATATAGCTGCTGGAGCACGCGGTCAGGAAGGGCAGGATCATCAGCAGAGCTTTCATCGTATTTCCTTTCCCGGTTCAAAACCGGATCCCGACCCCGAACTCCAGTTCGAAATTCACCAGGGGACCGGAGTCGAACGCGAAATCGGCGTTGCCCGGCGCCCCCTGGGTGCGGAGGCCGATGCCCGCGTCGAAAAAGACGGGCCCCGCGTCCGCGACGAGGCGCGAGCCGAAATCGAACGCGAAGGCCGTCGAGGATTTGAAAACGCCGACCTCCAGCGGCGCGCCGGCCCCCGACAGCACCCCGTCGACCTTGCCGTAGTGCGCCGCGCCGAACGCCATATGGAGATCGAGCTGGACGCTGGGGCCCAGGTCGAGCAGCGCCCTCGCCCCGACCAGGAAGGACGTCACCTCCATCGAGTCGGGCTTCAGAGTGACGCCGAAGTCGTCGGTGTCGCCCTTCCCGTCATAGGAGTCGAGGCCCACCGAAAGATAGGGTCCGAGCCTCCACTTCGGGGAGACCCGCCACAGCAGGGTGCCCTCGAGGGAGGCGCCGAAGCCGGTCTTGAACAGGTCGCAGTAGTCCGCCGGAATGCTCGAATCGACGGTCCCGCCCGGCACGGAGACGCGGCCCTGGACGCCCAGCGTGATCGTCGTCCCGTCCGGACCCCTGGACTGGACTTCGGCGCGCCCGGTTTCCTGCGCGAAGGCTTCCGGCGAAGCCGCGACGAGCAGGATCAGCGTCACGGAACAGGCTCGGATGAGTTGGCCCTTCATACGTCCTCCCTCAGACTGGATTCCAAGATCCACCGGTCACAGGGGATCGGAGAAGGGGGTCGCGCGGATCGGACCTCCCCCGGTTCCCGGCGGGAGGAGAGCAAGGTTCATGCCCGGGGAAAAAGGGGAAATGCAGGGAGGACGCGAGGGAGGGCGGGAACTCCGGTTCTCAGTGTGCAGAACCTGCGCCAAGAAAATCGCCCCGGCCTCCCGTGGCCGGGAAGCCGGGGCGGGGACTACCAAGCTCTTGGTGCTAGGAGGCGCTGCTCGAGGTCTTCTTCATCGCCTGCCACTGCTCCAGCGAGATCTGCACCTCGCGGGCGCTGGATCCATTGTGCTGTCCCACGATGCCCATCTTGGCCATCGCGTCGATCAGCCGCGCCGCGCGGCTGTAGCCCACCGAGAAGGCGCGCTGGATCAGCGAGGTCGACCCGCGACCCTCGCGCAGGACGAGCTCGACCGCCTCGTCGAACAGGTCGTCCTCCGACGTTCCTTCCGCGTCGCCGACCGTCTTGAGCTCGATCAGCTCCTGGTGGTATTCCGGCTTGCCCTGGGCCCGCAGCCACTTCACCAGGCCGCGGATCTCGTCGTCCGAGACGAATGTGCACTGGCCGCGGACGGGCTCGAAGGCGTCGATCATCTTCACGAGCATGTCGCCCTTGCCCAGGAGGCGCTCGGCGCCCTTCTTGTCCATGATGATGCGGCTCTCGATCTGGCTCGGCACGCGGAACGCGATCCGCGACGGCATGTTCGACCGGATGAGGCCGGTGATGACGTCCGTGGACGGCCGCTGCGTGGCGACGATCAGGTGGATGCCGATGGCGCGGGCCTTCTGGGCCAGGCGGACGATCGAGGTTTCGACTTCCTTCCGGCCGGTCATCATGAGGTCGGCCAGTTCGTCGATGATCGTGACGATGAACGGCATGTGGGTCGGGAACTGCTCCTGCTCCTCGATGGGCACCGCCGCTTCGCCGAGGCGGTCCTTGATCTTCTTCTCGCCCATCTTGTTGAAGGCCGTGATGGACGTCGCTCCCACGCGATTGAGGATGCCGTAGCGTTCCTCCATCTCGTTCACCAGCCAATCGAGCACCATGCCGGCCTTCCTGCTGTCGGTGACCACCGGCGCCCAGAGGTGCGGGATGTCGGCGAAGCTCGTCAGCTCGACCTGCTTGGGGTCGATGAGGATCAGCTTCATCTCCTGGGGCGACATCGCGGACACGAGGCTCGTGATGATGGTCTTGAGGCAGACCGACTTGCCGGAGCCGGTGGTGCCGCCGATCAGGAGGTGCGGCAGCTCGGAGAGGCTGCGAAGGATGCCGCCGCCTTCGTTCGTCTTGCCCAGCACCATCGGGAGCGGGATCTTCCGGAGATCTGCATAGCCCTTCTCGAAGAACTCCCGGATCCGGACCGCCTTGGGATAGGGGTTCGGCACCTCGATGCCGACGGTGCCCTTGCCGGGCAGCGGTGCCACCACGCGCACCGCGAGGGTCGAGAGGCGCATGGTGATTTCGTCCTGCCGCGCCGTCACCGCGTGGATCTGCTGGCCGGGGGCCAGCTGGATCTCGTACTGGGTGACCGCCGGGCCGATTTCGAAATTCACGACCTTGCCTTCGATGCCGTACTCCGCGAGGGCCGCCTCGAGGACCAGCATCCGGTCCTTGATCTCCTTCTCGTTGATCGGGTGGATGTCCTCCACCTTCGCGTCGAAGAGCTCGATCGGCGGCTGTTCGTACGCACCCACCGGGCTGTGCTTGAAGCCGGAGGCCGCTTTCTGCACGGCGCTCGCGAGGTCGACCTTTGGAGGATCGGCCTTCACCGCGTCCAGCTTCAGGGCAGGGGCGGGCTTGGAGACGGGGGCTTCCGCGGGGACGGGCGCCGGAGCGGCCTTGACGACCGGCGCCACCGGAACCGGCGCGGGCGCGGCCTTCATCGGGGCCGGCATGGGCGGGATCACCGCCGCGATCGCGCGGTCCTGGTTCGTCAGCCGCACTTTCGCGGGCGCGGCGACGACGGGGGCCGCGGCGACGGTCGGCCTGTTCGCCTCGGCGGCGACGCGGCGGGCGAGCTCCGCCTTGGCGCGCTCCATCCTGGCCTGCTCGGCCAGCGCGCGGCGCCTGGACAGTTCCTCGGCGGAATAGTGGTGCGAGACGCGCCCCAGCAGCACCTGGAAACCGTCGGCCAGCTTGAGGAGGCCGACGTAGATCATCCAGTCGGTGGACAGCACCAGCGAGACGGCAAGGGCGAGGATGACGCAGAGCCAGGCGCCTGCGCCGCCCAGGTGGTTCACGAGGAGGATCTCGAAGGTCTTGCCGTAGACGCCGCCCAGGCCGGGGGCGGTTCCGCCCAGGCCGAAGGAGTTCCCGGCCAGCACGCCCTGGAGCGAAAGCAGCGTCGAGGCGGCAAAGACGGAGACCAGCACCGCCAGCAGCTTCACATAGAGGCCGTCGAGCTTCCGGCGGAAGAAGACGACGAACGACCAGAACCCGATGAAGAAGACCAGCAGGTACGACGCGATCCCGAAGCCGGAGAGCAGGGAGTACGCCACCCGCGCTCCGATCAGCCCGCCCTTGTTGTGGAGCGGGGAGTTGGCCGGGTATCGGACCTCGCGGATGTCGCCCGCCTCGTACGTCACGAGCGAGATGAAGACGAACATCGCGCAGAGGAAGAAGAAGAGCCCGCCCAGCTCCTTCAGCTTCTCCCGCACCGGCACCTTCGACGCCAGCGGATCGCTTTTTTTGCCCACGCCAGCCCCTCGATCTATTGGTAGCAGATCAACCCACGACCCCAACGCGCGCCGACCCTTCGGCGCTCGTGAGGAGTATCGGCACGGAAGGGGCGCGGGCTTTAGCGGGAATCAGCGATGCGACGCGGCCCAGGCGAGAACCGCGACGCCGACCGCGATGCGGTAGACGGCGAAGAGGAGAAAGCCCCCCTTCCGCACCCAGGCCATGAGGCCGGCGACGCTGAACCAGGCCACGATAAAGGAGATGACGAAGCCGATGGCGAGCACCGTCCAGCGGTGCAAGTCCAGGTGCAGGGGCGCGGCGCCGCCGGCGCCCTTCCCCGTCAGGGTCTTGAGGAGGTCATAGCCGGTCGCCGCAACCATCGTCGGGATCGAGAGGAAGAACGAGAATTCGAGGGCGGCGGCGCGGGAAAGCCCGGCCAGCTGGCCTCCGGCGATGGTCGACATCGATCGCGACGTCCCGGGAAACACCGCGGAAAGGATCTGGCAGGCCCCGATCCAGAGGGCCTGAGCAAGGCTCATCGCTTCCATCGACCAGGTGCGGATCGTGCTTCCGGGAGCGTCCGGGCCGGATTTCTCCCACGAGGCCTTGAGGAGGTCGACGGCGCCCATGACCACGCCGCCCAGGAGCAGGGCGCCACCCATAATGAAGAGGCTTTCCAGATGCTTGCCGATCAGCTTGCTCAGCAGAAAAGCCGGGAGGGCGGTCACCAGGAAAGCAGCGAGGACGAGGACGAGCGGATGCGACGACAAGGGCCCCTCGCGCCGGCCGAGGAACTTGAGAATGCGGACCCGGAAGTAGATCGGAAGGCAGAGGATCGCGCCCAGCTGGATCACGATCGAGTACATCTTCCAGAAGGGATCGTGAAGGTCCAGGCCGCACAGCGCCTCGGTGATGCGGAGGTGGGCCGTCGAGCTGACCGGGAGGAATTCCGTCAGGCCTTCGACGACGCCCAGAAGGACGGAGACAACGTAGTCGTTCACGGTTCCTCCGGGCGGGCATTCCCGCGGTGACAATCCTGAGTGTCCGCGCAGTATATCGACTAGAATGAGAATAATGGAGCAATCGGAGACGCCGCAGGAGCCCCCCCCGGCTCCGGCCCCGCCCCCGCAAGCGGCCGCTCCTCCGGCGCCCGAACCCGCGCCGCCCCCGCCGAAACCCGAGCTCCCCAACCCGCGAGGCGCCCTCCCCATCCCCGACAACTTCCGTCTGCCCTTCCATGGGAAGATGGTGACGCCGACCGCGGTGCCGTCGGCCACCGAGCGGCGCTACAATCTCTCGCTGCTGCAGAAACGGAAGCGCCGGCGCGGTTATCTGATCGGCCTGCTGGTCGGCCAGATTTTCATCATCGGGATGGACGTCGGCGGCGCGCTGATCCTGAAGTTCAATCCCCAGATCAAGCTGACCGCCCCGGTGGGCGTCGCGTCCATCGTCTTCCTCGGCATGGCGATCGGCGCCGCGGTGATGCTCCTCGCCATCGCGATCCTCTACGCGGGACTCGGGCTTCGCGCGCTTTTCGGAAATCGCCGCGTCGGTCTCTTCTCGGCGGTCGGCGGGGGGATCCAGCGCATCGTGCAGACCTTCTTCGCCGTCGGGCTCACGATGGCGGTGATCCTCGGCACCGCCTGGTTCATGATCCCGGGCGCGGAGTGGAAGCCGACGGCCGACTTCGCGAAGGCCGAAGGCCGCAAGCTGCTCGACGGGACGAAGCACCGGGTGCGGTCCCTGTTCCGGCCGGGCGCCCCGCCGCAGTAATTTTTCCTTTTTCTTGACAACCCATTGAGTATGCATTACCATCCCCTCAGGGTAAGGGCGGGCCGGGATGAGTAGTGTTTTCGGTGGGTTCCACCCGGCAGCGCGGAAGTTCGGTCCTTCCGCCCGGGGCAAGGAGGGAAGTATGGCCACGGAAGAGTCCACGTCGGAAAAGGGTCCGCCCTCGGGGTTCACGCGCCTCCGGAAGATCCTGGTGGTCGACCGCGACCAATTCTGGGGTCCTGCGATCCGACTGGCGCTGGAGGAGGCGGGGTACTATCCTAATCTAGTGGCGGAACCCCGCGAGGGGTGCCGTCGCGTGTTGGAGCGGGCGTACGATCTCGTGATCGTCTCCGCCTCGCTGGGACAGGGTGCGCTCCAGGCGATCCTGGAGCTGGTGGCCCGGAGGGTGACTCCTCCAAGCGTCATCGTCCTGGCGGGCGTGGACGAACTTCGGATGCAGAAGGACTTCCAGGGCGTTCCCTGTCTGTCCATCCTCCGGCGCCCCTGCGCGGTCGAGGACGTGGTGGACGCGGCCCGCGCCCTCGTGGGAGCCCCCTGGACCGATCACAAGAAGGGCGCGTAAGCGGGGAGCAACGATGGACAGCAACACGGTACTGCGGCGTGATTCCGGGGGGCCGATGGGCGATCCCAGCGCGGGCACGAAGTCGATCCTGATCGCCGACGGAAATTTCCGCGAGGGCGGACTCATCCGCAACTCGCTCGAGGCCTGCGGCTACGACGTAAGCTGCTGGACCGACGCCCTTGACGCCCGCGACCGGCTCAAAGTCCGCAATTTCGACATCGTCGCCTTCTCCACCAACATCGGCAGCAAGGCCATGGACGGCCTCCTCGAGGACCTGCGCTCGCGCAAGGTGCCTCCCAAGGTGATCCTGATCGCCGACGAGGACGAGGGCGACGCCGCGGCGCGCTGCTTCCTGCGGACGGTGGTCGTGGTGAACCGGCCCTTCAAGGTGGGCGAGGTGGCGGACATCGTCGAGCACCTCATCGGCGCTCCTTAGCCCCCTTGCGCCGGTCGAGCCAGACGTCCAGCTCGTGGATCTGCGGATCCCGGAGCCGGGGATCCTCGTGGTACGCGAGCGGCCGGTCGAAGATCGACGCCAGCAGCACCCACGCGTAGTCGCAGACCCGGTCGTGCTGGATGCGGCTGGTCCGCTCCTCCTCCCTCCCGAAGACCGCCACCGGCCGCTGGTCCCTCAGCGACTGCTGGAAATACGGCGCGACGGCCGCGCCCAGGGTCAGCAGTTCCTGGCCGTAGACGCCGGGAAGGAAGCCGCTCTTCGAGATGACGCCCCAGCGATTGTAGACGATGTCGTGCGCGAAGACAGTCCAGTACAGGATGGCTTTCGCGTCGGGCGAAAAGCGCTCGGCCGGCGAGCGCTTCGCCAGCACGCGCAGCGCCATCAGAGCCTGGTCGCCGTTTGCATCCGCGAGCTCGCGGAGGATCCCCTGGTCCCCGTCTCGGAGCTTCTGATACTCGGCCGTGGATTCGAGCGAGCCCCAGTGCGAGTAGAAGCTCTTCTCAAGGGACTCCAGCAGCGCGACGACCTCCCGCTTGCGCAGCGAGGGATCGGGCGCCGGAGGAGGAGGCGGCGGCGCGCTGCATCCCGCCAGCAGGAGGAGAAGCATCAGGAATCTGGGCATGGGGCGGCTATTTCTTGGGCGGGTCCCACTTGAGGGAGCACTCGACTTCCCTGCCGTCCCTCATGACGACGACCTTCACGGCACGGCCATAAGGGACATCCTGCATCCACACTCTCATCCGATTGAGCGCATCATGCCGGGGGAAGCGTTTGCCGTCAAACCGGACGAGGACGTCGCCCTTCAGGATGCCCCCCTTGGCCGCGGCATAATCGACGGCGGTCTCCTCGATCAGGATCCCCGAATAGCCGGCGTCGAACGTCAGCCCCGATTTCGCCAACTCCTCCTCGCTGAGCTCGTGGGCGGCGATGCCCATCAGCTTGCCGGCGTCGAGGCCCAGGACGTACTTCTTCCACTGCTCTTCCATCTCCTCGAGGGAGTAGCCCTTGAACGACTCGGCCCAGGCTTTCTCATGACCGACGCCGCCCGCGCGGATCTGCTCGTAGTATCCGGCGAGGTTCTTCCGGAACTTGCCGTCGGGGATCTGCGAGCCGCGATCCTCGTCCTTCGGGTAGGTGATCAGGAAGTGACACCAGCTCCAGGACATCGAGTAGCAGAGGTCGGCGTTGCGCATGAACGTGCGCTGGTCGAGGCTCATGAGCCGCGCGAGCGACGGCGTGGCCCCCGCCCGGATGGCGGCCTGGATCGACGGCAGCCGCATGCGCGCGATGCGGCCGCTCTTCACGCACATATAGAGCTTCTTGTTCCGGACCTCGGAGTTGCCGATGCAGTCCGCGATCCCCTCCGTGAACCACATGTTGAAGTTGAGGAAGTTCTTCGACGTGGCATCCGTGAACTGGTGCATCCCCTCGTGGGCGAAGAACGGCTTCATGTCGTTCGTGTCGTAGTACCCGACGAGGTCGCGCGTCTTGTGGTCGTAATAGGCCCCCGCCCCCTGAGGCGCGCCCGCCTTCAGGAACTCGTCCATGTTCCTGAAGAGGATGATGGTGTTCCGGCGCTTGTCCAGGTCGGCAGGATTGTCCGGTTTGAGGAGCGCGGTATAGGTCTGGTGGACCAGTTCCATGAAGTCCAGAAGCTCCTGGCCCTCCTCCTTGCCGGCGGTGGTCTTGAGCTCGTAGTGCTTGCTGGAAAGCTGCTCGGGGAAGGCGGCGGGGATCTTCGCCTGGAGCAGGAGGGCCAGCAGAACCGCGCTCATCCGCTCCTCTTTACGAGATTAGGGTTGAATTAGGGCCCTCTACCCGTTAAAAGTATAACCCCTGTTTTAGAGGAAAAGCATGACCCATAAGATCCGCCAGCAGCGCCAGAAGTTCGAGTGCACCCATGTGGGCTTCGGCAAGTTCTGCCACCGGTGCAAGGACGAGGCCGCCGGCCGCATCAAGCCCAAGAAGGTGGTCCTCGAGGCCGACGGCTCCACCAGCGAAGTCGCCGTCGAGACGCCCAAGAAGTACTGGAAGCGCGCCAAGTGCCCCTATTGCGGCGGCAATCGCGTGAAGAAGAACGACATGAACGTCTTCAGCGACAACAACGCCAAGGAATACCGCTGCACCAGCTTCGAGTGCGGCAAGCAGTTCAACTCCGAGCAGGTGAAGGAGTACGAGGACGTCGAGGTCAAGGAGCGCGGACCGCGCCCGGAGTACAACCCCCGCCTGACGGACTAGGACGAAACAGCGGGACAGCAGAGAAACAATGAAGGCCGCTCTCACGGGCGGCCTTTTTTTTCATGGAGACCGCCGCCGCTCCCGGAGTCGAACCGGGATTCGTCGTCAGGCAGCATAAGCAGTTGACTCCAGACCCTGCCGCCCCCCAAAGCGCAGCGGACCGCGCTTGTCCGTCAGAAACTCTTCAACCACCTTGTGAAAATCGCGCGCCCATCTGCCCGAGCGCCATGAGCGCGCCTTCCTGGAGGGTGTCGTCGGAGAGCGTGAGGAGCCTGGCAACTTGCGGGGCCAGGACGGAAATCCGGAAGCGGCCCAGCGCCTCGCCGTCGTCGAGGCGCTGCCCGTCCTCGGTCGCGCCCTGGAGCGCCCGCGCAGCCGGCGGCTCGAGGCCGTCCCCGCAGAGCTCCGGATGCCGCTGCCGTCCGTTCTCTCAGGCAGCGGCGTTGAGGAAGACGCGCGTCCACTCCCCGTCCTGCCCCCCGGCGAGCCGATCGTCGGCGTCCGGAAACGCGGCCAGGAAGGCCGTCGAGAACGTGGCCCGGAGCCGGATCACCCGGAGGATCGACTTCGCGCGCGAGGCCCGCTCGGGATTTGAATCGCGCTCCGCCTTCTCCAGCTCCGGCACGGCCGCGGCTCCGAGTTTCTTGAGCTCGGCCGTCGCCCGGTCCCGAGCCTCCCGCCGCTCGGCCTCCAGCCGGTCGATCCGCTCCCGGACCCGCGACGTCCCCGGGTCCTGGGGGCGCATCGCCGGGAGCAGGATCAGAAGCGGGAGTACGCGCAGAGCCGATCTCATGTGCTCATCACTCTACGCCGGGGACCGGAGAGGACCCCCACAAAACGTCCGGGACGGATTGTGGATTCAGGCGTGAAGCCTGGAGTCCTTCGCGGACTGCTCGATCTGCGAGGCCTCATAATCGCGGATGAGGTCCTCGACCTGCCCGGCCGTCGAGAGATGGCTCGACCGCTCGCGCAGGGCCGCCGAACCCGAGGTGCCCTTCACGAACCACTGGATCACCCGGCGGACGAACTGCGGCGCCAGCGCGGCCCCGTAGATCTCCCGCAGCACCTGGAAGTGCTCCCGAAGCACCGCCGCCTTCTCGGCGACCGTCGGCGCCGGCGGCAGCGTCCCCGTCTCGAGATACTGCTCGACCTCCCTGTAGATCCACGGGTTGCCGAGCGCGCCGCGGGCGAGCATGACCCCGTCGCAGCCGGTGTCCTCGATCATCTTTTTCGCGTCGGCCCCGCTGCGGAGGTCGCCGTTGCCGATGACAGGGACGGAGGCGACTTCCTTCACCGCGCGAATGGCCTCGTGGTTCGAGAAGCCCGTATACATCTGCTTCCGCGTGCGGCCATGGACGGTGATCGCCCCGACGCCGCAGTCGCCGGCGATCCGGGCCACCTCGAGGAAGCGGCCGTCGTCGCCCTCGTCGAAACCCGTGCGCATCTTGATCGTGACCGGGACCTTCACGGCGGGGATCATCGCGTCGAGGATGCGGCCCACCTGCGCGGGCTCCTTGAGCAGGGCCGCGCCGCAGCCGTTGTTGACGACCTTCGGCACCGGGCAGCCAAGGTTGATGTCGATCACGTCGGCGCCGAGGGCCTCGAGCCGGATGGCGGCCTGGCGCATCAGATCCGGCTCGCGTCCGACGACCTGCATCCCGAGGGGATGGTCCCAGTCGGCGGTGCGCAGCATGTCGAGGGTCTTCGGATTGCCCTGGACCACCGGGCGGTCCATGACCATCTCGGTGAACGCGATCTGGCAGCCGAAGCGGCGGGCGATGCGGCGGTAGGCGAGGTCGGTGCAGCCGGCCATCGGCGACTGGAGAATCTTGTGCTTGAGCCGCGCGCCTTTGCGGTCTACACTCTCGCCCATGTTCATCCTGGCGTCCGCGTCTCCGGCGAGACGCAAGCTCCTCAAAGGGTATACGTTCAAGGTCGTGCCGTCGGGCGTCCGCGAGCTCAGCCGGGGCGGCCTCAAGGCGGTCTGCGTCGGGAACGCCCGGCTCAAGGCCGATGCCGTCGCCGCCCGCTTCCCCACCGACTGGGTGCTCGCGGCGGACACGATGATCGCGTTCGCGGGCAGGATATACGGAAAGCCGCGCGACCGCAAGGCCGGCGCCTCCCTGCTGAAGAAGCTCGCCGGGAAAACGCACACGCTGGGGACCGGCGTCGTCCTGCAGAAGGGCAGCTTCCGCATCGTGAAGTTCGTGACCTCGAAGGTCACCCTGCACGAGGACCCGCCCATCGACGAGATCGTGAAAAAGTCCGACCCCTCGCAGTTCGCCGGCGGCTACGCGATCCGGGAGAAGAACGACCCGCTGATCGCGCGGATCGACGGTTCGCGCAGCAACGTGATCGGCCTGCCGATGGAAACCCTGGAGCCGCTGCTGAAGCGCCTCGATCCGTCGTGAAGGCCCGCCCGCTCCTCGTCTCCCTCACCTACGGCAGCGGCCCGATCCGCAAGCATCCCCGGATGCGGATGTCCCTGTATCTCTCGGGCATCCTCCTCGACGACTCCGCCACGGCCGGCGGCACCGTGGCGCTCGAGGAGCGGGGCTTCGCGGAGTTCGCGATCGGATCCGGCCAGCTCGCGGAGCTGGTCCGCACCCTGGAGTCCGCGGGCTTCCCCGAGCGGCTCCCGGTGGTGCGGGAGACGATCGACACCTCCGACAGCTGGGGCACGGTGCTGCTCTATGTGTCCCTCGACGGCTTCGCCCAGACGCTGTCCTTCTCCCTGCTCAGCTCGGGCTTCGAAGGACCGGACTCGCAGGCGCTGCACCGCTTCTTCGAGGTGCTGCTCTCCGCCGCCGGCGTCCGCGACGACTCGATCTGGTCCGCGCTCGCCGGGGGTTAGGGCTTCGCGGTCATCCCGGCCACGCGCTTCCTCATCAGCTCGAAGCGCAGCTTCGCGTCCTTGCTGCTCTTCACGAACCACTCGGTGTTGAGGTAGGCCGTCGGCGCCGTCTTCCGCATCTCCGGCAGATGCGGCTCGACCTTCGCGAAATTGATGTAGCCTTCGCCGAAGTTCGGAGCCAGCAGTTCGGCATTCAACGCGCCGTGCTTCGCCAGCGACGCCGCCATCTCCCAGTACGACGACACCATGCGGTACGCGGTGTTCAGCGGGTGGTCGCCTTTCATCACCGCCGCCATCTCGTCCCACGACTTGGGCACGAACTTCGCGATCATGTCCGCCCGCGCCTGTCGCATGACCGGCTCGCGCCGGAGATCGTACAGCTTGAGGATCAGTTCGCCGTCCGCCGCCGTCGCCTTCTTTCCCATCTGCATTCTCCTTGTTGAAGCCGCCCATCTTGGCACCCGCGGAAAGAACCTGTACTATTCCGCGAATGGCGACGTATCATGAACAACAACGCACGAGGGGACGAGAACGATGGCGAAGATCTTGCAATGTCCCAGCTGCCGGCAGGGGATGGACGTCACCGGCGTCGAGGCCGGGTCCACGGTCCAGTGCCCCGACTGCGGCAAGACGACCATGGTCCCCAGCGGCGCGACCAGCGTGCGCACGAAGACGGTCAGCGCGCCCATCCCCGCCCAGCGGCCGGCCTCCTCCAACCAGCTGCGGTCCGCATCGGCGACCCGTCCCGCCCGTGCCGTCAACCGCAGCCGCTCCGGCACGATGCCGCTGCCTCCCCAGCCGGAAAAATCCCACGGCGGGCTCTTTATCGGTCTCGGCATCGGCGTGCTCGGCATCGTCATCGTCGTCATCCTCTTCGTGATGAAGGAGCAGAAGCAGGACGACGCACCGCGCAAGCCCGTCGCCCAGGAGAAGAAGGGCCCGGGCTCCGTCACGTTCAGCCCGAACCTGCCGGCGATGTCCGACAAGCCGATCGTGCTCGGCGAGGGCAACAAGGCCGATCCGAAGCCGACGACGCTGTCGAAGCCCGCGGAGACCGTCGACAACGCCAACTGGGTCCAGTTGATGAAGGACCTGCGGCCGGGCGGCGGCTTCGAGCACCTCGACCGCCCCGAAGGCGTGGCCTTCCAGCGGGTGAAGAGCTTCGGGCCGGCGGCCTATCCGAAACTGATCTCGTTCATCGACGACGAGGATCCGGTCATCGGCATCGCGGCCGTGTCGGTGCTGAACGAGCTCACCGGGCGCAGCGAGCCGGCCCCCAAAGGCATCAACAAGGCGAAGAGCCGGGCCGAGTGGGAGGAGTGGCTCAAGAATTCCGGCGGCGGCGCCGCCAAGCCCGCCGATCCCAAGAAGTAGCGTCCGGCCTACTTCTTCAATCCGTCCAGATAGCTGCGGATCCCCTGCGCGATCAGCGACGCGTCCTTCCGTTCGACTTCCTCCGCCAGTCGCTCCCGGTGGGCGCAGAGGTGGTCGCGCACGGCGGCGGAGGTGTTGCCGACGATCATCGCCGCGAAGAGCGCGGCGTTCCTCGGCCGGTTGATCCCCATCGCCGCCACCGGCCCCTTTTCGAGCAGGCGCGGCAGGAAGTCGCTCGGCACCGCGCCCGACGCGAGCGGCGCCGCGATCACGGGGATGTCCGTCCGCGCCGCGACCTCCGCCGGCCGCGACAGGGTGTCGGCCTCCGCCCAGACGATGATCGCCCGCGCGCCCGACTTCTCAATATCGGCGACCGCGCCCGGCTCGAAAACCCCGGCATCCTTCACGCCCACCTCGGCGAGCAGGTCCATCGCCTCGCGGCAGGCCTTGTCCTCTTTCGGACCCACCAGCGCGACGAATTCCCGCGCGGGCGCGACGGATCCGGTCAGGCCCCGGCGCATCCGGAGCCTCGCCCGCAGCAGGGGATCGTCCTGCGCCGCGATCTGCGCCGCAAGCAGACCCGCGTGCTCCGCCTGGCCGATCCCGACCGTCCCGACCGGGACGCCCTCGGGCATCTGCACGATCGACAGGAGGGAGTCCATGCCCTTCAGCTGCGACGTCTCAACGGGGATGCCGATCACCGGGATCAGCGTCTCCGACGCAGTCATCCCCGGCAGATGCGCCGAACCGCCCGCGGCCGCGATCGAGACGCGGAAGGCCGCGCCCTCCAGCTGACGCGCCCGCGCCGCCATCCGCTGCGGCGTCCGGTGCGCCGAGAGCACCCGCGCCTCGAAGCCCACGCCGAGCTCCTCGAGGACCGCGAAGGCCCGCTCGATCTTCGGCAGGTCGGAGTCGCTGCCCACCCGGACTTCGACGGGTACGCTCATCGCTTCGCCGCCTTCTGGACGATCATGCGCCGGACGTGCTCCGAGCGGTGGACGAGCGCGTCGCGGAAGCCGGGGTCGTTGACGTCGGTCAGCGTGACGTGCCCGAGCTTGCGCTTGGGCGCCGTCTCCTTCTTTCCGTAGAGATGGACCGCCGCGCCCGGGATGGAGCGGACAGCGTCGACGCCTTCGAAGACATAAGGGCCCTTGAGGTCGGGCGCGCCGAGGAGGTTGACCATGACCGCGGAGTAGAGGAGCGTCGTGTCGCCGAGCGGCATCCCCGTGATCGCGCGGATGTGCTGTTCGAACTGCGAGGTCTTGCAGGCTTCGATGGTGTAATGGCCGGAGTTGTGGACGCGCGGGGCGATCTCGTTGATCAGGATGCCGCCCTTCTTATCGACGAACATCTCGATGCCGAAGACCCCGGCGCCCTGCAGCGCCTTCAGCGTCTCGTGCGCGATCTCCTCCGCGGCCTTCACCGTCGCCGGCTCGACGCGCGCGGGAACGATGGTCGTGACGAGGATATTGTCCTGGTGGATGTTCTCGCCCACGGGGTAGGTGCGGATCTCGCCGGTGGTGCTCCGCGCCGCGATGACCGAGACTTCCATGGCGAAGTCGACGTGGCGTTCGAGCATCAGGGCACGGCCGTTGAAAGCGGCGAGGGCGGCGTCGATCTCCGCCGGCGACCCGATCACCAGGTTGCCGCGCCCGTCGTAGGAGTCCGTTCGCGCCTTGAGCAGGGCCGGGCAGCCGAAGTCGCGCAGCGCGGCGGAAAGCTCGTCCTTCCCTGCGACGCCGCGGAAGTCGGGGACCGGGAGACCTTTCGAGCGGAGGAAGGTCTTTTGCGTCAGCTTGTCCTGGATCGTCCTCAGCGTCGCCGGCGAGGGATGGACGACCTTGCGGCTCTTCTCCAGGCCCTCGAGCGTGGCGCTGTTGGCCTGCTCGATCTCGAACGTGACGAAGTCCGCGCGCTCCGCCATGCGGACGATGGCGTCGTGGTCCTTGAAGTCGGCCACGATCTGGTCCTTCAGGAAGGGGCGCGCAGGGGAGTCGGGTGTGGGATCGACAGCGATCAGATCGTAGGGCAGGCCTTTGCGCCGGGTCTCCTCGGCGAGCATCAGGCACAGCTGCCCGCCCCCGACGACTCCGACGACGGCCCGGCCCCTCGTTTCACCCATGGCGCGATGCGGATCGTACCAAAGTGCTAGCGTTTCTGCGTCGCGGAAATGGCGGCCGCCTTGGAGAGCGCGTCGGCCTTGATCGACCGATGGTTGAGGACCGCGACGGGCTTTCCGTCCCGCAGCAGGATGGCCTGCGGCGACTCGTGACGGATGCCGAGGCGCTGGGCCACGGCGTTGGAGACGTCCCGGTGCGCCAGCAGGTCGAGGCAATGCACCGCGACCGCGCCGGCGCTTCGCCGCTCGAACTCCTCGACCTCGACGATGGCGGCGTCGCATATCCCGCACTGGGTCGAGTGCTTATACAGGAGGACGGGACCCGGCGCGGGCGCCAGAACCACGTCGAGATCCTCGAGGCTGGCCAGGTCCTTCATGGTCCTCATAGAACGCTAGAAACCCACGCCGATTCCCAGCATATAGACGGGATGCTCGTCGGGATTGAAGTAGGCGGCGGTGATGTCCACGTGGCCGAGCTTCAGGCGGGCCAGGAGTCCGCGCTGGATATCCCGGTCGTTGTCGTAGACCCGCGTGCGCTGGGTCACGAGGCCCACCTGGAGCCATTCCCACGGGGAGATCGTCGCTTCCGACCACATATAGAAGAAGTTGTCGTGGTGATCGTGGAAGTGGAAGACGTACTCGGCCTCCGCATACAGTTCGAGCTTCCACCAGGTCAGGGTCGCCTTGAGGCCCGGCGCGATGCCCGCGGTCTGACCGAGAACTGCCCCCAGCATCGGGGTCGCATCGAAGCGGACCTCCTCGCCGATGCCGAGGTTGGCGCCGATCCACGCCGAGCCCGTGTCCTGGTCCTCATAGTTGTACCGGACTTCCAGGTGCAGGAGCCCGCGGTCGGCGGTGAAGGTCGGCTGGAGATAGTCGCGGTCCTCGCGCAGGCGGTACGCATAGACCGACGCGTAGAATTCCCAGTCCTTCTCCGTCGGCTCCGGCTCCTGATGGAGGAGGGATGCGACCAGGAGGAGGCTCATGCCTTCCGCCGTCTCGACTTCTCGTAGAGGCCGACGAAGGCGTCGACGGGGACCGTGGAGATCGCCTCCCCGGCGGTCTCCTCGTAGCCCTTCGGGAGATTCTCGAGAATGACGCCGCGGACGGCCCGGATGGCGTCGCGCCGGTCCGCGGGGAGCGACTTCACGTCCTGGTCGGGCGTCTTCGCACGGCTCTTCATTGGTAAAAGACTGGCTACCGCCAGCCTCTCCCTTTCAAACCGTGCTGGCGGGTTTCCCGCACACGGCTTACCGAGAGTCTATCCGATCCGCGCATACACGCCTCCAGGATACCGAATCGTGCCTTGCAAACAGGGCA
>DASQOM010000229.1:0-13858 GCA_035644495.1 Planctomycetota bacterium | reverse complement strand
TACGGGATGCCCGGCAGGATCAAGACCTTATCCGGGGCGCGGCGGGCCAGCTCCCGGCAGACGGATTCCGCCAGAAAGAGGTCCGTATCGAGGGGCAGATGGGGTCCGTGCTGCTCCGTCGACCCGGTCGGGAGGAGGATGACCTTCTGCATCTCGATCGCGTCGTTCATCTCCGGCCAGGTGAGCCGGTTGAATTCAGTCTGCTCGCGGACGTTCACGGGCGTCTCCTTTCACTTTTTGGTCTGTTCCCGAAGCGCGTCCCGCTTCTTCGGCCATTTCGGATCGACTTCGCCCTTCCACACCCTGATCTCGTCGTACCAGGCCCAGTCTCCGCTGCTGACCAGCTGCAGCCGCGAGCGGACCAGGGTCATCCCGTCGACCTTGGCCATGATCACGTCTTTGTCGTCGACGGTCGCGACCATCTCGTCGCCGACGATCTCCCAGACGATCGTGTGCCAGGAGCCGGGCTCGAACTTCATCTTCTTCTGGTCGACGACCGTGTTCTTCGTGGTGCCGGCAAAACCGGTCATCTTTTCGATGCGGAAGGAGTCGGGCTGGATCGTGAGCTGGGCGACATGCTCCTTCTTCGCGTCGTTGGTCGCGTCGTCCAGCTGGACGCCCAGCCACTTCGCGCCCTCGAACTTGAAGGCGAACTGGATGACGACATTCGACTCCTTGAAGTTTCGGGTCATCGTCGGGAGATGGCCGTCGCCCGCCTGCTCGGCGACCTTGAGCTGGTCCTTCTCGACGACGTAGTTCCCCTTATACTTGTTCCATTCCTTGTTCCAGGCGCCTCCGGCGAAGGTCTCCTCCCAGAGCAGCGGTCCCCGGATGCACATCCGGACTTTGGGATCCGCAGCCTTCTTCGGCGTCGCTTTATTCGCCGCCTGTTCCAGAACCGAGCTCGCGGCGAGCAGCAGGACGGCCAGCGGGCGGATCATCACTCCACCTCGATCGTGAATTTCTGCGTGGCCGGCGCCGACTGCCGGGGCGCGCTCGAGACGACTTTCTCCACGCCCCAGACCAGCTGCTTCTCTTCGAGGACGCGGGCCTCGCTCTCGATCGCCGCGGCGACGACCACCTCGCAGTTCCTCGCGCCGGAGGGGAGACCCGACAGCAGGCCGGTCTTCTCGTCGATTTTGAGCCAGGCCGGACCGCTCTGAACCGAAAACTTCAGGCGCTCGATGTCCCAGAAGTTCATAACTTCGCGGCCGTCGATCACCCGTGTCCGGAGATCGCCGATCGACCGGATGGCCGACAACGGATACCTGTATTCGACGCCGGCCTTCGCCCGCGTCACGGGCTTCGACGAGAGGAACGGCCGCGGTGCCGACGCGTAGTCCGACGGACCGCTGCGATTGCCGTCGTCGTCCACCGCGACCACCCGGTAGAACGCGCGATTGGCGTTGGGCAGCGCGACGTCCCCGCCGACGACCCCCAGCTCCGTCGCGGAGGTCTCCGTGACGAAGTTCGCCGCGAAAGTCGGCGGCAACTCCTTCGAAATCCCGACCGTGACCTTATAGGGCTCGTCGCTGACCGAGAACCCCTTTTCGTCGCTGCCGTAGACGCGGAACTTCGCGGGCTTGCGTCCCGCGGTCCCGGCTTTCCAGCGAAGCACGCCGGTGGCCGGATCGAGCGTCGGCAAGTCGACCGGCGACGGCGCGCGCGGGGTGAAGTTCCAGACCTTGCTCCAGGGGCCCCAGACGCCCTTCGCGTCTTTGGCCTTCACGCGCCAGTAGTACTTCGTGTCGGGCGCGAGCAGCCCGGTGAAGGGCAACGTGTACTGCGCCTTGCCCTTGTCCGCCGTCTTCGAGATCAGCTTGTAGAAGTTGGTCGACAGCGGCCAGCGCAGGTCCGCGCGCTCGGAGAGCTCGAACTGATAGTCCGCGATCGCGTCGCCGTCGGCATCCTTCGGCGCCGTCCAGCGGAAGACGACGGCCGTCCCCTTCTGCTCGCTGCCGTCCGCGGGGCTGATCGCCGAGGGCGGCGCCTCCGGCGGCCTCGAGGCGGAGCACTCCACCCAGTCGTGGGTGATCCGCACCTTCCTCGCGCCGGGGGACTGGTCCGTATAGACGAACTCGTTCGATCCGACCATCATCCCGGGCAGCGTGAGCGGCGCCATCTGGAGATCGTTGACGATCTTCAGGCGCTGCGGCGTCGTACCCGGAGGCAGCTCGCAGCGCAGCTTGTACTCGTACCTCGCCGCGCCTTCCGGCGGGAAGAACTTGTCGAGCTCCGCTCCCGCGGGCTCCCAGCTCTTTCCGTCGAACGAGATCGACCACGTCGCGGAAGCGTCCGTCTCCAGACGACCGCCAACGAACACATAGGGGCTCTTCATCGTCCAGACGATCGCGTCGCCGTCGACGACCGCCCCCTTGCGCCACGCGTCCTTGGAGAAATCGGGCTGGTACTCCCAGAGGCCGTTGCAGACCGTGTCGGGATACTGCGGCTTCTGACCCCCATGATGCTTGACGGGATTCAGGCGGCCCCAGCGCCAGGTGATCGCCTCCCCGGGGCGCAGGGTCATGTTCATGCTCGTGCCGTCCGCGCAGTTCCGGTCGCCGCGCACGTCGCCTTCGAAGACATAGATCGACGACTCCCACTCGTCGTCGCCGCGGAGGTCCGGCTTCAGGATCCCCTGCGTGTGCGAGCGCCGGATGAGATCGTGGTCGCGAACCAGGTCCTGCTCGCCCGCGACCGTCTTGCAGTCGCGCAGCAGGTACATCGAGTGCATGTCGCCGTCGAACACGTGCCACGCATTGTCGTAGTAGACCTGCGTCACGCAGTGGCCGACCAGACGCGCGGGGGAAACCTTCAATCCCGACTTCTTCCAGAGGCCGGCCACGCAGATGGAGTCGTTCCCGCACGTGTTGTGGCCGTACACGTTGAAGACCTTCACGGGGTCGCCCAGGTCGTTGTTGTCGCCGCCGAAGTGCAGGCGGTGGCGGATCTCCTGGAACCAGAGCGCTTTCGCCTTCTCCGCGTCGCTCATCCCCGGCGTGATCGCCGCCGCCGCGATCTCTCCCAGCGTGCGGAACGAGTTGCGGCCGTTCGACAGCCACGGATTGACGACGTCGGCGTCGCCCACGTTCTCCAGGCGCACCGAGCGGTTCGACTCCCAGGTCTGTTCGAGCGCCGGCCAGGATCCCATGCCGACGCCGATCGGCGAGCGGCAGTTCGTGCCGTCCATGGTCCCGCCCTGGACCACGGTGTAGGCGTGCTTCGCCGCGCTGATGTCCTCGACGCGTCGCTTGGGCGCGTCGCCCGGGTGCGTGCGCGACGACCAGGGCTCGAGGCCGTTGTCCGGTCCGGCAGCGACCGCCAGCGCGGCCAGGGTCAGCATCAGGATGCGCATGACTCCTCCCTTATCTCGACAGGAACCGAAGGGCGTTTTGCGACAGGATCCGCTCGGTTGTGTTTGCATCGAGGCCCGACTCCTGGACCTTGAGCCGGGCCGACTCCCAGGTGAAGAAGGGAAAGTGCGAGCCGAAGACGACGCGTTCGGCGCCGATCTGCTCGATCAGTCTGGCCACGCCGGTGATGCCTTCGTGCATCGCGAAATCGAAATGGACGCCGGCGGCCGCCAGCTTCACGACCGCGTCCTTCGACAGCCGTCCGGGTCCGTTCAGGATCATCAGCCGCAGGCCCGGGATGCCGGCGATGACGCCCAGCAGCGGCGACGCATCGACCGGCGGCACCCGCAGCAGCGGATGCTGGACGCGCTCGTCCTCCATCTTCAGCACCAGCTGCACGGCCAGCCGGCGTGCCGCCGCCTCCTTGAGGAGCCGCGCGAAGTCCGGATCGTCGAGCGTATACCCGTGATAGTTCGGATGCAGCCGGATGCCGGGCATCCGGTGGTCCTCGGCGCAGCGGCGCAGGTCCTCCTCCCAGTCCGGCAGCTTGGGATGGACCGAGCCGAACGGGATCAGGATGCCCGCGCCGCCGCGCCGGCACTCCGACGCCAGGCGTTCATTCACGCCCGCGATGTCCATATGGAGCATTCCGTCGAAGCTCCCCGCCCAGGCCTGGCCGACTCCCCGCTCCAGGAGCATCGCAGGCAATTGCCCGGGCTCATCCCCGCGCAGTCGGCGGAAGGGCCAGCGGGACAGGTTGACGCCGACGTCGACGATCATGGCCGGATCCCCTTGGCGTCGAGGATCGGCTGGAGCATCCGCCTGAGGTTGCCGCCGAGCGTGAGCCGCCGGGCGTCATCGGAGATGTCCGCGCCGAGGACCTTCGCTATCTGGGACGCGAAGCTGCGGCCGCCGGTGTCGCTGCCGTAGATGAGCCGCTCCGGGCCCAGCTCGCGCACCGCCATTTCCGCGACGCCCGCGGCCGGGTCGAAGCCCGCGAGCTCGAGACGGACGTTCTTCGAGGCCCGGATGATGCGGATGCCGCGCTCCCAGTCGCCGCCCGCGTGGCCGCAGATCAGCGCGGCGTCCGGATGCCGCGCGGCGAGCTCGACGAGGTCCTGGGGCGTCGACTCCCCCGGCTTGTTGCCGAGGTTGTTCATCCACGTGTGCTGGTAGATCGGGGCCTGGAGTTCCGTCGCCCGCCGCACCAGGGAGTCGAGCTCCGGCAGATTGCAATGCCGGGCCACCCAGAGCTTCACGCCCACCAGCGGCCCGTTCTTCACGCAGCGGTCGAACTCCGCCAGGCAGAAGTCGACGTGCTCGGGATTCAGGTAGACGAAGCCGAGGACGCGCGGATGGAAGGGCTTGATCGCGGCCATGCACTCGTCGTTGTAGCGCCGCAGCGCCTCGGGTGTCGGGTTGGCCGAGCCGACCTCCATCCCCATATAGAAGATGAGGCGGTGGATGCCCAGGCGGTCGGCGATCTTCAGCGTGTTGGCGACCTTCTCCTCGCCCGTCGTTCCGGGAAGACCATAGAGGTGGCAGTGGAGGTTCCAGACGTCGAACGGCGCCGGAGGGTTCGCCGAGGGAGCGGAGGCGCAGCCCCCCAGGCCCGCGAGCCCGGCCGCAACGGCGGCGCCGGCCATGAACTCGCGGCGGTTGATCATCGGTTCTATTTCGAAGGCAGCTTGCAACCGTCGAGCTGGACCCCGTTCAGGTCGCCCGTCGCACGGTAGGTCTTCTCGACCGTCACCCCGCGCAGCTTCGCCGAGGCTCCGCCCGTCGCGGCCATCGCCAGCTCCAGCGCGTCGAAGCGGCACGACGTCACCGTCACGCTCCCCGAGCTCGTGATGGACATCCCGCCCTTCCCTTGCACATCCTCGAGGACCACGCCGTCGATGCCGCGCAGCCGGAGCACCGGGCCCGCGCCGCCCTCGAAGCGCAGGCCGCGCATCGAGAAGTCGCGGGCCTGATCGGCCGTCAACGAGCCGTCGCCGACGAACTGCAGCTTCGCGCCCGGGCCCCAGAATTCGAGATGGTCCGACGTCACCGAGAGCGGCTTCGCGATCCGGTACGCCGCGACGCCCCACGGGACGAGGATGCGTCCGCCCGTCGCGGCGAGCTGGTCGATCGCCTTCTGGAATGCCGGCGAGTCGTCCGTCGCGCCGTCGCCCGTCGCGCCCAGCGAGGCGACGTTCAGGATCGGCCGGTCTGTGCCCAGCGCGGCGATGCGGCGTGCCATGAACTCGCGGATCACGGGGATCTTCGATGTCTTGAGCAGGCCCACGGCCGACGGCATGTCCGCGACCGCCAGCCCCTCCGCCGCGTACCAGGTCACCAGCGGGATATTGGGATCGTCGATGTCCTCCGCATGGCTCACGAGGCCCTTGAGGACGCCGACGCGCCGCACCGCGGGAAGGCGGCGGATGCCGGCGGCGAGATAAAGGCGCACCACCGGAGACGGATCCGAGACCGCCATCGCCGCGAGCCTGGCGAGAGTCGCGGCGTCGGGATCGCGGGTCTCGAGCGCCATCTGGATCGTCCACGCGCGGATATCCTCGTCGGCGTGATCGAGCAGCGCGAGCCGCGCGGCCGCGTCGAGTCCGCCGGTGACGTGGAGCGCCCAGACGGCGCGCAGCCGGCGCAGCGGATCGGAGTTCTCGCGCAGGATCGCCCGCAACGCCTCATGGACGGCCGCTTTCGGGCCGCGCTCCTGGAGCAGGCGCCTCGAATGCGTGACATACCATTCGTTCTTGTGCAGCTGCAGCTTCACGAGCTCGTCGTCGCCGAGCTTCGCCAGATCCGGATGCGCCGGCGCCGGCTTCCCATAGGCGACCTTGTAGATGCGGCCGCTGCCCCGGTCGGGGTTGTCCCGCGTGTGGCACTCGCCGCGGTCGTACCAGTCGCTCACGAACACCGACCCGTCCGGCCCGGTCTGGAGCAGCAGCCCCGTGAACATCGGGTCGTCGGAGAGAAGGAGGTCCGGGCCGTGCGACGCGACGAAGCCCGACCCCTTCCGTCGCGGGAGGTCGTTGTTGAGGCGATGGCCGTGGAGGTTGCTCGTGAAAAAGGTCCCGCGATACTGGTCGGGCCAGCTGTCGCCCAGATAGACGAGGGCGCCGGAGTGAGCGTGGCCGCCGCCCAGCGCGTTGTTCCCGTCGCCGCGGATCGAGTTGCCGAAGTGGAGATGGTCCGCGATGGTCTCGATCCTCTTATAGGCGTAGCGGCTCGACGGCCGCTCGCGCGACGGCTCGTAGTGCGCGCCCTGGATGACGTGGAAGAGATGCGCGTTCACGCAGTTCGAGACGAGCATCTGGCCGCGCTCGTCGAAGGCCACGCCCCAGGGATTCGTCGCCCCGTCGGCGAACGCCTCGAAGATCCGGCGCGTCGGATGATAACGCCACACGCCGCCGTCGAAGTGCACCCGCTGCCCGGCGGGCGTCCCGGGGGGGCCGAGGTCCGAGATCGACGTCCGCCCGTGGCCGCCGTAGAGCCAGCCGTCCGGGCCCCACGTGAAACCGTTCGCGACATTATGGCCGCCCTGGGAGCCGAAGCCGTCGAGCAGGATCTCGGGCTCCCCGGCGGGACGGTCGCCGCCCGCATCGAGCTTGAAGAAGAGCAGGCTGGGCGGCGCGACGACCCAGACGCCGCCGAAGCCGAACTCGATGCCGGTCGCAAAGACCAGGCCTTCATAGAAGACCTTCCGGCTGTCGAAGTGCCCGTCGCCGTCCGTATCCTCGAAGATCAGGATGCGATCCTTCTCGGGCGACGGCGCCTTCCACGCGGGATAGGTGTTGCCTTCGAGGACCCAGACGCGGCCGCGGTCGTCGATGCAGAAGCTGATCGGCTGGCGGACGTCGGGTTCGCCCGCGAAGAGCGTCGCCGAGAATCCTTCCGGCAGCTTGAAGCCGCGGGCCGTCGTTTCGGGCGGCCGCGATTCCTGCGCCGCGAGCGGCAGGGCCAGGACCAGGACGAGGGACGCCAGGGAGTTTTTCATAGGGAGCCCGTTTCTCAAGACTCCTACTCTACACTTCTAGAGCAGTTTCTCTCCCTTGCTGTAGCGTTTGAGCGCCTCGGGGTCGATCGCGAGTCCCAGCCCGGGACGGTCGGGGATCGCCAGCATGCCGTCGCCGTCGAGCTTCCACCCGCCGGCGGCGATCTCGTCGATATAGGGGGACCCGGTCTTGTACTCGACCAGGTCCGTCCCGGGAAACGCGGACGCGAGATGCAGGTCGGCGGCGAGGCCGACCGCGGTGTTCCAGCCGTGCGGGATGAACTTCACCCCGTGCTCGACTGCCATCCGCGCGATCTGCCGCTCCTCGCTGATGCCGCCGACCTTGGTGACGTCGGGCTGGACGATGTCGAAGGCCCCCTGCTCCAGCCAGGGCCGGAACGACTGTCGTCTCGTCAGCGTCTCTCCCCCGGTGATCGGCAGCGGGGCCGCCCGGCGCAGCTGGATGAAGTCCTCGATCGCGTCGGGGCTGAGCGGCTCCTCGAACCAGTCGACGTCGTGGTCCGCGAGCATCTGCGCGGTCCGCAGCGCCCATTTGTAGCCCTGCGTCCAGTAGGCGTCGCTGCCGCCGGCGTCGACCATGAGCGGGTTGCCGTCGCCCACCGCCTTGCGCGCGGCGCGGACGATGGCCTCGTCGGTGGCGGCATCGCGCCGTCCGAACGGCCCCCAGCCGATCTTGAACGCGCGGAAGCCCTGCGCCTTGAGCCCGAGCAGGCTCTCCGCCAGCGGGCCGGGCTCGGTCATCAGGAGCGAGGCATAGGGCCGGACGCGGTCGCGGTAGCGTCCGCCGAGCAGACGGCCGACGGGCTGCTTCGTCGCCTTGCCGAGGATGTCCCACAAGGCGATGTCGATGCCGCTGATCGTGTGCGTGATCGAGCCGCCGCGGCCCTGCCAGAAGGTGTTCTGGTGCAGCTTCTCGCTGACGCGCTCCGGCTCCAGCGCGTTCTCGCCGCGCGCCAGGGGCTCGAGAAGGGCGAGCGACGCGCGCACCAGGTCGTCGCTCGTGAAGACGCTGCCGACGCCGGTCACGCCCTCGTCCGTGTGCACGGCGACGAGCGTATGGACGCAGGTGTCGGGCTTGAGCTCGGTGGTCCACCCGCCTTCCGGGGTGGCGCCCCGGAGGCCGACGGCGCGGATCTCGCGAATCTTCATGCGTCCCCTCTTATCTCGCCCACTCGACGGGCTTCCCCACCTGCGTGATCCCCTGGCCCTGGATCACCTTCGCGCCCCAGGCCTGACCGAGGATGTCTCCGTCGTGCGGCGCCGGCAGTTCCATCGGCGGATCGTCGAGCCGGTTGAAGTCGTGCAGCCACCCGACGCGCCGGCCCGTCTTCACCGCCTGCCCGAGCCCGACCAGCGGCTCGAAGTGCCCCTCGAACGCCGCGAGCCGGTGGGAATCGGGATGCGAGGTGTCGACCAGCCGCTGTTCGGACGGCGCATAATGCCGGTTCGCCGGCGGGTCTCCGCGCAGCTGCCCCTGGCGGACGGCCGGGGTGAGCACGCCTTGGCGCGACATCGACACGCCCGCCGCCTGCACCGCGCGGCCCCAGCCCATCTCGGTGTCGACCGAGATCTTGCCGAGATCTTCGGCGAGGCCCGTCAGAAGACCCGGCGTCACGTTCTGGTACTGCATGATGAATTTCGTCCCGAAGCCCCGCGCCGTCTCCTCCATCGCCTTCCGCTGGACGGGGTCCTTCATGAGGTGCACGTTCGAGGTGGCCGGAAAGCGCGCCGCTTCCCCCCCGGCGTGGATGTCGAGCACGACGTGGACCTGCGGGAAGATGAAGCGCGTGACCATGTCGGCGAGCCGGACCGTCACGCTGCCTTTCGGATCGCCGGGGAACGCGCGATTGAAATTGACGCCGTCGTCGGGCGTCTCCCGGCGGTTCGCCTTGAAGGCCATCGGGTTGAGGACCGGGATCAGGATGATGCGGCCCGGCACGTCGTCGGTCCGGATCTCCCGGAGCAGATGCTTCACCGCGACGGGGCCCTCGAGCTCGTCGCCGTGCGTCGAGCCGATCGCGACGAGGCCGCGTCCGGGTTTCGCGTTCGGTCCGACGATCACGGTAATCGGGATCAGATGGTGGGCCCAGATCGTCGTATGCTCCAGTTTGACGTGGTAGTCGCGGCGGCCCGGAGTGTCGAAGTCGAGCTGCTCGGCGTTCACGACCGATCGCGTCGTCATGCGGACTCGTCCTTAAGGGGCGTGACGGGGTCCAGGAACAGCCAGCACAGGAATCCGAGGGCATAGGCGCCGGCCGAGAGATAGAAGGTCGGCGTCCAGCTGCCGGTGACGTCGTGAAGCTTGCCCGAGACGATCGACGCCAGGCCGGCGACGAGCGCGCCGAGCATGTTCATCAGGCCGGACAGCGTCCCGGTGTGGCGGCCGCCGACGTCCATGCAGGCGGTCCAGCTGACGGGCATGACGAAGTCGTTGGCGAAGCTGGCGAGCCCCATCGCGATCATGGCCCAGAGCGGATCGCGGAGCGAGACCGAGACGAGGAGCAGCGCGGCGGCGAAGCCGTATCCGGCGCAGGCGAGGAGGCGGCGCGCGGTCCGGGTGTTCCCTGTCCACGCCGCGATCCGGGGCGCGAGCGCGCCGCAGACGAGGCAGCCGATCCCGCCGAAGAAGAGCGGGAGGGCGTTCAGCAGAGCCGCCTTCCTCCCGTCGACGCCCAGCACTTCGATGAGGTACCTCGGCAGCCAGGTGACGTAGAAGAACCACGCGTAGTTGAGGCACATGTATTGCAGGCAGAGCAGGCCCACGGTCCGCGAGCGCAGCATCGGCTTCCAGGGAACGGCGACGGCCGCCTCTGCGGGGGCCGAGGGGGTCTCGTCGCGGGTCCCGCGCAGGAACAGCAGGGCCCAGACGACGCCGAGCGAGCCGAAGAACAGCAGGAGGCCGCGCCACGAGATGACGCCGGATTCCAGGATCACGGTGACGATCAGCGGCGTGAGCGCCCCGCCCCAGCGGGCGCTCAGCCAGAGAATGCTCTGGGCCCGCACGCGCGCGGGCTCCGGCAGCCGGGTTCGGAGGGCTTTCGTCAGGTTCGGGAAGCAGCCCGCCTCGCCCGCGCCGAACAGGAAGCGGATCGCCAGCAGCGAGCCGAAATTCCAGGCCCACCCGGTGGCGGCGGTGAAGACGCTCCACCAGAGGACGATCCGCGTGAGCACGCGCCGGGGTCCGACGCGGTCGCCCAGCCAGCCGCCCGGCACTTCGAAGAGCGCATACCCGAGCGAGAAGGCGGCGAAGACCCAGCCCATCTGCTCGTCGGTCAGATGGAACTTTGCGGACAGGTACGGTTCGGCCTTCGAGATGCAGACGCGGTCGACGTAGGTGAGCACCGCGAGGAGCGCGGAGAACAGGACGATGCGGTCGCGCGCTCCCGCGGGGCGGGCGGCGGCGGCCGGGTCGAGGGTCGGGGCGGTCGGCGTCAGGGTCCTCATCGTAAAGTGGTCAGACCACTTTATCTCTGATACGCCGGCCGTCCGGCGATCGTGCGGGGGGCGGTGTAAAATTCGTCGGCGCCGGCCTTTGGGGTCCGTGTCGCGCGTATGGTATACGGTATACCGTTCGCGGAGCGGGTGGCCGGATCGTCCCATGATGCATTCCCTCGTCTTCCTTCTCGCCGCAGCGGCCCAGGAGCCGGCCGTCGAGCATTTCGAGAAGAAGGTCCGCCCCGTCCTCCACGCGAGCTGCGTCCCCTGCCACGGACCCGAAAAGCAGAAGGGCGGACTCCGCCTCGACTCGCGCGCCGGCCTTCAGAAGGGCGGCGACTCCGGCGCGGTCGTCGTCGCCGGCGATCCCGACAAGAGCCTGCTGATGAAGGCCGTGAGGCAGACCGACCCCGACCTCGTCATGCCTCCGAAGAAGGCCGCGAAGAAGCTGCCCGACGCGGTCCTCGAGGACCTCGCGGCCTGGATCCGCGCCGGCGCGCCCTTCCCCGCCGACGCCTCCGCGTCCCGATCGAAGCACTGGGCCTTCGAGCCGCCGGGGGTTCCGGATCCGCGGACGTCGATCGACTCGCGCCTCGGCCCCTCCGGCCCCGCGGCCGACCGCCGCACGCTGCTGCGCCGCGCTACCTACGACCTCACGGGGCTGCCCCCGACGGCCGACGAGGCCGACCGCTTCGCGGCCGACGACTCGCCCGACGCGTTCCCGAAAGTCCTCGACCGGCTGCTCGCGTCGCCGGCCTACGGCGAGCGGTGGGGCCGCAAATGGCTGGACATCGTCCGGTACGCCGACACCGCGGGCGAAAACTCCGACCACCCCGCGCCCCACGCGTGGCGCTATCGCAACTACGTCATCGACGCCTTCAACGCCGACAAGCCCTACGATCAATTCCTCCGCGAGCAGATCGCGGGCGACCTGCTGGCGAAGGAGGCTCCGCCGGAACGCCGCGGGGAGCTGGTCACCGCGACGGGCTTTCTCGCCGTCGCCCGGCGCTTCGGTCACGACACCGACAAGGACATGCATCTCACGTACGAGGACATCCTCGACACGATGGGCAAGTCGGTGCTCGGCCTGACGATCGGCTGCGCCCGCTGCCACAACCACAAGTACGATCCGATCACGACCCGCGACTACTACGGCCTCTTCGGCATCCTTGCGTCGACGCGCTTCCCCTTCCCCGGCTGCGAGCCGAAGCAGCAGCCGCGCGACCTGGTCCCGCTCGCCCCCGCGGCCGGCGTCGAGGTGGCGCTGAAGCCCCGGCGCGACGAGCTCGCGCGGCTCGAGGCCGAGGTGAAACGCCTGACCGCCGAGATCGCGGCGGTGCCGGATCCGGGCGAGCTTCCCGCCTGGCTCGCCGACTCGAAACGGAAGCGCGAGGAGGCCGCGCGCGTGATCCCGCCGCCGGACTTCGCCTATGCGGTGGCCGAGGGCAAGGCCGCCGATGTCCCCATCCAGCTTCGCGGCGAGCCCGACCAGCCCGGCGAGACGGCCCCGCGGCGCAATCTGGAGCTCCTGGGCGGCCAGAAGATTTCCGATGCGAAGGCCAGCGGTCGACTGGATCTCGCGGCCTGGCTCAGCGACCCCGCCAATCCCCTGACCGCGCGCGTCATGGTCAACCGGATCTGGCAGGGTCACTTCGGGCGGGGCATCGTCGAAACGCCGAGCGACTTCGGCACGCGCGGCGCGGCGCCGTCGGACCGCGAGCTGCTCGACTTCCTCGCGGTGCGCTTCCGCGACTCCGGCTGGAGCATGAAGGCGATGCACCGGCTGATCCTGATGAGCGCGGCCTACCAGCAGGCCTCGGACGCGACGCCGGTCGCCAACACGACGGGCGCCTACTCCTCCCGCTCCGGCTTCCCGCGGCGGCGTCTCGACGCGGAGGAGATCCGCGACTCCCTGCTGGCGGTCAGCGGCGAACTCGACCGGACGCCGGGCCGGGGGCATCCCTTCCCGCCCGAAGGCAGCTGGAACTTCACCCAGCACAACCCGTTCAAGGCGGTCTACGAATCGCCGAAGCGCAGCGTGTACCTGATGACTCAGCGCATCCAGCGCCATCCGTTCCTCGCGCTCTTCGACGGGCCCGACACCAACGCAAGCACCGCGCGACGCGACGTGAGCACGGTGCCGACGCAAGCGCTCTACTTCATGAACGACCCCTTCTTCCACGCGCGCGCGGAAGCGGTCGCCAAGGGGCTGCTCGCCCTGCCGCGCGAACGCCGGGTCGAGGCCGCGCACCGGCTCTGCTTCCAGCGCTCGGCGACCGCGTCCGAGCTGCGCTCGGCCGACGGCTTCGTCGCCGCGTGCGGGGCGGAGCTGAAATCGGAGACCGCGGTCTGGGCGACCTATGTCCGCACGCTCCTGGCGTCGAACGAGTTCCTTTTCCTGGACTGACCTTATGGCCGACTGCGACTGCTCCCGCCGCTCATTCGTCCGTTCCCTGGCCGCGGGCTCGGCCCTGCTGCCCGGGCTCGTCGCGCGCCTGCTGGCCGACGACGCCGCGACGCGCGTCGATCCGCTGTCGCCGCGGCCGCCGCAGTTCGCGGGCCGGGCGAAGCGCGTCATCATGCTCTATATGAGCGGCGGCGTCTCGCACATCGACTCCTTCGACCCCAAGCCGCGCCTCTTTGCGGATCATGGGAAGGAGATCAAGGCCGATCATCCCGAGATCAAGAACCGCCCGGGCTACGAGCGCATCTTCCTGAAGCGTCCGGGCTGGACCTACGCGAAATACGGCGAGTCGGGCACGGAGGTCAGCGGCCTCTTCCCCGAGACGGCGAAGCGCATCGACGACGTCGCGCTCATCCGCTCCATGCACACGTCGCACTCGAACCACTTCAACGCGACGCTCGGACTCCATACGGGCTCGTTCACGGTGGCGCGGCCGAGCATGGGCTCGTGGATCAGCTACGGGCTGGGCACGGAGAACCGCAACCTGCCGTCGTTCCTCGTCCTCGCCCCTTATACCCCCTATGCGGGGATGCAGGCCTGGGCGTCGGACTTCCTCCCCGCGGAGCACCAGGGCACCTGGGTGCAGCCGGG
>DASQOM010000228.1:0-11828 GCA_035644495.1 Planctomycetota bacterium | reverse complement strand
TGCTGCGCCAGCTGCCCAGGAAGAGCAGGATCATGAGGCCGGTCAGCGCGGCGGCGATCGTGCCCTCCACGAGCACGCCGTTCAGCGAAGCCTCGACGAAGACCGACTGGTCGAACAGCGTGCGGATCCTCAGCGACTCGGGCAGCGTCGACTTCACCCGCGGCAGCTCGGCGAAGAGCCGCTTGACGACATCGAGCGTGGACGCGCCGCCGTTCTTGAGCACGGTCAGCAGCGTCGAGCGCTTCCCGTTCTCGCGGACGATGTTGGTCTGCACCTCGTAGCCGTCGCGCACCTGGGCGACGTCGCGCAGGAGCACGGTCGCCCCGCCCACCTGCCGGACGGGAAGATTGTTGAGCGCATCGACGACCTCGGGGCTGCTGTTGAGCCGCACGTTGTACTCGCGCTCGCCCAGCTTCACGCTGCCCGCGGGCAGGATCAGGTTCTGGAGGTTGACCGCCTCGGAGATGTCGCGCGCGGAGAGGCCCTGGGCGGTCAGCTTGACCGGGTCGATGTCGACCATGATCTGCCGGGGCTTGCCGCCGAAGGGGGTCGGCACCGTCGCGCCCTGCACGGCGAAGAGCTGCGTGCGGACGAAGTTGAAGCCGTAGTCGAAGATCTCCTGCTCCGAGAGCGTCTCGCTGGAGACGCTCATCTGGACGACGGGGACGTTCGAGGCGCTGTAGCGGAGGATGAAGGGCGCATTCATCCCGGGAGGGAAGATGCGCAGCAGGGTCTGGCAGATCGCGCTCGTCTGCGCGACGGCCGCCTCGATCTTCGCGTTCGGGTAGAAGAAGACCTTGATGTGGGACAGGCCGTACATGGACTGCGACTCGATGTGCTCGATGTCGTTCACGTTGCCGGTGAACGCGCGTTCGCTGATCGTGACGACGCGCTTTTCGATCTCGTCGGGCGACATGCCCGAGTAGGTCCAGATCACGCTGACGACGGGGATGTCGATGTCGGGGAGGATGTCCTTCGGCATCGAGACGATGCAGAGGAGGCCGACGAGGAGGACGATGAGGGCGGCGACGACGAAGGTGTAAGGCCGCCGGAGCGCCAGTCGGACGATCCACATCGCCGGGAAACCCCCTGATCCTGCCCGTCCCCCGCCCGCGGACGGACACCCCTTCTAAGGCACGCCGCCGATCCCGTCAACTGCTAAGACTAAACGTTTCTGCGTCGCGGAATCGTCTGCACTTCGTTACAATTCCCGGATTCCGAAGGGGGTTTCCTCGATGCTTGTTCTAGCGCTGTTGATCCTCGCCGCCGTTCCGCAGGATGCGGAGACGCTGGCCCGCGCGGCGGACATCAAATACCGGGAGCGCGACATCGCCGGCGCGCTCGCCGACTACAACCGCGCGATCGACCTCGACCCCCGTTGCGCGCCCGCGCTGTTCGGACGCGGCCAGATCCGCGCCAACAAGGGCCTGCTCCCCGAGGCGGAGGCCGACTACACGAAGGCCGTCGAGAGCGACCCCAAATTCGCCAGGGCCTGGTTCGGCCGCGGCATGCTGCGCACGTACACGAACAACGAGGCGGGCGCCCTCTCCGACTTCAGCAAGGCCGTCGAGGCCGATCCGACCTATACGCTCGCGTGGTTCAACCGCGCCCTGCTGCGCGTCGGCCGCAAGGAGTACGACGGCGCCGTCGCCGATTACACGAAGGCGATCGACCTCAAGCCGCAGGACGCCGACGGCTATCTGGGCCGCGGCAACGCGCAGGCGGCGAAGGGCGACCACGACAAGGCGATCGCGGACTACACGAAGGCGATCGAGATCAAGCCCTCCAGCTCGGCCGCCTATGTGTACAAGGGCGACTCGCAGATGAAGAAGGGCGACCCGATCGGCGCGATGCTGACCTTCAGCAAGGCGATCGAGGTGAACCCGAAGGATGCGGAGGCGTACTATTTCCGCGGTTTCGCGAACTACGACCGGCACTCGTACAAGGAGGCCGGCGAGGACTTCCAGAAAGCGTACGAGCTCAACCGGCTGAGCGAACTGCGCACCGACACCCTGAAACTGCGGATCTGGCTGGTGAAAGCCCGCGCCGGCCAGGCGGCCGACGCCACCAAGGCGCTCAAGGAGTATGCGGCGAAGGAGCACCGCGGCCGCAAGGGGGACTGGTTCGGCCAGATCGTCGCGTTTCTCGCGGGCGACCTGCCCGAGGATCAGTTCCTCAATATGGCGGGCGGCAAGGATCAGATCTGCGATGCCGGGTTCTACGCCGGTGTGAAGAAGATGATCGCCAAGGACAAGGCCGCGGCCAAGGCCCATTTCAAGAAGGCGATCGACACGGGCGTCAACTCGCCCGAGTACTGGAGCGCGATGGCCGAGCTGGAAGCCGTCGACAAGTAGGTCCCTACCGGGGACGGACGTTGCGGTAGGGTTTGTGGCAGTCCGCGCAGGTCTGTTTCAGGGCGGCGAGCGCACGATCGGATTCCTCGCGGGACGCGGCCGCCCTCAGAAGCAGCTCCAGGCGTTCCGACGCCGCCCGCATTGCCGCCATGCGGCCCTGGAAGTCTCCCGACCGTGTCTTGAAGTCGTCCGTCCTCATGATCTCGACGCCGATCTCCCGCACCTTCAGCGCCTCATGCGCCGGGTCGACATCCGGATGCTCTGCGGGTCTCGTCCAGCCCGCCTTCGCGCAGAGCTGCAGGTGCTCGAACGCCCCGTCGAGGCCGACCATCGCCTCGGCCAGGGGAGGCACCGGCGCGATTTCCCGGAATTCGACCCGCAGATCGCGCAGCTCGGCGGCGTCCGCCTTCCTCGCCGTCCGCGCGGACTCCCAGAGCCCGGCGTACTGCGCCCCCGTCCCGAGCGTCTTCATCGTCTCGACCGCGCGCGCGTTGTCCATACGCCCGGCGACGACGCAGGCGACGACCGCCGCCGCGGGCCCGCGGTGCTGCCCGTGATGACAGTGCATATAGACGGGACCCGGGAGTTCCTCGATCGCCTTGGCAAGTTCCAGCGTCCGCTCCTTCGGGACTCCGTCGTACCCGATGGGAAGGTGGACGGTGCGGATTCCGAACCGGCGGGCGGCCTCCACGTCGGGTTTGGCGCCGTCGACGCTGATCACCGTCTTCACGCCCAGCTCCGCGAGCTCCCGGAAGGCCTCGTCGCCTTCCGGCTGCGCTCCCGAGATCACCTTCCCGGTGATCCAGTGGGCGTTCTCAAGTCCGGGCCGGTGGACCGGCGCGGGGACCGGCTCCGCGGTCGCGCAGGACCCCGCCAGCAGGATCGCGAAGATCAAAGCCCGATTCATCTGATCCAAGCTTACTTCTCTTTCAGCAGTTTGTCGGCTTCCTTCCCGTAGACGCTGTCGGGCGCGAGCTTCCGCGCCGCTATCCATTCGGCCTTCGCGTCCTCGTGCTTCTTCTGCTGGTCGAGCACCCTTCCCCGGATCAACCGCGCCCGCGCCGAGTCCGGCCGCTTTCCCACCGCCTGCGCGCTCATCTCGTCGGCCTCCGCGACCGCGCCCGCCGCGAGCAGCGCCTCCGAGATCCCCGCGAGCGCGGTCTCGTTGCCGGGCGCCACCGCCAGCACCTGCTTGTACTCCTCGATGAGCAGCCCCGGCTGCGCCGACTGCGTCTTCAGCGACGCGATCCGGCGCAGCCTGGCGTCCACGAACTGCCGCGACTCGAACGGCACGAGGGCGAAGTCCCCCTTCGCAAGGCACTGGTCCACCTGGTCCTCGAGCATCAGCCGCGCCTGCCGGTCCTCCGGAAACCGCCGCACCGCCTGCCGGAACAGCTCCATCCGCTCCGCCATCGGCTTCTCCTCCAGCACCGCGCGGATCCCGCGGCGCAGGAAGTCCCGCGCCTCCGCCCATTCGACGCCGCGCCCGCGCACCACGCGGCCGAGATTCGCGGCGTTCACCGGCGGCAGATAGCTCAGCGCCGGCATCCGCTTCCGGCCGTAGAAGCCCAAAGGCGCCAGGAACTCGAGGTGCAGCCCGTCGTCCGTCTGGATCCGCGCCCCCGCGAACGCGCCCAGGTCCTCCGTCGTCGCCACGAGATCCCCGAGCAGCCCGGCGGAGGTCGCGACGTCGATGCGCTTGAGGTCGTCCGCGACGGCGACGCGGGCCAGCGCGCGGTCGAGGACGGCCACGTCGACCAGATGGGGTTCCTTCGACCCGATGAACAGGTAGTCGCCCGAGACCCACATCTCCCAGACCGTGACATGCGGGAACACTTTCTGAAAGGTCGCGACGGCGTCGCGGAACGTGTCGTCCGTCACCCCGTACGCGTGCAGCCACTGCCCCATCAGGCCGCGCTCCGCGAGATGCGACGCGCACGAGCGGTAGAACTCCTCCGTGAAGAGGCCCGCCATGCCCGCGATCCAGAGGTTCGACGGCTCGTTCAGGATCACGTCGAGCGTGCCGTCGAACCCCGCGATCACGCTCCGCGCGTCGGCGACGTGGAGCTTCACGCGGGGATCGGCGAGCGGCCCGCCCGTCTCGCCGTTGAAGCAGCGCGACGCGCGCACCACGGCGGGCGAGATCTCGATGCAATGCAGCTCCTTCGGATCGTACTTGAGGCACGAGGCGACCGTCATCCCGGAGCCCAGGCCGACGACGGCGACGCGCTGCGGGTTCCCGTGGACCGCCATCGGGAGATGGGCCGTGAGCAGCTGCGTCACGAGATCGATCTGGCTGAGCGACGCGTCGGTCTTGCCGTCGATGCGCAGCAGGCGGTTGCCGTCGGGCAGCTCGAGGACGGCGACGGACGCGACGCGGTCGTCCTTCGCGAAAAGCACCTTGCGCGGATCCTCCCGGCCCGGGCGAAGGTCGCCGTAGATATAGGGCCCGCTCTGGAGGAGGAGCACGTTCCACGGCGCGCGGAGGAAGAGCGGCGCGAGGATCGCGACGGCGGCGAACGCGGGCCAGAGCCGGCGGCGCTCGCCGAGGTAGGAGAGCGCGACGGACCCCGCAACGGCGTGGAGGAAGAGGGCCATCGTGAGCGTGCCCTGGACGCCGGAGATCGGGATCGAGACGAACGACGCGACGAGCGCGCCGGCCATCGACGCGCCGGTGGCGACGGCGAGCAGCAGTCCCGACGCGCGCGCCGGCGTCGCATGGCGTTCCAGCCATTTCGCGGCGACGGGAAAGCAGGCGCCGATCAGGAGCGTCGGCGGGAGCAGCGCGACCGCGGAGGCGGCCAGGGCCGTCACGCTGAAGGACCCGAGGGACGCAACGCGATCCTGGAAGATCCGGCCGAGGAGCATCGGGAAATACCCGAGCAGATAAAGGGCGCCGAGGCAGATCAGCGCGATCAGAAGCTGAAGGGCGCCGAAGGCCCGCGCGGCGAGGAAGCGGGCGGCGGCGGCGCTGCCGACGCCCAGGCCGAGGATATAGACGCCGAGGACGACGGTATGGGCATAGGTCGACGAGCCGATGGACAGCACCAGCGCGCGCATCCAGCCGATCTCGCTCGCCATGGCGGCGAACGCGGAGAGGCCATAGACGATCAATATCCGCCTGCCGGCGGGACTCAGGGGCGCGGGCGGGGCGTCGGTCGCGGCGGGCGTCGTCGAACGGTTCCGCAGCAGGAGCGCGCCCGCGACGGCCAGCAGCGCGGACGCGACCCACAGGGTTTTCTGATTCCCGAGGGCCGGCAGGAGGACGAAGCCGGTGACGAGGACGGCCGCGGCGGAGCCCAGCGTATTGGCCGCATAGAGGGCCCCTGCGTGCCCGCCGCAGCGCGCGACGAGCAGCGGCACGACCATGCCCCCGGGGAAGCTTGCGGCGATCATAAAGAGCGAGGCCGCGCCGACGCCGAGCGGTCCGAGCGATCCCAGGACGCGGACGACCGGCGGACTGATTGCGGCCGCGGCGGCGAGCGCCAGCAGCGCCGCGCCCAGGGAGGTCGACGGTCTACGTCCGGCCCACGCGCTGCCGATCGCCATGCCGAGCATGAGCGCGGCCACGACGAGCCCCGCCGCCACGCTCGCGCTGCCGAACGTCAGCGACAGGATCCGCATCCATACCAGCTCGATCGCCAGCGTCGAAGCCCCGACCGCGGCGGCATACCCCGCGGCCGCGGAGATTGGAAGCGGACGCGCGGCGGAATCAGGCATGGATCTTCTGCAGGCTACCTTGCGCGGTGGCCCGGCTCAAGCACTATGGGTTGCAAGGCTGCTCGTAGAGAACGAGGTGTCGACGATAAGCACAATTTAAGGGATTTGGGCAGGAAGGTATTTCCGAAAGGACGACCCACGTGATCGTCCGGGGATCCCCAGCGGCTCGTTCCAACTTTCCTGCAGGGTCACTTCATCTCGCGGATTTTGAGCCCGTTCAGGGCTGCATCATCCGGAAGCTCTTCCGCGGGATGACATCCTTGGAACCTGCTAGCCCCCAATACTGCCAAGCGTTTCATTAGCCGGCATACCCCGCTGCACCTCATGAACCGGTTGTCGGCTGCGAAGCAGGCGAAGCGCTCTGTTGAAGCGCCCGATGTTGACTTCGGGTCTGAGCAAGGATAAGACGTCGCCAAGATCGCGGCATGAATTTGCCCCCACGATGACGCTTGCTACGTTCGGATGCCACAGGGGGAAATTCAGGGCCATGCCCATCAAGGATTCAGGGAAATCATTTCCTTCAATCGACGCAGCTTTAAGAGCTCCTGCCAGATCCGGGCCGATGCCGCCGCCTCTCCCACTCAACTTGCCGGCGGCCAGAGGTCTGATCGCGATGAAATGGCAATCCTCCAGAAACTCCGAATACTCCGTCTCGATTAGATTGAGATAGTTGACCTGGGAATCGACCAGCCCGAGTTTCGCGGATAGCCGCCAGAACCCGCAGGTATAGGGAAAGGCTGCGATATTCCCGACCTTCCTGGAACGGATCAAATCTCGGAAACATCCCCTCAAGTCCTCCGCGCATGCCGACAACCTGGGAATGCGGATGGAATCGTCCGGAGGCTCGGATCGGAACAACCATTGCACGACGTCTATTTTGTCCACCCCAAGCCATTCGAGATACCGATCCACCCGTTGACGGAAAACCGAAACATCGAGATCGACGTCCTTGAAATGGGGAAATGGGAGCTTGGCGATGATGACAAGGTTGTCCCGGAAGGATTTTGGGAATGTCGACAATGCCTCCCGATACAGTTCGAAGGACGGGTACTCGTTGGAGACGTGATGCGTGGTGACTCCCGCTTCAAATGCATATGAAATCAGGGAACGGACGGAGGATACCGAGAGCCCCTTTTCCGAGAAACGCATGGTTCCCAGCGTCAACGGCGAAACCTTGACCCCGGTAGGACCGAACAGCCTGTGGCCTAGCGCCATTTCATGCCTGTTTTCCAGATGAATCGGTCGTTGGATCTTGCGGTGGAGAAGGAATTCCGGCCGTGGATCACGAAGTGATCCCACCAAAGGACGGCTTCTCCCGGATTGAGAGCCACCTCCGTGCACATGTAGGATCCGAACACATAGTCGCGGAGATACACGAAAAACCTGTTATTGATGTTCTTATGATGCTCCGACTCCGCCGGATCAATGCAGTAGAAGTTGTAGTTAACGATCGGATCAAGTCTGCTGATATCGATAATGCGGGCGCTTCGTGCTTGATCGGATTTTCGATAGGTGATCACTTCACGAGTTACGGCCTGAAACAAATCCTCATCCACCTCTTTGAGGTGCTGAACCAATTGGGCAACATCCACGAACAAGGTTGCGCCGCCTTGCGCGGCACGGTTGACGGAATAGAAGAGCATCACATCTGCAGGGGATGAAATATAAGATTCATCCGTATGCAGGGGTTGCTTATTCCTGCTGTGCCGGTAGGCGGCCAGATCCGGAATATCCTGATCGTAACGGATCTCCAGCCATTTTTCACCCGTTTGCCTGCCACCGGCCTTGAAATCTTCTCCAATATCGAGTGGGTCCGCGATCAACTCGACAAGCCGATCGTAAAAAGTCCTCAGTTCTGAAATATGCCAGCCCGGCACCAACCTCAAAACTTTGGTCCTTCCAAGGGCTTCCTTGACTTGCGCAGCGACGTCGTCGGCCTTTGCGCTTCTCAACTCGATTTCACCAAAGTATCCGGTGAAGGTGGGAATATGGATCTTCGTTTCTGTCGGTGCTACACCTTCAATCCTTCCGAGGCCCTCTCCCCGGGGACTATCGACTTTGCTATCGAACGACATCCGGTCCAACATAGGGTCATGAATCAGGTTCTGTCCGTCGGAAACCATGGCAGCCTCCCTTAAGACATCCAGTCGGCTTCGTGAATGTGCACATATCTACGCTAATGCGGGTGACCGGTTACGGCACTTGAACGCAAAGGGTAGGAAAATCACGCCAAGAAGCGGCCGATTCCTCGAGGCGCAGTCCTTCGAAGAGCAGCCTCTCTTCCTACCCAGCCGATGGGAAAACACACCGGCCGGAGACGGGACCTGCGGGGCCCGCTCCGGCCGATGCCTGACGCCCTAGGCCTGATGCTTAATGCTTTGGCGCGCTGGCCCCTCCGCCGAACACGTTCGCGTACCGGTAGTACACTTCCAGCGTCAGCGCGTTGACCGCCGCCGCGTAGACGCGGCCGCCCTCGAAGCCCCAGCGGTCGTCCTGCGGATCCCAGGAGCCGATCCGGCAGCCGTCCGCCTTGCCCTTCTGGTGCGGCACGATCGCGTTCTTCATCGGCTCGTTCCACTTCGACCACATCGGACCCTCGGGCCCGTCGTACTGGAATAGCGCCAGCGACGCGTAGTACCAGTAGTAGAAGTCGACCTTGTATTGCTTCCACTCCGGCAGGTCCCCCGCCAGCAGATTCACCGCCGTCAACGCCGGCTCCCGCTTGTTCCGCTGAATGAAGATCCGCGACATCACCGACACCGCCGAAAGCGCCGGATGGTCGTCCCACATCTCATTGTGACCGGGGACGTAGACCTTCCCCGTGTCCGGCGCGTTATAGCCCACGCGGAAGTAGCCGTCGCGCTTCGACGTCGCCTCGTTGAACCAGGCGAGCGCGCCCTCGTAGGCCGTCGCCTTCGGGAAGGCCAGATCCGACAGCTCCGCGGACTTGAGCGCCATCACCGCCCAGCCGCTGACGGACGAGTCGTTGTCGCCGCACTTCGCACTGTAGCGCCAGGCCTTGCCGGGGTTCTGCGCCGCGATCAGGAAGTCGATCGCCTTCTGCGCCGGCTCGCGCACCGCGTTCGACGCCGTCATGCCGTACGCCTCCGACAGCGCCAGCGCCGCGACCGCGTGGTTGTACATGTACTTCGTCCCGCGCTCGCCCACGCAGCCCTCGGGGTCCTGGTGCGCGATCATCCACTGTAGGCCGCGCTTCACCGTCTCGCCGAACCGGAGCACTCGCTGCGCGTCCATCGGGTCGGGGAACACATCCCTCGACACCGGCGAGAAGCCCGCGCCGAGGAAGGCCAGGATCGAGAGACCGGTCACGCCGGTGTCGTAGCTCGCGTCGCCGTCGCCGCCGCACTTCCCGCCCGCGCACTGGCCGTTGAAGGACGCGGCGCCCCAGCCGCCGTCCGGACCCTGGTGATGCGCCAGCCACTTGAGCGCGGCCAGCACCGCGTCTTCCGTCCCCCGGGTCTGGCCGAGCTTTCCGTGATTCATCCACTTGCGGCCGCCGAACGGTCCGCCGTGCTTGCCGCCCCCGCCGCCGCCGATCCCGACGCCCATCGTGTCATAGGCGCCCGCATCCTTGCCGGGCTGGCGGCCACGGAATCCGCCGGCCTGCCCCGGCACGTACGACAGGAACTTCATCGAATCGCCCTTCATCCGGTGATAGTCCTCGTTGTCGTCGCTTTCCCGATGGTCGCCGATCTCGGCGAATGGAATAAAGACGTCCGGGGTGTTGTCGGCGCTCGTGTCGGGATCCTTGATCGCCGGCCCGTCCCGAGTCACCTTCCCCATCGGCCCGTCTTCGATTTTGTCGATCAGGACCCGCGGCGGCTGCGTGGACACCAGCACCTGCACGGGCTCCTCGTCGATTCGGATGCTTTGTTCGATCGCGACCAGCGTCGCTCCCAGCAGGAAAACCATGTGGATCCCCGCGGACACCATCCACCACGGCGCGTTGCTGAGCACGCCCGGCCGTCCGGTCACGACTACGTCTTCGACCTGTTCCTGTTCGCTCATCGTCGCCCCCAAAAAAAACAATTCCTGGAGGAGACGAACGGGGCGGGACGACAAAGGTTCAGGGAGGCAGTAAAGAAATCTGTTGGCTCTCCCCGAGCGTATCTGTATAAGGAATAATCAGCAGGAGTTCAAAAAGCCGCCAGCGCGGAACTCGCGCCTGCGGTGATGCCTCTAAGATGCTGGATTTCAAAGAGTTGAATGCCCCGCCGACCGCGGCGTCTGGCAAACCGATTGCGCCGAAGCCTCCCGGCATGAAGGGCTTCGCACTGCTGGTCTCCCGCCTCAACGGATGGGCGCTGTCGCTCATTCTCCATGGCCTCGTCGGCGCCCTCGCCGCTCTCTCCGTCTTCGGCGTCGCTTCCAGCGGCGGCAGCGGCGCCGGCCACGGCGGCGGCGCCGCGGGCGGCGGCGGCGCGGCCGACTCCCATGAAGCCACTGTCCACAGCGACGAGCTTGTCAGCGGCGAACTTGTGGGCGATCCTGCTCAATACGGCCGCGTCAGCGACGACGTCGCACCCGACGCGAGCTCGGAGGAACTCCCCGCGCCGGTCCTGCCTTTCGACGTATTCGCAGTCGGCGCCTCCGACGTGCCTCCGCCGCCGACGCCCCCCTCGCTGGCCGATCCGCTGACGTCGAGGTCTCCGGCGGCCGACCGCGGCACGAAGCTTCCTGCCGGCGACAACGGGAACGACGGCCCCGGCACCGAGAAGGACGGTCCCGCGGGCAGCGCCGAATCCGCCGGCGACGGCGGGCGGGGCGGCTCCGGCGGCGGGAACACCGGCGGTGAAGGCCACGGCAGCGGCTCCGGCGTCGGCGACGGCGCGGCGACCGAGCTCTACACCCCCGCGCCGGCCTATCCCAGCGACGCGCGCCGGCAGAACATCCAGGGCATCGTCCTGGTCGAGATCCTCATCGCCTCCGACGGCACGTGCGCGGTCCAGCGTGTCGTCGAAAGCTCCGGCTGCTCGTCGCTCGATCACGCGGTGACGGCGACCGTCTCGCGCTGGAAGTATCAGCCCGCCGCGGCCGACCACCGCCCCGATCTGACGACGAAGCGGGTGCGCTTCGTCTTCAAGCTCGGCGAGCGGGATAAATCCTAGACTGCGGCCGCGTAGTCCTCATAGAGCTCCCGCAGCGCTTCCCGCAGATTGCCGCGGTGTTTCTCATAGAGCGCCGGGATCCCCGGCCGAAGATCCTTCCCGCGAGACCCCAGGATCTCCTCGACCAGGCACGCCAGCAGCTCCGGCGACGTCCGCGTCTCCAGCAGCGTCGGGAGCCGGCCTGGACGGTGCACCGTGATCAGCAGCCCCGCCGCGGTCCGGGTCCGCCGCCTGAACGCGAACCATGCGAGCGGGCCCATCTGCTCGGCGCCGTCGAGCAGGATCAGATCGCGCGGCGAGAGCAACGCGACGAACGTCTCGAGGAACTCCGGATCGAAGCGGGGCGCGTCGGTGTCGAGCCGCAGCTCCCGCACGACGTGCCCCTGCGCGCGGAATCGCGGCGCGAGATCCTCGAGCAGGGTCGTCTTCCCGGAGCCATGCGGACCCGCGATCGCCGCGCGGCGGCCCAGCGCCTCGAAGCGCGCGAGCAGCGCGTCCCATCCCCCCGCGGGCGGCCGGTAGCGGACCGACAGGACCCGCTCCGACCGGAACGGATTGTCGCGCGCCCTCACTTCGTTTTCTCCAGCGCCGTCAGGCGGACTTCCTCGCCGGTCGGCGACACGAC
>DASQOM010000227.1:0-11455 GCA_035644495.1 Planctomycetota bacterium | reverse complement strand
CCTGGGCGTCATCGGGCCGGCCGCGAAGTCGGCGCTGCCGCAGCTTCTGGAAGTCGTGGGCGATCCCCGGGAGGACAAGAGCGTCCGCTCCTCCGCCTACCTGGCCGTGACCCGCATCAGCCGGCAGAAGTGACCCGGCACGGCCCTGGCCTCCCCAGGTTCCCGGGGGACCCATAACACGATCGGCGACCGCGGCTCCTAAACCATGGTCCGGCACCGGCCGGTCAACTTGGAGGAGCTGCATTGATGCACCAGAACCGGCCGATCCTGCTCATCGAAGACGATCCGGCGGCTGCCGCGCTGCTTCAGCTGGCCTTGAAGAAAGCGGGGCTGCGACGCCCGCTGCGGGTCCTGTCCGACGGTGACGAGGCCGTCGCCTACCTTTCCAGCGCGCCGCCTTTCGAGAATACCGAGGAAAACCCGACGCCCTGCCTGCTCCTCCTGGACGTCAAGCTGCCGCGCCGGTCGGGCCTCGAGGTCCTCTCCTGGCTGAGGTCGCGCATCAACACGCGACCGCTGCCCGTGGTGATGCTCACGTCCTCGCTGGCCTCGAAGGACATCGAGGAGGCGCTGCGGCTGGGAATCCGCGCGTATTGCGTCAAGCCGTCTGACTTCGACGACCTGAAGAAGCTGGCGCGAATGATCCGACGTCGCGTCGACGGCGCGGACGCGGACGAGGAAGAGTTGTCCGCCGACGAGAACCCGGGGGCGAGCCTGCGCAAACGTCCCCCGAGCACCCATCATCGGGTGCTCTAGGGCAACTTCTGCTGTCCTTTCGCGGTCACGCGGGGTAGAACCTCGTCATGACCGCCGCCCCCGATCCGACCCCGGTGCTGGAGTCGCTGGACGGATTCCGCCGCTCCAAAGCGATGTTCGCCGCCCTCGAGCTCGGCGTCTTCGAGCGCCTGGAGCAGGGCGCCGCGACCGCCGACCAGCTCGCGAAGGAGCTTTCGCTGAACGCCGACGCCGCCGAGCGCCTTCTCGATGCCTGCGTCGGCAGCGGACTCCTGGCGAAGCAGGGCGGCACCTACGCGAATAACGCGACCGCGTCGACCTACCTCGTGCGCACCAGCGCGAACGCGCTGGTCGGCTATATCGACTACTCCAACCGCGTCGGCTACCGCATGTGGGGCGACCTCGAGACCGCGATCCGCAAGGGCACGCACCTGTGGGAGACCACCTACGGGCTGAAGGGGGACATCTTCGCGCACTTCTTCAAATCCGATGAGGCCAAGCGCACGTTCCTCATGGGCATGCACGGCATGGGCATGCTGAGCTCGCCGCGGGTCGTCGAGATGTTCGACCTGAGCCGCTTCACGCACCTCGTCGATCTGGGCGGCGCCACGGGCCACCTCACGATCGAGGCCGTCCGCCGCCATCCGAAGCTCCGCGGCACCATCTTCGACCTGCCGCCCGTCGTCGCCGTCGCGCGCGAGTTTATCGACCGGTCGCCCGACAAGGCGCGGCTCGACACCGTCGCGGGCGATTTCTTCAAGGACCCGCTGCCGGAAGCCGACCTCTTCGCGCTCGGCCGCATCCTCCACGACTGGTCGGCCGACAAGATCAGGGTCCTGCTCTCGAAGATCGAGGCGCGGCTGCCTTCGGGCGGCGGCCTCCTGATCGCCGAGCGGCTGCTCAACGACGACAAGAGCGGGCCGCTCAAGGGCCAGCTGCAGTCGCTCAATATGCTCGTCTGTACCGAGGGCAAGGAGCGCAACGCGGCCGAGTACCGCGCGATCCTGCTCGAGGCCGGCTTCGCCGACGTCCAGGCGCGGGAGACCGGGTCGGTCGTCGACGCGGTCCTGGCCGTCAAGCGGTAGCGCGGCGGCGGACGCGGAGCAGAAGCAGCAGGAGCCACTCCAGGCCCGTGCAGCCGCAGTTTCCCCACACGTGGCCGGCCGACCCGCCCGTCGCCGCCGCGGGGGCCGTCCCGCCTCCGGCCGGAGCACCTCCGCCGGCCGCCCCGGAGCCGAGTGCCGGATCGACGGCGCTCAGTCGGACTCCGGGAATCGGCGCCTCGATCGCGCCGCCGGGGATGCTCCACGCCACGGCCAGGTTGTCCCCGCCGACGCCTTCCTTCTGCAGCGCCTCGAGGTAGTAAGACTGGCCGGCCGCCAGCGTGATCGACGCCGACTGCTGCTCGGCGTATTTGTTCCACTCGCGCGACGTCGTCCATTCCGGGACCCAGGCGATACGCACCTTGCTGGCCGGATCGGAGGTCGTGCTGAGCCAGAGCTCGCAGTTGTCGTCACCCGCGATCCAGAACGTATAGGCGCCGCTGGCCGGAGCGGTGATATAGGCGCGGAGGCGCGTGCCGTAGTTGTCGGCCCAGTCCGTCGGCGCCTCGAAGTTCTGCTCCCAGGTCATGCCCGACGGCGACCCGGGGAATGCGGACTGCTGCGTGAGATCGGCGACGCCGCCGCCGCCGATCCCCGTCCAGTACTCCCGGAGCACCGGCCCCGTATTGCCGCCCCCGCCGCCCCCGGGGGCGTCGAGTGAGACCTGCCAGACTTCAAGACCCGACAGGTTCGCGTCGCCCGCGGTGCAGGTCACGTTGATCGTCCCGTCGGTGATGGGGACGTTCCACGGACCCAGACGATCCCAGTGGCCGCCGGCTCCGCTGGAGTAGTTGCTCTGCACCGTCTGGCCTTCCAGCTGGACGGAGTAGGTCGCCGAGAAGTTATCCTCCCAGACGTAGAGGAAGACCTGGTAGGTGCCGCTCGGGACGGCGGACATCGTCACGTTGCTGCCTGCGGAGTTCCAGATCGACGAGCGGATCATCGTCGCGCGGGCGGTGTCGGTCGCCGGATTCAGCGCCACGCCCTGGTTCTCGAAGCTCGATCCCGTGAACGAGTAGTTCGCGGCGTTCGAGCCTTCCCACGCGTGGCCGTCGATCGTGAGCGCGGGCCCGTTCAGATTGATCGCCCGATAAAACGTCCCGCTGCCGCCGGGGGGAGGCGGGGGGGGCGGCGTAGTCGAGCCCAGGATCGGGGCGAGCGCGCCGTACCAGACGGTCGCCATCTTGTCGTAGCCCGGGTCCGTGGGATGGACGCCGTCGGATCCGAAGTCCCCCGCGACGAGGCCGCTCTGGCCGTACATGTCGACCAGCGAGATCGACCGGCCCTGACCCTGACGCGCGGCGACGATCCCGGGGAGACGCGAGTTGAAGTCCTGGATCTTCCCGAGGTCGTAGTTGTAGAAGTTCGGCTGCGGCACCCACGGCAGGGTGGACAGCAGCACGTTCGCGGCCGGGCGGTCCGTGAAGAGGTGGTCGAGCAGGGTGTTCATCCGCGCCTGGGCCGTGTCGACGGTATATCCCTGGATGATGTCGTTGGCGCCGGCGAGCAGCAGGATCACGTCGGGCTGCGACGAGGCCAGCCAGCCGTCGATCTGGCCCGTCAGATCGTCGATGCGCCAGCCGCCGTGGCCCTCGTGGTCCGGGTCGACGCCGCCCGCGGCCGGGCCGTTGACGGAGCCGACGAAGTCGACCGTCGCGCCGCCGCCGACGATCAGGGACCACAGCTCGTTCCGGTAACCGCCGATGCCGGCATCCTGCGCGGAGTGCGCGCCGTAGGTCAGCGAGTCGCCGAGCGGCAGGATCTTCACCGGGCCCGCGGCGGCGGTCCGGGTGATCTTCAGCGCGATGTCCTCCGAGTAGTTCGGCGACGCGATCGTGCGGTTGCCGCCGCCATGGGAGAACGACTCCGACTTGTCCACGGCGCCAGTCTTCGTGTTCACCCATTGCGCCTGATAGGAGGCGGCCGGGAGGCTGACGGCGAGATTCGCCTGACTGCCGCCCGTGACGTGGATCGCATATTGCTTCCCGTTCTCGACGAGCGCGCGGATCGACGCACCTCCGGGGATGCCGCCGGTCACGACGCCGTTGTTCGGGCTCATCGGGACGAAATCACATCCGTGGATGAAGTTCTTCAGAATGCCCAGCTGGTGCTGGATCGTCTGGCCGCCGCCGCCCAGGTTGTGGTCCCAGGCGCTGGACGTCCCGTTCTCCGCGTCGACGGAATAGGACCAGTCGAGGTTGCTGTACAGGGCGCCGCCCGCAAGGATGAACTGCCAGGCTTCGGTGCGGTAGTTGACGTCGGCCGAACCGCGGAAGCCGGTCTCGTCGAAGGCGACGACGCGGTTGTAGTCGTAGTTCTGCCCGACCGCATCGGGCGGGTTCGCGTAGTGGAAGTTCAGGATCGAGACCGCGGGGATCAGATTCGCCCGGCCGGAGCCATTGGCGATGTTGTGCGCGATCAGGTGCTTGTTCGGCAGGCCCGCTTCGGCCGCGACGAGGACGTCCGCCATATGGCTGTGCCAAGCCTGCGTCGCGTTGCCGATGTAAGGCTCATTGCAGAGCTCGTAATAGACGTTGTCGAAGCCGTTGAGCTCCGTGACGATCTTGCGGACAAGGTTGTCTTCGACGGTCGTGATCGCGCTGTTGCTGAGGTCGTAGGGCTGGTTCCAGGCGATGTTGCCGATGTTGTTGACGTTGTTCAAGGCCTTCATCGGGCTGATGTTCCACTGGTTGTCGTCGTACATGACGCAGAAGAGGACGAGCTCGACGACGATGCCGCGCTGGCCGGCCATCGAGACGAAGCTCTTCAGGCGATCGAAGTACGCGGTATCCCACGTATTGAGATCGAACTTGTTGCCGCCGTCGGCGTATCCCGGCGTCCCGCTGCGCGCCCAGGGGGTGACGTAGCGGTTCGCCGGTGGGTTGAGGGTGTTCCACGGCGCGCCCCAGGGCTCGCAGTACTGGCCGCTGAAGGTCCGTGTCAGATTGAGCCCTTCAGCCTGCAGCCGGTTCAGGTAGGTCGCAGGGTCGAAGTCGAGGTTCATGACGGCGCCATAATGCTCGCCGGAGGTGACGAGGACCGTCGGCTGCCCGCGGAACTCGAAGTAATGCGGGTTGTCCGGATGGAGCCGGATCGGCGTGACGGCCTGCGGCGCGGCCGCGCCCATCAGGGAGAGCACGAGCAGGGGCAGGCTGCGGACAGACTTTGACTGGGACATGGAGTCTCCTCCGTTTGCTGAGGCTCGCCGGCGGGAGCTACTTGCGTTCCGCGGCCGGACCTCCCTGGGCGTCCGGCCGGGTCTTTTGGGTCGCGGAGATCCAGATCGCGTCGATCCGGATCGGAGTTTCGGCGGCATAGAGCCGGACCGTCTGGAGGCCCGGCCGGTTGAATCGCACGACCACGGGCTGCTCGTCGTTGTTGCCGTCGGCGTCGCCGCCGACCCACCAGTATCCGTTTCCGTGCATATAGCCGTTGTAGATCGCGCGCTCGCCGCCGCCCGCGTTGCCCTTGCTCGGCCCCTCGCGCTCCGTCACCTTGCTGTCGAGGAACTCGAGGAAGACGGCGTCGTGCTTGATCGGGTCGACCTTCGCGAGCGTGCAGCCGCGGGCCCAGACGTAATAGTCGCGGCCCGCGTCGGCGCGGAAGACCCAGGTGACGCGCGCCGCATCGGCGGTCTGTTTGAAGGGCTGGCGGTTCGTCGTCCGCAGGGCTTCGAGGGCGACGCCGCCGGGCGCGGCGGGATCCTGGACGGCGCGCCATTCGTTGCCGCCGATCTCGCCCTGCAGCGGGCCGAGGAGGACTTCGTCGACCGGGCTGGGCTTCGCGGCGAGATCGCCGCCGTCGGCCGCGATCGCGAAGAAGCCCGCGACGACGTCGACCGCCTTGTTGTCGGAGTTGCGCTTCAGCTGGACCTTTCCCTCGCGGACTTCCAGCTTCGTGTATTTCGCTTCGACGGTCAGGCGCAGCACGGTGCCGAGCACCTTCGCCGTGGCGTGGGGCGTCGTGAAGAGGAAGGGCTTGCCCGTCGGCTGTCGGGCGATATCGCCCAGGACGCTGCCCTGCGCGAGGAGGATCTTCTTGCCGGTGGCGGGCTCCTCGACGATCTCGCGGACGAGCGTATTGGGGGCGAGCTCGATTTTGGTGCCGTCGTTGAAGCGGAGCAGCGCGCCGCCCGCGGCGCCGGTCTCCAGGCCCTGACCCGACGAGAGCGTCAGGGCGTTGCGGGCCTCCGAGGGGCCGGCGGCGTCGAGAAGCGTGACGCCGGCCGCGGTCTGCTCGATTTTCGCGATGACGGGGAGCGACTTCTTCGGGGACTCCGGCGGCATCACGAGGGTGGGCGGTGCGGGCTTTTCCTTCGGCGCGGGCGCGGGGACCGGCGCCGGAGGTTCCGGCGCGACGGGGAGCGGCGCAGGGGGCTCGGGCATCGCGACTTTCGGCGCGGGCGGCGTCGGCGGGACGACGGGCTCCGGCCGGACCGGCTCGGGCGACGTCGCCGGAGGAACCGCGATCGTCCGGGCGACCGGTGCCGGCGTCGGCGCCGCGGGTTTCGTGCGGGGCGTCGTCGACGAATACACCAGGAGGATCAGGATCGTCGCGGCGATGGCGCCCGTGATCCAGCCCGCGGCGGGGCCCCCCTCGGGGCGGGGTCCGAGCGGCACGCGCCGGGTCTTGAGGACGAGGCGGGCCGTGTCGCGGGCCGGCAGCGAGTCGGAGTCCGTCCGGCTGCGGAGCGCATCATAGAGATACGCCTGGTCCTCGAGAGCCCGGCCGAGCAGGGCGAGCGCGTCGGGGTCCTGGCGCACCGAGAGTAGGAAGCGCTCGGTCTCCTCGTCGGACATGCCGCCCGCGAGGTAGCGTTCGACGTCGATGCGCACCGGCTCGTTCATGCGCCCGCCTCCTCGACGCGGAGGCGGCGTTCGATGCAGTCCTGCAGCGCGCGCCGGACCCGGGAGAGCAGGGTGTAGAGGGCGTTCAGGGAGAGATCGGCTTCGCGGGCGACGCGCTCGCCGCTGAGGCCCTGGGCGTAGCGGAGCTCGAGGACGCGGCGGCCGCGGGCATCGGGGAGCTGCTCGAGGCAGCGGCGCAGGGCATCGCGGCGCAGCGAGGGGGCGTCCTCGTCCCGTTCGGCGGCTTGCAGGGCCTGCTCGAGGATTTCCATTTCAGCGGTGAGGAAGCGGCGGCGGGAGGGGTCGACGGAGGCCAGGAACTCAAAGCGGGCGATCTGTCGGGCCCAGGCCATGAAGTTGGTGCCGGGCTTGTACTGGTCCCACTTCTCGCAGATGACAAGGTAGGTGTTCTGGAAGAGGTCCTCGGCCTTCTGGGGGTCCTTGGTGAGGCCCATGAGGAAGCCCCAAAGCTGGGTGCGGTGCTCCAGCGCCAGCCGCATGAGGTCGCGGCGGGCCTTGTCGGACTCGATATCCATCGGCAGTGTAATCGTAAGTGTACACTCGCCAGGGAGCCGGAACCTTGCGGGAAAAGAAGACAGTAGACGGCAGACAGCAAAGCGTCGCCCGCTCCCCCCGGGGGGAGCAGGATCAGACTTTGTGTTCCAGGGCGTCCAGGAGCTCCTGGACGGTGCTGCAGTCCGAGACGTCGACCTTCGTGGATTCGATGGCGGACAGCAGGCGTCCGACCTTCTCGTCGAGCGCGAGCAGGGCCCGGTACAGCGCGTCTTCCTGTTCGTCGGTCATGCGATCCTCCTGTTCCTTCTGGAGACAGTGTCGCTCATGCGCGTGCCGGAATAGGACATAAGCCCGGGAGGAAGCTAGTCGACGTCGTCCGCATCAAACTTCAGGCCGCCGGCGCTTTTAAACTGACCGACGGGCTTTCCACCCTGCTTCTCGCCCGGGACGGATTCGATGTAGGTGTTCAGCGAGCCGCCCCGGACGGACTTCATGCTCTTCGCCTTCAGGGTCTTCTTGGCGGGCTTCGACTTCGGCTTGCGGTCCATTTCATCCCTCCTTGTGCGAATATTGGTTAGACCGGATTGTAGTCGGACTTGTGACAGGAGGGCAAGGTCAGCGTCCGCGCTGCGGCAGGACTATTTCGACGGCGGGTAGCGTACTTTCCAGGTCCAGGACTTGGTGAACGGATTGTAGTCCATATAGCCTTGCAGCGCGGCGGGCTGTGCGGCTTCCGGTCCGGCGGGTTTGGGGGCCGGCGAAGTGCCGGCGGCCGGCTTCGTCATCTTGACCGAATTGAGAAGGGCCTGGATCGCGGGCAGATAGTCCTGGCCGCTGGTCACCGCGACGATGCTCATCACCCGGTCGTAGCCGCGGATCGTCGTCAGCATCGCGATGGAGGTTCCCTTGTCAAAGGCGAAGGCCACGATTCCGCCCTTTGCCTTCCAGCCGTTCTCCTCGACAACCTCGGTCACCTGCGCCGGCTCGGCGACTTTGTAGGACTTCACCACGATGTTCTGCCACTCGCTGTCGAAATCCGCGGTCACGTCGCCCTTGCTGGTCGCGCTGCGGAGGATGAAGATCTGGCAGTACGTGGCGGTTTCGCTGTCCGTGCTGGTGTAGCTGACGTGGTCCGCCTTCGCGTCGTCCTTGAGCCACGCGGTGTTCTTCCACGGGGCGGGAGGCGTGAAGGTTGCAAGATCGAACGTCGTCTTCCCATCCGGTGCCGCCGCCTCGCGGGTGGGAGCGGGAGTGCTCTGCGGGACGGGAGTGCTCTGCGGGACGGGAGTGCTCTGCGGGGCGGGAGCGCTCTGCGGGGCGGGAGCGCTCTGCGGGGCGGCGACGGCTCCGCCGGCAACCTGCGGCTCCTTGGACATCGCCGCGGGCGCCGCCGAGTCCCCGGGCTTTGAGCACCCGACAATCTCGACGACGAGGAGGAGGAGCAGCAGCAGGCCGGCCGGTCTCCACGCGTGAGAGCGCTTCATGGACCCCATCATAGGCGAAACGTCGTCGAGGCGGCGCACATAACGAGGGATTCGGAGCTGTTTCGCGGCCCCTGATCCCTCAATCCCGCCCGTGGCGCAGCACTCGGCCCGCGCGCGCGCCCGTGTGGCGGCCGTGGTCGACCGTCACCACGCCGTTGACGACGACGACCTCGATCCCTTCGGGATACTGGAAGGGATCGAGATAGGTGGCCTTGTCGACAACGCGGCCCGCGTCGAAGAGCGCCAGATCGGCGAAGGCGCCGACGCGGATCACCCCGCGGTCCTTGAGCCCGATCTTGGCCGCGTTGAGGGACGTCATCTTCCGCACGGCTTCTTCGAGCGTGAGGAGCTGCTGCTCGCGGACGTAGACGCCGAGCACGCGGGGGAAAGTGCCGAAGCTGCGCGGGTGCGGCCGGCCGCGGCGGAGCGGGCCCTCGATCGCGTGCGCCAGGCCGTCGGAGCCGACCGAGCACCAGGGCTGCGACAGCGCCAGGGTCATGTCCTCTTCCGTATGGTGCGCGTAAATCGTCGGGATCGAGCCATCCTCCTCGACGAGGAAGTCGAACAGGCCCTCGATCGGGTCGGCGCTCGCGTTCCGCGCGGCCAGGATCTTGTCCATCGTCCGGCCCTCGGCGGCGCGGTTCTTCGCGCTGAGGTTGCCGTTCACCAGCATGCGGCTCCAGTCGCCGCCCACCGCGGTGTAGTGGTTGTACCAGCCGGGGATCCCCGCCTGGATGTCCTTCTTCATCTTGGCGCGCTCGGCCGGGTCCTTGAGCCGCGCCATCAGCCGGTCGTGGCCGCCCTCGTGCGCCCAGGGCGGCAGGATCGTCACCAGGTTGTTGTTCCCGCGGGTATACGGATACACGTTCGACTGCACGTTGACCCCGCGGCGCCGCGCGTCCTCGATCAGCGCGACCACGTCCTTCATCTTCCCCCAGTTCTGCCGGTCGGCGATCTTGAGGTGGATGATGTCGACGGGGACGCCCGCGCGTTCCCCGATCGCGATGGCCTCCTTCACGGCCTCGAAGACGCCGGTGCCCTCGTTTCGGATGTGCGACGAGTAGATGCCACCGTACTTCTTCACCTCGCGGCAGAGCTCCACGAGATCGTCCGTCGTCGCGAGATATCCGGGCCCCGAGGCGAGCATCGTCGAAAGCCCGCAGGCGCCGTCTTCCATCGCCTCGGCGACGAGCGCCCGCATCGCGGCGATCTGCGCCGGCGTCGGCCGTTCGTAGGAGTCGCCCATCACGCAGCGCCAGATGTTGCCCTGGCCGACGTACGAGGCGACATTGACCGAGATCCCCGAGCGGCCGAGCGCGGAGAAGTAGCCGCCCAGCGTGTCCCACTCGCCGTTCCCCTCGCCGTCGCCCGCCATGCGCTTCGGTTTCAGCTTTCCCTTCGACGGGCCGCCCGAGCTCTCCTCGCCGAAGACCTCGGTGGTCACGCCCTGCCGGATCTTGCTCTGCGCGGCCCCGTCCTCCAGCAGCAGGTAGTCGGAGTGCGAGTGCATGTCGATGAAGCCCGGCGCGACGACGAGGCCGCGCGCGTCGATCTCCCGAACACCGCGGCTGGGGACGATGCCGACCGCGACGATTCGGTCGCCGCTGACGGCGACGTCGCCCGTCCGCCTCGGCAGGCCGATGCCGTCGACGATGACGCCGCCGCGGACGACGAGGTCGTATTCCGGGCGGACTTCGTGGCAGCCGCCGACGGAGAGCAGGAGGGCGAGGGTCAGGAATCGAGTCATGGATATGGAACGGCGGCGGGGGAGGACCGGTGTTTTACCGCGATGAATTGTCGCCGGAGTCCCCTATATAATGCGGGTTCGACGGGATCCGACCAAGCGGGGAGGGAGTTCCTCATGCACACAGAGCCGCAGCCCAAGGATGTCCTGGCGAAGGTGGAGGAAGGCGGCGTCCGCTACGAACTGGCTAATACCACCGATCCGGAGCAGGTCTTCGTCACCTGCGTGGAGCCGGGCGGGGCGATTCGGTGGCGCCGCAGTCTCAACACCGTCGTCACGGTGGCCTGTACCGGGGAGATGCGCCTGGAGCGGCAGGGCGTCGTCGCCATGGCCCGGGGGTACAACCGGCGCTTTCCGGATCGGAAGAACGAAGCGAGGGTCTACATGATTTCCCGGAAGGGCGAGGTGCTGGAGTCCGGGGATGAATATCCGCCCGTGAAGATCCTCGCGTTCCTGGAGCACGGCGGGCTCCGATACGAGATGGCGACTTCGAGATTCAGCTCCTTTGGAATCCTCACGTGCCTCGGACCGGGGGGAGTCGTGCACTGGCGCCGTCAGTTGTCGCAGGGTTCGGTCGAGCTGGAGGAGGCGAAGCTCGAGATCGACGCCGGTCAATTGGCCGTCGACGCGTTCGGCTCCCACTCCAAGGGCGGCGAATGGTGCGTAAATGTCTTCCGCGTGACGCTCGACGGGGAAGTCGTCCGGGAGGATCCGTTCAAGTTCGTCAAATAGCCCGTTTCTAGTGTCCGCCACCGAACACGTTCGCGTAGCGATAGTAGACCTCGAGGGTGAGGGCGTTCAGGGCGGTGGCATAGACGCGGCCGCCCTGGCGGCTCCAGCGATCGGCCGGCTCCCAGGACCCGTTGCGGCAACCCGAGGCGGCGGTGTTCTGGTTCTTCACGAGCACGCTCTTCATGTCCTCGTTCCAGGCGCGCCACTTCGCGCCGCCGGGGCCGTCAAACTGGAAGAGCGCCAGGCTTCCGTAGTACCAGTAATAGAAGTCGATCTCCTTGGACTCCCACTTGG
>DASQOM010000226.1:0-34235 GCA_035644495.1 Planctomycetota bacterium | reverse complement strand
GATCCCCGCGATGGTTCTTTTAGATTCGGTGACGCGGCTGGTGCCCGGAGTGCTGGGCTCGAAGGACTCGCTCCTGCAGGAGTCCTTCACGTCCGGGACGCTGGAGTACCCGCAATATACGCGGCCGCAGGAAGTGCGCGGCCTCAAGGTGCCCGAGGTCCTCGTGTCCGGCGACCACGGCAAGGTCGCCGAGTGGCGCGAGGAGAAGTCGAAGGAGCGCACCGAGGAGCGGCGGCCCGACCTGGCGGCGGCGAAGAAGAAGTCGAAGAAGCAGTTCCGACAGCTATAGGAAAACTTTATGCGCAGCCTCGACGCGATCGAAAAAGAGTGGACCCGGAAGAAGCCCGTGAAGTTCGACGTGGGCGACTCCGTCGAAGTGCACGTGAGGATCATCGAAGGCGACCGCGAGCGCATCCAGATCTTCGCGGGCGTGGTGATCGCGAAGCGGCACGAGGGGCTGTCGGAGACCTTCACCGTGCGCCGCCTGGTGCAAGGCGAAGGCGTCGAGCGCATCTTCCCCGTGAACTCGCCCCGCGTCGTCGACATCATCGTCAAGAAGAAGGGCAATGTCCGCCGCGCGAAGCTGCACTACCTGCGCCACCGGGTCGGCCGCAGTACCCGCGTCGAGGAGAAGCTGGGCGCGATGGACAAGGAAGCGGCCCAGGTCGCCGCCGCCGAGAAGAAGGCGGAGGCCGCCGCCAAGGCCGAGAAGAAGCCCGAGCCCGCGGCCCCGCCGAAGTAGCTCAGTCCCCGCAGGGCTCCACGCTCGAAACCGACATCACTCTTCCCGTCCGGTCGAAGACCACCCGGAAGTGCGCCTTTCCCGAGCCTCCGTCCGATCCCTCGAGAGCCAGGACCGGCGGCCCTCCCATTTCCGGCAGACTGCTTCCGCTCTGCGACGCGGCCGCAGCCAGGAGGAGGAGGATCCCCACGCAGGTGGCGAGGAGGAGGACGTGGCCGGCCGCGGCGCCGATCTTCCGTCCGTCCGGCACCGTTGAATAGGAGTAGTGCCAGACCTCCAGCCCTTCGGACCCGATTCTCCGCTCCGCCGGACCCGCGAGGTCGGCGACGTCGTCCATCGACATCCCTTCGGCGAGCCGGTTCCAGGGCCGCTGCGCGCGCTGCTCGCCGCTGATGCAGCCCGCGGACCCGAGGATCAGCCCCGTGCTGAGGGTCAGGAGCAATCCCCGGACGGGGACGGGTTCCTGTCGCATCGCTGAATTATAGACGCTACAATGCCGCCAATGCCCGGGGCTTCTCCCTACGAGCGCGACTCCAAGTTCGACGACTCCCTCCGCCCCAGCTCGTTCGACGAGTTCATCGGCCAGAAGAAGTCCGTCCAGAACCTCCAGATCGCCATCAAGGCCGCCCGCAAGCGCAAAGAGGCCCTCGACCACGTCCTCTTCAGCGGCCTCCCCGGCCTCGGCAAGACCACGCTCGCGCGCCTCATCGCCTTCGAGATGAAGGGCCAGCTCCACACGACGATGGGGCCCATCCTCAAGAAGCCCGGCGACCTCGTCGGGACCCTGACCAAGCTCGAGGACGGGGACATCCTCTTCATCGACGAGTGCCACCGCATGCTGGCCGACGTCGAGGAATTCCTCTACACGGCGATGGAGGATTTCCAGATCTCGATCAACATGGACTCGGGCATGGCCGGCCGGACGATCACGCTGCCGCTGAAGCGCTTCACGCTGGTCGGAGCGACGACCCGCGAGGGCCTGCTCAGCGAGCCGTTCCGCTCGCGCTTCGGCATCCTCGAGAAGCTGGAGTGGTACCCGACGACCGAGCTGGTCAGGATCCTGCAGCGCTCGTCGAAGATCCTGAAGACCGAGCTCGACGACGAGTCCGCGGCGCTGCTGGCCCAGCGCGCCCGGGGCACCCCGCGCATCGCCAACCGCTACCTGCGCCGGGTCCGCGACCTGGCCGACGTGAAGTCCGCGAAGAAGATCTCCCGCACCATCACCAGCGAGGCGCTCGGCATGCTGGGCGTCGACGAGGCCGGCCTCGAGGAGATGGACCGCAAGATTCTGAAGACCCTCGTTTCGCACGGGGTGCCGGTGGGCATCAAGACGCTGGCCGTCGCCGTCGGCGAGCAGGAGGACACGATCGAGGAGGTCTACGAGCCGTACCTGATCCAGAACCACTTCCTGGTCCGCACCTCCCGGGGCCGCAAGGCCACGGAGAAGGCGGCGAAGCACTTGGGCGAGGAGCCCGTCCGCGACGAGCAGCAGCGGCTCTTCTAGAGCCGAATCACGAATCACGAGTCGGATCCAGACGAAAAGCCTCAGCAACCCTGCCGCAAGACCGCCGCTATAGAGCGCTCCCTTTGCCTCGCGCTTGCGGTGGGGTTGTGATCCTGCCTGTCGCCTCCACTCTTCCGGTGATTCGGTCAGCGGTTGTCCCCGGTGGCCACGGCGACGAAGGCCTTCTTGAGGAAGAGGAGGGCGAAGCAGGTGTCCGTCGTGTCGATCCACTCGCCCTGCACGCCCTGGTTCGCGAGGATGAAGAGGGCGCCGTCACGGTACCAATCCCGCTCTCCGATCTTGTCGGTCTTCGAGATCATCATCGCGCGCTCGAGGCTGTAGAGGTCGTAATAGGGGCTCTGCACGTGGCCGGGATGGCGCGAGCGGCCGAACTCGTAGACCGGGTTGTTCTTCTTGAAGTATTCCAGCCCTTTCTTGAACGGGTCCTCGCCCGCCAGCGCGGCCGGATCCTTCCTCTTCAGCGTCGCCTTCGCCACCAGGCTGCAATACAGGCCCGCCGCCGTCATCGACCGCGTCCCGCCCGGGTTGGCATTGTTCTTGTCGCGCCGGTACGGCCAGCTGCCGTCCTTGTTCTGATCGCCGTTCCAGTGGTTCATGGACCGCACCCAGGAGACGGAGGGGACCGGCAGGCCGGCGTTCTGGGCCGCCCGCAGGCCCAGCACCGCGAACTGCGTGTTCGAGTTGTCCATCCCCTGGGCCGGGGGCTTGCTGTAGTCCCAGTCGCCCGACTCATACCCGCCGCGGTTGACGTGCGTCTGGGCCTCGACGAGCCACGTGGCGCAGTCGCGCAGCCGGGGCAGGTACTTGTTGAGCGCGGCCAGGTCGTCGGGGGAAATCTTGATCTTCGACTTGGGCGGCGGGGTGAGCATCTCGATCGCCTCGGCGAAGGCCATCGCCTGCAGGCCGACCGTATAGGTGTGGTTCGGCAGCGTCTGGTTCAGCAGCCAGTCGAGACCCTGGACGACCGCCTTGTCGCGCACCGGGGCGTCGCACTTGAGGAGCGTATAGACCGTGAGCGCCGTCGTGCCGTTGTTGTGCGCGTCGTTCTTCGCCGCGCCGCAGACGCAGAACTTCCAGGAGCCGTCGGCCTGCTGGCGCGACCGCAGTTCGGCGACGCCGGCGTCGATCGCCAGGTTCACGTCCTTGTCGAGCACGGACGGCCGCGTCCGCTCCCAGGCGAGCTTGACCGACTCCAGACGCTCCTTGAGCTTCTCGCCGGCGCCCTTGATGCCCTGGGCCGCGAGCTGCGTCTCGAGCCAGGGGACGGGGTCCTTCGTCTCGTCGGCCTCGTTGAGGTAGCTGCCGAGGCGCAGGATCAGGGACGCGATCAGCACGGACTTCCGCAGCAGCAGCGGGTTCGTCGCGGCGTTGCGGGCCCAGGTCGAAATCTCAGGGATCTTATGGGTGGCCAGCTCGATGAAGTCCGGCCCGGTGTAGAGGCTCGCGCGGAGGAGCAGGCTCGCATAGGCCTCGCGTACCTCGGCCGACACCTTCAGCCCCTCGAAGATCGATCGCTGCGTCTGTACGCCGTCCTTCTCGACGAGGCGCCTGCGCATCTCGTCGACGGCCTCGGGCACGTTCCCCAGCGCCGCCCAGGCGGCCTCGCGCACGGCCTCCTGCGTCGACTCGGACTGCGCGAAGAGCGTCGGCAGATGCCCGGGTTCGTTCAGCGCGAGCGCGTAGGTCGCCAGGACCTTGCGGCGCGGGTTGTCCACTTGATCGGCATATTGCGTCAGCGTCTTTCCGACGGCGAGGCCCTTGGCCTTCGACAGAGACCGCCCGGCGGCGGTCGCGATCCGGAGGTCCTCGTGGTCGAGCAGCTTGATCAGGCGCTCGCCGGCAGCGTCGGGCCCGGCAAAGCCGATCGCCTCCGCGGCGATGCGCGTGATCGCGGACGGCTCCTCCGCCAGGGTCTTCGCGACTTCCTTCGCGGCGGCATTTTCGCCGAGCAGGGCGAGGACGATCTGGGCGTCGGGCAGGACCGGCGTCCTCAGGAACTCGCGTTTGTGGGTGGCCAGCTTGACCAGATCGACGCGGGCCCTGGCGCGGGTCTCCGGGACCAGGGAGGTCAGAGGATCGAAGAGCGCTTCACAGGACTTGAGCAGATCGGGGGCGTCCTGCCGGGGCGCCGGCAGCAGCACTGCGAGGGCCAGGATGAAGGCTCGCATCTATAGTTCCTACGTCGGGTCCGCTGGTATTTGTGACGGAGCAACGAACCCGGATCACGAATCAAAGTTCCGGATCGCGGAAGCTTGTTTGCCGGAAGGGGGGAAATCTCGCGGAGGGGGTTACAGGGGCCTTTCGTAGAGGCGGTAGCGCTTGTAGGGCTTGCCCCCCATCTGCAGGATCGGGCTGTTCATCAGCGTGTTGGTCTCGAGGATCCAGGAACACTCGGCCGCCGTGTAGCCGCGCGCCAGGCCGTCGATGAAGAACTTCTGGTAGAGCAGGGTGCCCAGGCCGGACGTATGGTGGTCCTTGCGGACGCCCAGCGCCACGATGCGCATCACCGGGATCTTCCGCAGGTTGAACTTCAGGAAGTGCCACCAGCCGAAGGGCAGCAGCGAGCCGTTGCACTTCTTCAGCGAGCGGTTGATGTCCGGCAGCGCGAAGGCGAAGCCGACCGGCTTCCCGGCGACCTCCGCGATGAACGCGAACTCCGGCAGCAGGATCGACTGGAGGTCCTCCGCCGTGAAGCGGATCTCCTCCTCCGTCATCGGGCAGAACCCCCAGTTCGACTGCCAGGCGTCGTTGTAGATCTCGTTGATGATCTTCAGCTCGGACTCGAGCTTCGACATGTCCACGCAGCGGATCGTCGCCTTCGTGCGCTTGCGGATGATGTCGGCGATGCGGTCGACGCGGGCCCGGTCGAGTTCCTGGTGGGGGATGATGTAGGCCAGCAGGTCCATCGCCTTCGTGAACCCCGCCTTCGTCACCAGGGTGGGGTAATACCGGGGGTTGTAGGTCATGAGGACGAACGGCGACCACTCGAAGCCGTCGACCAGCAACCCGCAGGGGTCGTTGAGCGACGGGTTCGCGGGACCGAGCATCCTCGTCAGGCCGCGCTTGCGGAGCCAGTCCGCGGCCGTGTCGAAGAGCAGCGTGGCGACCTCCGGGTCGTTCTCGCACTCGAAGTACCCCCAGAAGCCCGTCTTCTCCTTCTGCGTCTCGTTGTGCAACCGGTTGTCGATCGCGGAGATGCGGCCGATCAGCTTCCCGTCGCGCTCGACCATGAAGTGCGCGGCCTCGGAGTGCCGGTAGAACGGGTTGACCTTGGGATTCATCATCCGCAGCTCGGAACTCACGAGCGGCGGGATCCAGCGCGTGTCGTCGTGGTAGAGGCGGAACGGCATCCGGATGAAGGTCTCCAGTTCCCTCGGACTGGATGCCGTCAGGAGCTTCACGAGCGCGCGATCCCCAGCTGGTCGCAGATCACGTCCAGATCCGCCCAGCCGGAGGGCGGGAGCCGGAGCGGGATCTTCTGCCGGGGCTGCAGCTCGATGAATTCGCCCGTCAGGCGGTGATGGACGATGCGGGCGATCTTTTCCCTCGGGACGAAGATCGACAGGGTTCCGACCTGGCCCGCCGCGGCGGGCGGCGCCTGGCAAAGCGCCTCCGCGTCGATCGGGTCCTTGTCGCTCAGCAGGAACAGCCCGGCCTCGATGGCGACGACGCGGCCGCCGGCCCACAGCGCCCCCTTCTTGAGCGGCAGGTTGAACCGCGCCTCCTGGATCGTGAAGGGGAAGACCACGTCGACCTTCTCCGCCACCGGCCGGGCGAAGCGGGTCGTGGAGACCTTGCCGATGATGTGGCGGTTTTCGCGGGTGATGTGGCAGACGCGGCAGGAGGTCTCGGCGAGCCCATAGATCTGCCCGCACTTGGAGCACGTCCAGGTCCCCTCGGGCATGTCAGATGACTCCGAGCTGTTTCCCGATCCGCTCCATGATTTCAAGGACGCGGTCCAGCTCTTCGTCGGTGTGGGTCGCCATATAGCTGGTCCGCAGCAGGCACATGTCGGGGGGGACGGCGGGGGACACGATGGGGTTCACGAAGACCCCGGCCTCGAACAGATTTTTCCAGAAGATGAGGGTCTTCTCGAAGTCGCCGATGATGATGGGCACGACGGGCGACTGGGTCCCGCCGAGATTGAACCCCATGTCGCGGTAGGCCGCCTGCATCTTGCGCGAGTTCTTCCAGAGCCGCTCCCGGTGCTGCGGCTCCTTCTCCATGATGTCGAGGGCGGCGAGCACCGTGGCGACGGCCGACGGCGGCATCGACGCGGAAAAGATCAGCGACCGGGCGTTGTGCTTGATGAAGTCGATGACGTCGCCTTCTCCGGCGACGAAGCCGCCGAGCGACGCGAACGACTTCGAGAACGTCCCCATGATGACGTCGGTTTCCTTTTCGACGCCGAAGTGCTCGGCCGTCGAGCGGCCGTTGGGGCCCATATAGCCGATGCCGTGGGCGTCGTCGAGCAGGACGCGAAAGCCGTAGCGCTTCTTGAGGCGGGTGATCTGGGGCAGGATGCCCAGGTCGCCTTCCATGGAGTACACGCCCTCGGTGACGACGAGGACCGAGCCGTTGGCTTCCTCCATCTCGACCGAGTCCAGGATGCGCGAGAGGTCCTCGATGTCGTTGTGCTTGAACTTGATCGTGCGGCCGAAGGCCAGGCGGCACCCGTCGATGATCGACGCGTGGTTCATCCGGTCGCAGAGGATGACGTCGTCCTTTCCGACCAGGACGGAGATGGTGCCCAGGTTGGTCTGGAAACCGGTGGAGAAGAGGAGGGCCTTCTCCTTCCGGACGAACTTGGCGAGACGGTGCTCCAGCTCTTCATGGATGTCGAGGGTGCCGTTCAGGAAGCGCGAGCCCGTGCAGCCGCTGCCGTACTTCTGGATCGCCTGGATGGCGGCTTCCTTGACCTTGGGGTGGGTGGTGAGCCCGAGGTAATTGTTCGAGCCGATCATGATCATCCGCTTGCCCTTGATCATGACCTCGGCGTCGGCGCCGGACTCGATCGCCTTGAAGTACGGATAGAGGCCCGAGGCGACGGCTTCCTTGTAGCGGGTGTAGTTATGGCACTTGGCGAAGATGTCTGCGCGGAGTTCTGACATAATGGGGGCCGATTTTACCTGTTCCCGGGGGTTAGGCAAGTGTAAAACGGAGGGGACAGGGGCCCCCGTGTGCTAAACTGGTCCCCGTGGCAGATCAAAAACCCGGGATTTTCTCCCGGATCGGCAAAGGCTACAAGAGGGCGGAGACCTTCATCCGGCGCGATCTCTGGCTGGCCCTCCCGGAAGCCCGAGGTCCGCGCCTTCTCTATCGCCTGCTCCGCATGGGGGTCCTCATCGTCGAGGGCTTCATCAAGACCGACGTCTTCATGCTCTCGGCGGCCCTGACCTACCAGGTCATCTTCGCGCTGGTCCCGCTCCTGGTCGTCATGCTCGCGTTCGTGAAGGCCCTCGGCGGCTTCGCCAGCGCGGGCGGCAAGGTCCAGGGATTCATCCTCCATAACATCCTTCCCCGCATGGGGGACGGGTCCGTGAAGGGCGAAGGGGGCGCCGACATCGCCGCGCAGATCGACACGTTCATCAACAACGTCAACGCGACGGCCATCGGGGTCATCGGCGGCATCGCGCTGCTGTATACGTCGATCTCGCTGCTCAACTCGATCGAAAACGTCTTCAACCGGATCTGGGGCATCAAGAACGCCCGGTCGATCCTCAAGCGGCTGATGGTGTACTGGACGTTCTTGACGCTGAGCCCGATCCTTCTGGCCGCGTCGTTGTCGATGACCGGCGTGGTCCAGAGCAACCAGCTCTACGTCTGGCTGAACACCCACGTGCCGTACTTCGGCACCACGATGCTCGTGCTGACGCCGTACGTCGTCGCGTGGGTCATGTTCACGGGGTTCTACATCTTCATTCCGAACACCCGGGTGCATCCCGGCGCGGCGCTGATCGGGGCGCTGATTTCCGGCACCGCGTGGGAAGGAATGAAGACGGTGTACTTCTGGTACAACACGCACGTCGTCACGAACTACAAGTTCTACGGATCCCTGGGCACCATCCCCGTCTTCCTTCTCTGGATCTACGTCAGCTGGATCATCGTGCTGTTCGGCGCGGAGATCGCCTTCGCGGTGCAGCACGTCAATACGTACCGGCGGGAGATCGAAGAGGCCCGCCTCAGCGCGGCCGACCGCGACCGCCTGGCCCTGGTGGTCTGCGTCGAGATCGTCCGGCCCTTCATCGCAGGCGCGAAGCCGCCCAGCGGAGAGGAGGTGGCCACCCGCCTGAATTACCCGGTTCGCGCCGTGAACGAGATCCTGTATGAGCTGGCCTCTCAAGGGGTGCTGCGCAGCGTCACGCTGACGGACCGGAAGGACGCCGGCTACCTGCCCGCGAAGGATCCGACCCTGCTGACCGCGCGCGACGTCGTTGGAGCCGTGCGGACCTTCGGCGACCAGGGGACGCTGCCCGTCGGGGCGCAGGCGGAGCAGATCTACAAGCTGCTCGACCACGCCGAGGGCGAGGCGATGGGGCCCCTGGCCGCCGTCACCCTGCGGGATCTGGCGGCCCGGACTCCGGAGGCCCCGCCGCCGTCGCCTGCCGCGGAAATCCGGAATCCCGCCGTCGACAAGCCCGTTCCAGGAAAGAGCCCGGCCTGACGATGGATGCCGCGCTCTCGAGCGTGCAGGTGGGCCTGGGCCCCCTGCGCCGGTCCCGGGGCGGCTCCCTCCGCGGGCCGATCTGGTTTGAGTTCGACGGCGTGGCCTTTCCCGAAGCCCGATGGGACGATTCCTCGGTGGCGATCCTCGGCGGCTGGGTCTCCGCCCTCCGCAGCAACGACCGTTACCCGCATCTCCGGTTCAAAGGCGGGGCCTTCGAACTGCAGATCGACCGGGGCTCCTCGCCGGGCGTCATGGTCGCGGCGGTCGAGCGGACGAAGCGGACCGAGATCGTGCGGATCGCCGGCTCGGTGAAGTTCGACGTGCTCCGCCGGGAGATCCTGCGCGCCGCGCGGACCGTCCTGCGGGACTGCGGAAAGCAGAAGTGGACCTCCAAGGACGTCGATCAGCTGGCCAAGTCGCTCGAAGGAGCCTGACTCTCCGGCAAATCAATCCGATTGATTTGTTGCGGCCGGGGCTGCTAAACTCGCCCGTTTCAAATGATGGCTTCCAAATCAATCATCTCCGTCCGGGGCGCCCGGGAGCATAACCTCAAGAACGTCGACATCGACCTTCCCCGCGACAAGTTCGTCGTCGTGACGGGCCTGTCGGGCTCGGGGAAGTCGTCGCTGGCGTTCGACACCATCTACGCCGAGGGGCAGCGCCGCTACGTCGAGTCGCTGTCCGCGTACGCCCGCCAGTTCCTCGAGCAGATGCAGAAGCCCGACGTCGAGTCCATCGAGGGCCTGCCGCCGACGATTTCCATCGAGCAGCGCCAGGGGCACGCCACCCCGCGGTCGACCGTCGCCACCAACACCGAGATCTACGACTACCTGCGGCTGCTCTTCGCCCGCATCGGCCGGCCGCAATGCTACAAGTGCAACCGGCCCATCACGCAGCAGACGGCCGAGCAGATCATCGAGCACCTCATGGACTGGCCGGACGGCGCGAAGATCGCGCTGCTCGCGCCCCTGGTCCGCGGCAAGAAGGGGACCCACAAGGACGTGTTCGAGCGCGTGCGGCGCGAGGGCTATGTCCGCGTGCGCGTGGACGGCGAAGTCCAGGAGCTGAAGGACGTCCTGACGCTCGACAAGAACAAGAAGCACGAGATCGAGGTCGTGGTGGACCGCATCACGCTGGACAAGGCGACGGTGCGCCGCCGGCTGGCGGACTCGGTCGAGACGGCGCTCAAGCTGGGCGAGGGGCTGATGATCGCGACGGGGCACGGCGAGGACCGCCTTTTTAGCACGCAGTATGCCTGCCCCTTCTGCGGCATTTCGTTCGGCGAGCTGCAGCCCCGCCTCTTCTCCTTCAACTCGCCTTATGGCGCCTGCCCGTCGTGCGACGGCCTCGGCACGCGGCTCGAGCTCGACGACGATCTCATCGTGCCCGACAAGGCGGTCTCGCTGAAGGACGGGGCGGTGGAACCCTGGCGGCGGCTGGGCAAGCGGATGACCATCCGCTACAACCGGCGCCTGCGCGAATACTCCGAGATGTTCGGCGTGAAGCCGGGCGTCGCGTTCGAGAAGATCGACCCCGACAAGCGCCGCATCCTGCTGCACGGGACCAGCCCCGAGGACGAGAAGAAGTGGAAGATCTGGTTCGAGGGCGTGGTTCCGAGCCTGATGCACCGCTTCAAGGTCACCGAGAGCGAGTTCATCAAGCAGCGCATCATGGGCTACATGACCGAGCTGCCCTGCGCCGCGTGCGACGGGAAGCGGCTGAAGCCCGAGGCTCTGTCGGTCTACGTCAACGGGAAGAACATCCACCAGACGACCTCGATGACGATCGAGAACGCGCGGGCGTTCTTCCTCGACCTGCCGTTGAACAAGGAAGAGCAGGCCATCGCGAAGCTCATCCTCAAGGAAGTCCGCAACCGTCTGCAGTTCCTGAACGACGTGGGCCTCTCGTACCTGACGCTCGACCGGAAAAGCTCGACGCTTTCGGGCGGCGAGTCCCAGCGCATCCGGCTCGCGTCGCAGGTCGGCAGCGGTCTGGTCGGCGTCTGTTACGTCCTCGACGAGCCGACGATCGGCCTGCACGAGCGGGACAACAAGCGACTGCTCGACACGCTGCTCAAGCTGCGCGACCTGGGCAATACGGTGATCGTCGTCGAGCATGACGAGGACACGATCCGCGCGGCGGACCATATCGTCGACGTCGGCCCCGGCGCGGGCCTGCACGGCGGCGAGATCATCGCCGAGGGCGGAATGGAGCAGATCATGGCGGAGAAGCGCTCGATCACGGGCCGCTTCTTCTCGGGCGAGGAGGAGATCGCGCTGCCGGCCGAGCGGCGGAAAACGGACCTGGGGGTGGCGGTCGAAGTCCGCGGCGCCCGCGAGAACAACCTGAAGAAGATCGACGTCAAGATCCCGCTCGGCTGCTTCGTCTGCGTGACGGGCGTGTCGGGGTCGGGGAAGAGCACGCTGGTGGAGGACATCCTGCAGCGCTCGCTGGCACGGACGCTGATGGGTGCCAAGGACAAGCCGGGCGCGCACGACAAGGTGCTGGGCGCCGCGCACCTGGACAAGATCATCGAGATCGACCAGTCGCCGATCGGCCGGACGCCGCGCTCGAATCCGGCGACGTATACGGGGGCCTTCGACGAGATCCGGAAGCTCTTCGCGATGAGCAAGGAGGCGAAGGCGCGCGGCTACGAGCCGGGGCGCTTCAGCTTCAACGTGAAGGGCGGCCGCTGCGAGGCCTGCGAGGGGCAGGGCACGAAGATCATCGAGATGCACTTCCTTCCCGACGTCTACGTCACCTGCGAGGAGTGCAAGGGCCGGCGCTACAACTCCGAGACGCTGGAGATCAAGTTCAAGGGCAAGGACATCGCCGAGATCCTGGACCTGCCCATTGAGCAGGCGCTGCAGTTCTTCGCGAACTTCCCGAAGCTGCAGAAAGTGCTGCAGACGCTGGCCGACGTCGGCCTGGGGTATATGCACGTCGGCCAGGCGTCGACGACGCTGTCGGGCGGCGAGGCGCAGCGCGTCAAGCTGGCGGCGGAGCTCGGGAAGGTGTCGACGGGCCGGACGATGTACGTCCTGGACGAGCCGACGACGGGGCTGCATTTCGCGGACATCAAGAAGCTGCTGGGCGTGCTCAACCGGCTGGTCGACCTGGGCAATACGGTGGTCGTCATCGAGCACAACATGCACGTGATCAAGACCGCCGACTGGATCATCGACCTGGGCCCGGAAGGCGGGGACCGGGGCGGCGAAATCGTGGTGGCCGGGCCGCCCGAGGCGGTCGTGCGGGAGACGCGCTCGTTCACGGGGCAGTTCCTGAAGCCCTACCTGAAGCGGAAGACGACGGCGGACGCGAGCCCCGCTCCGGGGGCGCAGGCGTCGCAGGCCGGATGATCCACATCACGAACGGGCAGTCGCGGGTGCGGATCCCGACGGCGAAAGTGCGGCGGCTGGCGAGGGGGATCCTCGGGAAGAAGAACCTGTCGGTGGCGTTCGTCACGAACGCGGCGATCCGGAAGATCAACCGCCGGTTTCTGAAGCACGATTTCGCGACGGACGTCCTCTCCTTTCCGCTCGAGACCGATCTGCTGGGCGAGCTGGTGATTTCGGCGGAGTTCGCGGTGGGGGAAGCGAAGGAACGGGGGATTCCGGTGGAGGAGGAACTCCTCCGCTACGTGGCGCACGGAATCCTGCACCTGCTCGGCTACGACGATCACGATCCGGCGGATCGCGAGCGGATGTGGCGGCGTCAGGAGCGCGAGCTCGCGCGCGTGGTCAAGCCGACACATCGCTAGCTCCCCCCCCCCGACAAGCCGGGCTGTTTTGACGGCGTTGACGCCGGGTTCGGACGCTGGACTTGACCCTGTTCCGTGTTAGAATGCGACGCGGAGGTAACTCATGCTCCTCGAATGCTCCTCGTGCGGGAAGATGTATCGCGTCCGAGAAGGCTCGGCCGCGGTGCCGACCAAATGCCCGGCCTGCGGCGGCGGACTGAAGGTCTCGGGCGGCGCGCCCGCACCGGCTGCCGTCGCCGGACCCGATCCGCGCGTCAAGGAGCTCGAGGCGAAGGTCGTCGCCCTCGAAAAGGCGGCGACCGCGCATGCCCAGGAGGCCAAGGAGGCCCACACCAACATCGCCCGTCTCGGGGAGGACCTTGCCAAGGCGCAGGGCGTGTACAAGAGCGCCCTCCAGAAGAAGGAAGACGAGCTCGAGGAGAAGCAGCGCAAGATCGCATCGCTGGAATCGGGCGCGAAGGGCTCCGCGGGCCAGATCGCCGTGCTCCGGCAGAAGGACGCGCAGGTCCGCGAACTGGAGGAAAAGATCGCGGACCTGGAAGCCAAGGCGGGGTCGGGCGACGCGGACAAGATGGCGCACCTCGAGATGGAGCTCTCGGAGGCCCGGCAGGGCGTTCCGCGCCTGGCCGAGGAGCTCGCCAACGAGAAGACCCACTACCGCGAGGCGCTCCTCAACAAGGAGAACGAGATCGACGAGCTCCACGCCAAGGTGCAGTCGATCGAGCGGAAGCTCGTGGAAGCCAGCTCCGATGCCCAGAGAGGACCGTCGGGCGCCTCCGAGGCCGACCTCGCCGAGGCCCGGGCGGAGGCCGAGGCGAGGGCCGCCGAGCTCCAGCGGGCGCAGAACCGCATCTCGCAGCTCGAGAAGATCGTCCAGGACGGCGAACAGCGGTACCGCTCGATCCACACCGAGATGGACAGGAGCCGCGACGCCGCCAGCATGGGCAATGAAGAGGGCGCGAAGGTCATCGCGGAGAAGGACAGGACCATCGAAGGTCTTCGCGACGAGCTCAGCGCCGAACGCCGCAAGGCCGGCGAGCTGGAGAAGCAGCTCAAGGACGTCAAATCCGCGCGCCCTCCCTCCGGGACCTTCGCGGCGCCCTCCGGAGGCAGCAACGTCAGCGAAGCGCGATATCTGGCGGGCGACCTCGACAAGAGCCTCTCGAGCGTGTCGTCGCAGCTTGCGGCGCTGGTCGCCCGGGTGAAGCGTCTTCACGAGAGCCTGCTCAGAACCGAGGGAAGCTCCGCCGAGCTTCCTTCCGTCCAGGCCGAGATCCCCGACTCGGAACCTGCCGCGCCGCAGGAGCCCGAGGCTCCCGCGGAGCCGGCCGTCGACGAAGGCGCGGAAGCCTTGGCCGAGGCGGCCGCCGAGACGCCGGTCGAGCGCCATACCGAGGCGCTGCGACTGCCCGAGGCCGCTCCCGAGGAGGAGACGGTCGACGTCCAGCCCGAGGAGCCGCAGGCCGAGGAGCCCCAGCCCGAGCCGATGCAGGAGCCCGTGGAGGAGGAAGTCCCCACGCTCGAGACCGCCGTCGAGCAGGTGGCGGCGAGCGACGAGCTTCCGGCCGACGAGACGATGCTCGACATGGGCAAGATGAACCGGCCGCGTCCGCCGCTGAGCCGCGGCACGGGGCGCCGTCCCGCGCCGCTGCCGAAGCTGCCGCCCGCGCCCTCCCACGAGCCCGAGGTGCAGCCGCTGGAGGACGGGGGGGACGAGCCGAAGAAGAAGGGCTTCTTCGGGAAGCTGTTCGGGAAGAAGAAATAAAAGGCGCTTGAAGAAACCCGTCATCACCCTCGACGGCCCCGCCGGCGCGGGGAAATCCACCGTGGCCCGCCTTGTCGCCCAGCGGCTCGGCCTCCGCCATCTCGACACCGGCGCCATGTACCGCGCCATCACCTGGAAGGCCCAGAAGCGGGGCCTCCGCGACCCCGCCGCCATCGCCGATATGGCCGCCCAGACCGTTCTCATCGTCGAGCCCGAGCGCGTGACCTGCGACGGCGTCGACGTCACCCGCGCGATCCGGGAGCCCCAGGTGACCGCGGCGATCCGCGTCGTCGCGGATTCGCCGGCCTGCCGGGCGCAACTGGTCCGGATGCAGCGCGAGATCGGGAAGGAGGGTGGCCTGGTCACCGAGGGCCGCGACCAGGGGTCGGTCGTCTTCCCGGACGCCGAGTTCAAGTTCTACATCGACGCCTCCGTGGACGTCCGCGCGCGGCGCCGCCACCAGGAGCAGGGGGGCGACCTCGACGAGATTCGCCGCTCGATCGAGAAGCGCGACACGGAGGATAGGAGCCGGCCGGTGGGGGCCCTGGTGAAGCCCCCGGGGGCGATTGTGCTGGACACGTCCGGCTTGACCCTGGACGAGGTCGTGGCTAGAATACTCGCCGCTGTTGGATCCCCATGAGATGGTGGTGGCGGCTCTCTCAGGGGATGTCCCGCCTGCTGGCGAACATCTTCGGAAAGTTCCGCGTTTTCGGCCTGGAGAACCTGCCGAAATCGGGCGGCGTCCTTCTCGCCGCGAACCACCAGAGCCTGCTGGATCCGGTGCTGGTCGCCATGGTGCTCCCTCAGGAGATGCACTTCATGGCCCGGCGCTCGCTCTTTCGCAACCCGATTTTTCGAGCCATCATCGTCAGCTACAACGCATTTGCGATTGAACGGGACACCGCTGACGTAAAGGGGGTGAAAAATGCCATTGCGCGGCTCGAATCGGGTGCAATCCTTCTGGTTTTTCCGGAAGGAACTCGGACCGAGAACGGCTCCATCGGGCTCATGAAGCCCGGCATCGGCATGCTGGCCGAGCGCGCCGCCGTTCCCATTGTCCCGGTCCTCATCGATGGCGCGTACGAGGTGTTACCGAAAGGCGCTCTGTTCCCCCGCCCCGGGAGGATCAGCATCGTTTTCGGCAAGCCTCTGCCGCCCGGGTACGACAAGAAGAACGACGGCCACCGCATCTATGATGCCGTGACCGGATTGAAAGGAGAACTTTCGAGATGTCGAATCGCAAGCTCGTGAAAGACCTGAGCATCTCCGACGCGGAGGTCGACCGGATCTCCGGGGAGCTCATGGTCGAGGTCGGCAAGTCCTCCGACGATGTCCAGAAGGAGATCGTCAAGTACTACGCCGATTCGGTGAAGAACTTCACCGCCGATACCATCATCAAGGGCAAGATCCTCCAGGTCGTCGGCGACGACGTCCTGGTCGACATCGGCTACAAGTCCGAAGGCGTCGTTCCCAAGAACGACTTCGTCCGCCAGGAGGACATCGTCGCCGGCAAGGACATCGAGGTCTTCCTCGAGTCCGTCGAGGACGAGGCCGGCGTCATCGCGCTCTCCAAGCAGAAGGCCGACAAGATCCGCGGCTGGGAGCGCATCATCACGTCCAACAAGGAAGGCGACGTCATCGAAGGCCGCGTGGTCCGCAAGATCAAGGGCGGACTGCTGGTCGACGTCGGCGTCCCCGTCTTCCTGCCCGCGTCGCAGGTCGACGTCCGCCGCGTCGAGGACATCGGCGAGTTCCTCGGCAAGACGGTGAAGGCGAAGATCCTGAAGATCGACGAGAAGCGGATGAACATCATCGTCTCCCGCCGCAAGCTCCTCGAGGAGGAGCGGGCGGAGCAGAAGTCCAAGCTGCTGCAGGAGATCAACGAGGGCGACGTCCGCAAGGGCCAGGTCAAGAATATCGCCGACTTCGGCGCGTTCGTCGACCTGGGCGGCATCGACGGCCTGCTGCACATCACCGACATGAGCTGGGGCCGCGTGACGCACCCCACCGAGGTGGTGAAGCTGGAGCAGGAGATCCAGATCAAGGTGCTGAAGGTGGACCGCGTGACGGAGCGCATCGCGCTCGGTCTCAAGCAGCTGCTCCCGAACCCCTGGGAGCGCGTGGTCTCGAAGTACGTCGTCGGCCAGCGCGTGAAGGGCAAGGTGGTGAACCTGATGCCGTACGGCGCGTTCGTCGAGCTGGAGCCGGGCATCGAGGGCCTGGTCCACATCAGCGAGATGTCGTGGACGAAGCGCATCAACCACCCGTCCGAAGTGCTGCAGATCGGGCAGGACGTCGAGGTCGCGGTGCTCGCGATCGACACGGACAAGCAGGAGCTGTCGCTGGGCCTGAAGCAGACCGAGGCGAACCCCTGGGAGAAGGTCGACACCAAGTACGCGGCCAACCAGAAGGTCAAGGGCAAGGTCCGGAACACCACCAGCTATGGCGCGTTCGTCGAGCTGGAGGACGGCATCGACGGGCTGCTGCACATCAACGACATGTCGTGGACGAAGAAAGTGGTGCACCCCAACGAGGTCGTGAAGAAGGGCGACGTGCTGGACGTCATGGTCCTCACGGTCGACAAGGACAAGAAGCGGATCGCGCTGGGCCTGAAGCAGCTGACGGACAATCCCTGGAGCACGACGATCCCGATGCGGTATGCGGTCGGGAACGCGGTGTCGGGGAAGATCACGAAGCTGGTCAGCTTCGGCGCATTCGTGGAGCTCGAGAAGGACCTCGAGGGCCTGCTGCACATCTCGAAGATGGACAAGGAAGTCGAGACCGCGGGTCTCGCTCCCGGCGACATCGTCGAGGTGAAGGTGGTCAAGCTGGAGCCGGCCGAAGGCAAGATCGGTCTGGCGCTGAGCAAGATCATCGAGAAGTCCAAGAACCCGCCGCCGCCGACGGTGCCGCCCGCCGCTCCAGGCGCGGCGCCCGCGGTGTAGTTCAAGCGCAACCACGGGAAAGCCCCGGTCGCAAGACCGGGGCTTTTTCTTTCCCGGCTATCGGTCCAGCGCCGGATTCCCGCGGAGGCCCGCGCACATGGACAGGTAAAGGATTACGACGACGGAGAAGGCGATCGGGGGAAGCCAGCGGGCTCTCCGCAACGCCGCTTCACGGCGCCTTTTGGCGATCTGGAGCCAGACCCACCCGCAGAAGAACAAGATGATGATCTACAGGGAGGCGCGGGTATCCAGGGCTAGGTTGACGACGAACGGACTTCGCGAGAGCTTGGATTGCCCGTAAAGGGCTTTCCACCCTGGCATCTGCGCCGCGAGGAAGACATACAGCCCCAGGACGACGACGGGGTAGAAGATCCCGTCCGGCCAGAGCCGGGAGTCCGGTGTTTTCTTCGGCGCTTCCATCCGAGGAAGTCTATCCCAGCGCCGCCAGACGTTCCGGCGAGAGCACGATTCGATCGCGCGAGACGCGATCCCAGGACCACTTCGGGACGAGGCAGGAGGGGGTCGCGTCGCCGTCGCCGAGGCCGGACCAGTCGGCGAGGGCCCCGATGATGCGCTCGGGCGATGCACCCCCGGCGCGCAGCGTCGCGATCTGCGCATCGCCGAAGCGCTTGGCCAGGCGCTTGCCGTCGGTGCCCACCACGAGGGGGACGTGGCCATAGGCCGGCGGCTTTTCGCCGAGCGCGCGCAGCAGAAGAATCTGCCGCGCAGTCGACGGGATCAGGTCATCGCCGCGCACGACTTCCGTCACGCCCTGGGCCAGGTCGTCCGCGACCACCGCGAGCTGGTAGGCCGGCTGCTCGGGCGACTTGGCCACGACGAAGTCGCCGACCGTGCCCGCGACGTCGATCGATTGAGGGCCATGGAAGCGATCCTCGAAAAGCACCAGGCCCGGGTCGACGCGCAGGCGCCACGCGCTGCCCGGACCCCTGTAGTCCCGGCAGGTCCCGGGGTAGTGCAGCTCCTGGTCGCCCTCGTGCGGGGCGCTCTGGGCGGCCGCGATGTCGCCCCGCGTACACTTGCAGGGATAGACGCGGCCCGCCAGCCTGGCGAAGATCTGCTTATAGTGCTCGCGCCGCTCGCTCTGGAGGACGATGTCCCCGTCCCAGTCGAAGCCCAGCCAGCGGAGGTCGTCGATCATCTTGGGGATGACGCCCTCGCGCAGGCGCGGCGTGTCCAGGTCTTCCACGCGCATCAGGACCCTGCCGCCCTGCGCCCGCGCCGACAGCCAGGCCCAGAGGAAGGTCCGTACGTTCCCGACGTGGAGGGAGCCGGTGGGGCTGGGCGCGAGGCGGCCGACGACCGTCATTCCCGGAGCTTAACAAAAAAGCGGAGGCCCGCGACCTCGTCGCGGACCTCCGCTCTCGATGAATCCGAGTCCTACTTGCCCTGCTTGGCCCGCATCTGGGCGGCGCTGTCCGTGGCCACGCCGAGGGCCCGGGTCGCACGCTTCAGGAACAGGATCGCGAAGCAGGTGTCCACCGTGCCGGCGCCCCAGGAGCCGTTCGCGGCCTGGGTCTCGATCAGCACCTTCGCGCCTTCGGGGTACCACTTGTGGGTGCCCATGATCTCGGTCCCGTAGATCATGCCGGCGCGCTCGAGGGCATACATGTAATACAGGTACTGGTTCTTGGAGTCCTTCTCCATCTTCGCGTGCTCGTAGGGGCCCGGGTTGTAGGTGACGGAGAAGTTCTTCGCCAGCCACACGAGACCCTCGTGCACGTCCTTGTCGGACTTCCACGTGCGCTTCTTCATGCCGTCGTCGTTGTCCTTGATGTAGTCCCAGATCGCCAGGCTGCCGATCGAGCCGGCCGTCATCGAGCCGTAGGCTTCGTGTTCGGCGTGGTCGCTGTAGCACCAGCCCTGGGGCATGGCCTTCCTCTGCACCATGCTCGGACCGGCGACCGTCGCGCCGCCGCCGCTGGCGACGCCCGGCTTCGCGCCCGGCTTGTCGGGGCCGTTGACGCCCCCTTCGATCAGATCCTCCTCGGGGCCGTTCACCTTCTTCTGGCAGTCGCGCAGCCACTTGATGGCCAGGTCGATGACCTTGTCCTCGAGGATGATGCCCGAGTCGTAGCAGGCGCGCATGCCGAGGGCCGCGTACTGCGTGTTCGAATTGTCGTGGCCTTCGCCGTCACGGTCCTTCTTCACCTTGACCTTGTTCTTCACCGTGGGCTTCACCTTGGGGCCGTTCATCTGGGGCGTCTGGAATTCGCGGACGCCGCCCTTGTCCTTGCCGCCGCTGGTCTCGACGTCCTTCCGCTTCGGCATCTCGTACGCGACGTCGTCGACATAGATCGACGGCGACCCGTAGCTCCAGAAGCCCTGGGGTCCCTGGTTGTCGACGAGGAACTTCGCGCACATCAGGATGCGCTTCTGGTACTTCACGCGCTCGACCTCCTCGAGGACCATCGCCTGCAGGGCGACGCAGTAGGTGGCCTCGAGCTGGTCCTTCATCATGTCGTCGAAGAGGACCTTGAAGTCGGGGTCGGTCTCGGGGACGTCGGCGTGGACGTAGGTGAAGAGCACGAGTTCGCGGTGCGACATCTTGCGCTTCGCCTGCTCCTTGGTGGCCAGGTGCGAGGCGTTGTTGGCCTTCAGGTACTTGATGCCTTTCTCGATGGCCAGGTCGACCTTGATCTGGTCGACTTCGTTGGGCGGGAAGACGCCGCCCCCGCCGACGTTCTGTGCCCAGGCGCTGACTGCCGGGACGCACGCGAAAGCGGCTGCCAGAATGAGGCTACGCTTCATGGGTCTATCCTCGCTTAAACCTTATAAGCCCACGCCGCCGGAGCAGGTCGATGTGACGAAAATCGGAAAACTCGTTCCGGGGGGGCGAGGGGTCCGGGGTTTCTCGCTCGCAGGGTGGGCCCGGATCCGGGCTTCTCCCAGGGCGATACACGATGGTACCCCGTCCCGTCCCCGGGTCGCGGTAATTCCCACAAACAAGACGGGCTCGTTGGTGGTGTTTCCCCAAACAGGACCGGCTTGTTTGTGGGAGGGGGTGAAACAAGGGGGCGGGGCGCGTGTTTTAATAGGGGAAGAGAGCGGGATCGGCACAGAATCGGAGGTCGGCCGACGTGAAGAAGCCCTGGATGATCAACCGCCGCACGTTCCTCCGCGGCGCCGGCGCGGCCGTCGCGCTTCCCTGGCTCGAGGCCATGATGCCCGACGCCCAGGGTGCGTCCGCCGCCAGGCCCCCCGTCCGGCTCGCCTTCTTCTACGCCCCCAACGGCATCGTGCTCGACAACTGGCGCCCCAAGGCCGCCGGCGAGCTCGGCGAACTGCTCCCGATCCTCAAGTCCCTCGAACCCGTCAAAAAGAACATCCTGATCCTCAGCGACCTGGCCGCGGACCACTGCTGGAGCGCCGTCGCGGGCCACGAGCCTTCGGGCGGCGGCTTCCTCGTCGGCGCCAAGTGCAAACATTCCGAGGAGCCCGAGGTGGGCGGAGTCTCCGTCGACCAGCTCGCGGCGCAGAAAGCCGGCCTCAAGACCCCGGTCGATTCGCTCGCGCTGGGCATCGACCCCGGCATGCGCGGCGACCACGGCTACAGCGGCACGTACCTGTCGAACATCTCCTGGCGCAGCCCCAACACGCCGGCGGCGCTGGAGCTCAACCCCAGGCAGCTCTACGAGCGCATCTTCCGCGGCCGGACGCCGAAGCGGCCCGACTGGAACGCGCTCGGCATCGAGGAGAAACCCGCCGCCCAAAGCGATTCGATCGAGGGGAGCGTGCTGGACCTCGTCCGCGAGGACGCCCGCGACCTGGAGACCAAGCTGGGGTTCAGCGACCGCCGCAAGCTCGAGGAGTACTTCGAAGGGCTGCGCAGCGTCGAGCGCCGCATCGAGGACGCCAGCACGGACTCCCACACGCACCACCAGGAAGGCTTCAAGGACGATCTGCCCCGCCTCGTCCTGCCGGACGGCCGCGGGATCCCGTCGACCTACGCCGAGCACGTCGCGCTCATGCTGGACATCCTGACGCTCGCGTTCCAGAGCGACACGACGCGCTTCGGCAGCTTCCTCTTCTCCTGCGAGAAGTCGGGGCGGGCCTATCCCGAGATCGGCGCCGCGGGTTCACACCACGGCACCTCGCACCACCAGAACAAACCCGACAACCTCGCCAAGCTGACCAGCATCAACACGCACCATATGGAGCTCTTCGGGAGAATGCTGGAGCGCATGTCGAAGATCGACGAGGGCGGCTCCACGCTGCTCGACAACGTCATGATCTGCTACGGCTCGGGCATCAGCGACAGCAACAAGCACAACCACGACAACCTGCCCGTGCTCGTCGCGGGCGGGGGCGGCGGAGCGGTCCGCGGCGGGCGGCACATCGTCTACGGGAAAAAGACCCCGATCTGCAACCTGTACCTCGAGATGCTCGCGCGCGTCGGCGTCGATCTCCCCAAATTCGGCGACAGCACGGGGCGCCTGGATCTCCTGACGTAGACGTCGCCGCCCATGCGCGCCTTCGCCGTCCTCCTGCTCCTGTCGGTTGCCGCTCCCTGCCTCGCGCAGGACAAGCCGAAGGACCCGTCGCAGAAGGAGAAGGACGACGCGCAGGCGAAGGCCAAGTTCGCCGCGGAGAACCCCTTCGACTTCGACCGCTCGATCCGCACGCTGCTCAACAAGAACTGCTACCGCTGCCACAACGAGGAGAAGAAGAAGGGGAACGTCAACCTGCAGAAGGACGAGAATCCCCGGATGATCTTCGAGAATCCGAAGGTGTGGCTGACGGCGCTCGAGGCCCTCGAGCAGAAGCAGATGCCGCCGAAGAAGGAGCCGCAGCCGGCGGACGCCGACCGGAAGCTGCTCATCGACTTCCTGAAGAAGACGCTCAATTCGCTCGACTGCGAGCATCCGCGCGATCCGGGCAAGCCCTCGGTGCGGCGCCTGAACCGGACGGAATACGACAACTCGATCAGGGATCTGACGGGGCTCGACCTGCATCTCGCCGACGATTTCACGCCGGACGCGTCGAGCTACGGCTTCGACAACATCGGCGAGGCGCTGGCCTTGTCGCCGGTCATGGTGGAGCAATACCACGATGCGGCCCGGAAGGTGATGCTCGAACTGATCGACCGGAAGGCGAAGAACCCCGGCTCCTGGCTGCGCGTGTTCCTGGGGGAGGGCGTGTCCGCGCGGGTGATCATCCAGGTGTTCGCGACGCGCGCGTTCCGGCGTCCGGTCGAGCCGGCCTTGATCGACCGCCTGCTGGGGATCTATGACAAGGCGCGCGGGAAGGGGCTGAGCCACGAGGCGTCGGTGCGGCCGATGCTGACGGCGGTGCTGATCTCGCCGCGCTTCCTGATGCGGCTGGAGACGGCTCGTCCGGGGGTGAAGGAGGCGTATCCCGTCGACGACTACGACCTCGCGTCACGGCTGAGCTACTTCCTCTGGTCGGCTCCCCCGGACGATGAGCTCCTCAGGCTCGCCGCGAAGGGGCGGCTGTCGGCGTCGGAGGTGCTGGAGAAGCAGACGCGGCGGATGCTGGCGGATCCGCGCAGCCAGGAGCTGGTCGAGAACTTCATGGGGCAGTGGCTGCAGCTGCGGGGCTTGTCGGGGCATACGCCCGTCGCGAAGAAGTTCCCGACCTTCACGGAGTCGCTGCGGTCGGCGATGCGGCAGGAGATGGACCTCTTCCTGGGGGAGCTCGTGCGGAAGGACCGGCCGCTGACGGAGATCGTCGACGCGGACTATACGTACCTGAACGAGGAGCTCGCGCGGCACTACGGGATCGACAGGGTCCAAGGCCCGGAGATGCGACGGGTGCTGCTTCCGGATCACCGTCGGGGGGGCGCGGTCACGTCGGCGGCCGTGCTGATGCTGCAGTCGGATCCGGAACGGAACAACGTGCCGCGGCGCGGGAACTATATTGCGGCCTCGATTCTGGGGACGCCGCCGCCACCGCCGCCGCCGGACATCCCGGCGCTGGAGGACTCGAAGACGGCGGGGAAGGAGCAGACGCTGCGGCAGCTGCTCGACCTGCATCGGAGCAAGCCGGAGTGCTTCACCTGCCATTCCCGGATCGACCCGCTCGGCTTCAGCCTGGAAAACTTCGACGCGATCGGCCGCTGGCGGGATACGGACGCGGGCGCGCCGGTGGATGCGTCGGGGATGCTGCCGGACGGGAAGGCCTTCCGCGGGCCGGTCGAGCTGAAGCAGATCCTGCTCGCGCGCCGCGATGAATTCACGAAGACGCTGACGGGCAACCTGATGATCTACGCGCTGGGGCGCGGTTTGCAGCGCGAGGACGACTGCGTGCTGCGCGCCGCGCTGGAGTCGGCCTCGAAGAACGGCTACCGGTTTTCGTCGCTCGTCGTCACCATCGTCCAGTCCTTCCCCTTCCGCCACCGCCGCAACCCCGACTACTGAAAGTATCCAGGATGGCTTTGGGCTATTGGCGGCGGCGGGCCTTGACCTTGAGGTAGGGGGGGAGGTAGAGGGCGCGGTGGGCGGGGTCCCCCGGAGCAGCCGCGACGTCGCCCCGCGGAGGCTCGGCAACATCCTCGATCACGAAGCCCGCCCGGCACAGGCCCCCCAGCAGCGCGTCCAGCGTGTGGATGAACTCGACCGTCCCCGACTCCCGATGAGGCACCCCCGGCCCCGGCTCCGGCAGCGCGCCGCCCTCCGCATACGGCTGCAGGATCCGGAAGGCGCCCCCCGCGTCGTCCGGCGACGACTGCAGGCTGCCCGGCTGCTTGTGCTGGACGATGTAGAGTCCTCCGGGACGCAGCACCCGGGCCACTTCGGCGTGGACGCGGTCCAGGTCCGCAACATAGCACGCGCTTACGGGCTGCACGACGATGTCGAAGCTCGCGTCGCCCAGGCCGTCGAGGCGGTCCATCGACGCACACCGGGTCTTCAGCCCCGCCTTCCGGTCGTGGTCGAGCTGGCGCTCGCTGACGTCGACGACGGTGACGTCCGCTCCCGCGAGAGCATGAAGGGGGCCCTGGCGGCCGCCGCCGGCGCCCAGGCAGAGGAGCTTCCGCCCGACGAGGTCCACCTCGCGCAGCCACTCGTCCAGCGCGGCGCATGCCGCGTCGCGGTCGGGCGGCAGCTCCACGGGCCCGGCAAAGCGGGGGTCGGCGGCGAGGGCGTCCCAGGCCGCCTTATTGCGACCGGGGGCCCGATCCCGGGCGCCGGCCTGTTCGCGCGACCAGGAGTCGATCTTCTGGAGGAGCTCGGGGAGGGATGGGGACTGGGGGTCCTGAAGCCGGCGGCGGACAGCATCCATGGGGCTGAAGACGAGGCCGGCGACCTGAACGCGGGGCGGCGCGGCCTCCGAGAGGCCGATCCAGCGGGCGTTCCAGCGCTGCAGGGCGAGCCAGCCCAGCCAGGCGCCGTAGCAGGCGGCCAGCGGCTCCCGGCGCTCGGGGGTCAGGTTCGCCGCCTCCGCCTGAAGGATGCGGTCGACCTGGTGGACGTCGTCCACTCCGAGGTTCAGGCGATGGGTTTCGCGGGCGTGCAGCTCGGCGCCGGCCGCCAGCTGGCGCAGCGGGGTCAACGGATCGCTTGCATTCATGCCACCGTTCATGGTACTTCCGAGGTCTCAAATCAAACTGGTTATTTTCAGGGGAGAAGGATGAACTGCGTCAGAATCGCGATCTTGGGAGCCGTTCTCGCCGCGCCCGGTTTTGCCGCACAGGAGGACGGTTGGACCAACCTTTATAACGGCAAGGACCTCACCGGCTGGGGCTACCTGAAGGGCGGCAAGGTTGAGGAGCCCTTCGACGGCAAGACCGAGGCCTCCGACGGCCGCTATGCCGCCAAGGCCGACAACATCATCTGTGTCAATCCCGGCAAGGGCATTTCGCAGCTCTGGACCGTCCGCCAGTTCCCCAAGGACTTCGAGCTGCGCCTCGAATTCCGCGCCGCCGTCAACGCCGACAGCGGCCTCTTCATCCGCAAGCCGCAGCTCCAGGTCCGCGACTACCTGGTGGCCGGCCCCTACAAGAAGCTTGAAAAGTACAAGCCCCAGGATTGGAACGAAATCATCGTGGTCGTGAAGGGCCAGACCGCCCACTGCACCTGCAACGGGGAGATCCTGGAAGCCGCCTACAAGCTCCCCGAAACCGGCGGGATCGGCCTCGAAGCCGACCGCGGCCAGATGGAATACCGCAATATCCGGGTGAAGGAAGCCCCCTAAGGCGGAGCGATGTTCCTCCTGTGTCCGGAAAAGGAACTCCGGAAGCAGCCCCGCCTGCTTCAGGAGCAGGGGATCCCGTCGGTTTAGCGGGAGGGTCCCGAATCCGGCTCGGAGCACATCGACTCCCGGTTCCGTCGGCGGGCAGGCGCGGCCGCCCTCGGGGCGAGCCGCGAACCGGATCCATCCTCGAGGTCTTGCAAAAGGTCGGCGCGACCATTCCCAGGAACCCGTAGGCGCGCGGCCCTCTAGCCACCGCCCGGGGGCGATGCTAGAATTCACCCCCGCATGTGCGGCATCGTCGGTTACGTCGGACCCCGCCCGGCCCTCGAGGTGCTCCTCGAAGGGCTACGTCGGCTCGAGTACCGCGGCTATGACTCGGCCGGCGTCGTCCTCCTCAACGACAAGGGCCTGGAGGTCGAGCGCGCCACGGGGAAACTGTCCGTCCTCGCCGACAAGCTGAAGCCGCGGCCCATCGCCGGGACGACCGGACTCGGCCACACGAGATGGGCCACCCATGGCGGCGTGACCGAGCTGAACGCCCACCCGCACCGCTCCTGCGACGGCCGCATCGCCGTCGTCCACAACGGCATCGTCGAGAACTACCAGGAGCTGCGTCGCGAGCTGAAGAGCCACACGTTTACGTCGGCGACCGACACCGAAGTCCTCGCGCACATCATCGAGCAGCAATACGGCCGCAACCCCGGCCACCCCCTGAAGGCCGTCAACAAGGCCCTCGAGAAGGTCCGCGGCAGCTTCGCCCTCGGGGTCATCTTCGCCGATCATCCCGGCCTGCTGATCGCCGCGCGCGTCAACTGCCCGCTCGTCCTGGGGGTCGGGGAAGGGGAGAACTTCCTTGCGAGCGACCTGTCCGCGCTGCTCAAGTACACGCGCAAGATCATCCCCCTCGACGAGAACGAGATCGCCAAGATCGACACGGAGGGGATCGAGATCTTCGACCGCAAGCTGGGCAGGATCAAGCGCAAGCCCATGGAGATCGCGTGGAAGGCGGAGACCGCGTTGAAGGGCGGCTACCCGCACTTCATGCTCAAGGAGATCTACGAGCAGCAGCAGACCATCGCCGCCGAGGTCACCGGCCGCGACGAGGCCCTGGACGACGTCAAGCTTCCGCGCGACCTCTCCCGCGTCGTCGTCGTGGCCTGCGGCACGGCCTGGCACGCGGGGCTGGTCGGCAAGGTCGCGATCGAGGAGATGGCCCGGCTGCCCGTCGACGTGGGCATGGCGAGCGAGTTGCGGTATGGAGATTCGCCCTTCGACGACAGCGTGCTGACGGTCGCGATCTCGCAGTCGGGCGAGACGGCCGACACGCTGGCCGCCGTGCGCATGGCGCAGGAGGCCGGGTCGAAGGTGCTCGCCGTCACGAACGTCAAAGGAAGCACGCTGGCGCGCGAGGCCGACCAGGTGCTCTATATGCGCGCGGGCCTGGAGGTCGGCGTGGCGGCGACGAAGACGTACACGTCGCAGGTCATGAACATGCTCTTCCTGGCCGCGCACCTCGGCAAGCGCCGGGGGGCGATGGAGCCCACGCGCTTCCAGCGGATCCTGAAGGAGGCCCGGCGCCTCCCGGGACTGGTCGAGCGCATCCTGGAGCATCCCGAGGAAATCCGGAAATGCGCCCGGAAATTCTTCCGCGGATACGACTTCATGTATATCGGGCGGCGCTACAATCTGGCGACCGCGTTCGAAGGGGCGTTGAAGATGAAGGAGATCTCCTATCTCCACGCGGAAGGATACGGGGCGGGCGAGATGAAGCACGGGCCGCTGGCGCTCGTCGACGAGAAGATGACTTGCGTCGCGATCGCCCCCAAGGGCCGCGTCACGGAGAAGATGATCTCCAACATCCAGGAGATCCGCGCGCGCAAGGGGCGCATCATCTCGATCGCGACCCGGGGCGACCGCCAGGTCGGCGCCGTCTCGGACCACGTCTTCGAGATCCCCGCGTGCGACGAGGTCTTCTCCCCGGTGCTCGCCGCCATCCCCCTGCAGCTGTTTGCGTACTATACGGCGACCGCCTTGGGGCGCGACGTCGATCAGCCGCGAAACCTGGCCAAATCGGTCACGGTGGAGTAGGAGTCACCGATGAGAATCGCCGCCGTCTGCGTCGGGCTGCTTTTGCTATTGTCCCCCGGCTCTGCTCAGGACAAGCCGGAGGATGAGGCAGCCAAAAAGGCACAGCAGATTCAGCAGGCCGTCGGCTGGGTCGAAAACGAGGACGCCGACGTCCGCGAAATGGGCCGCAAGCGCCTGCTGGAGCTGGGCCGCGCCTCCATCCCGGCGATCGAAAAGCGGCTGGTGGAGCGGAAGGTGGCCGACCTGGTCCAGATCCTCCGCGAGATCGACCACCAGCCCAGCACGAACGACGCCTGGGTGACCGAGCAGGAGCTCAAGGACATCGAGACGGACGAGCAGTTCAAGAAGGAGGCCGAGCGGGCCTCGCACGACTCGATCGACAAGGTCATGACCGTGAAGTACCAGGAGGCGATGGCCCACGTCCGCCACAAGAACTACCAGCGCGCGTTCGACATGGCCAACGCGCTGATCGCCCTCGACGCGCGCTCGAAGCACCTCGACGACTACAAGCGCCTGCGCCGGCACTGCGAGAACATGATCACGCAGACGACGCTGATCGAGGCGAAGATCCTGCAGCCGAGGATCTGGTACGTCGAGGGCGAGTCCGTCGAACTGTCCGTGCGCATGAAGAACCTCTACAAAGCGCCGATGACGCTGACTTGGGAGAAGGGCACCGAGAAGGAGCCGGGCGGCGGCATGCTGCTGCTCGACGTCGAGATCGCGATGCGCCAGTATGCCGGGGCGTCGAGCGTCGACCAGCGACACCAGGATCTGCGCTTCGAGGAGGAGATCCCGATCGCCCCCGGGGCCCAGTGGGAGCGGAAATTCGTCCTCGACACGTCGACGGCGATCGAGGACCCGATGAAGATCCGCATCGCGACGGTGGGCGGCTGGACCCAGCCCGCGCGGGTGCAGACGGACGGCGTCAACATCACGCGCCGGATCCAGTTCGAGCCGGCGGTCGTGAAGATCCTGCCGGCGCGCTTCAAGCGCTACCTCGACGACCCGATCGGCTGGTTCCGCAAGCTGGTCGCCGAGGGGAATCCGGACGAGATCTACGCGTGCAGCCAGCTGCTGGAGGAGGCCGACAAGGACCAGGCCACCGCGATGGTGATCCAGCTCCTGGCGAAGTCGACCCTGCCGGTCGCCAAGGCCGACGCCGCCAGTCTCCTGACCGGGCTGACCGGCATGTCGTTCGGCACCGACCCCAAGCGCTGGGAAAGCTGGCTGCAGAACAAGATCCTCAACGGACCGAAGGACAACAAGAAGAAATGAGGCCTCCGCGCGAGCAGTTGAAGGAACTCCTCCGGGGCGCCGTCAACATCCACTCCGAGGAGGAGCTGCTGAAGAAGCTCGAGAAGGGGGTCCCGCTGCGCGCGAAGCTCGGGGTCGACCCCAGCTCGCCCGATATCCACCTCGGCCATACGGTGGTCCTCCGCAAGCTCCGCCAATTCCAGGACGCCGGCCACACCGCGGTCCTCATCATCGGCGACTTCACCGCCCTCGTCGGCGATCCGACGGGGAAGAAGAAGACGCGGCCGCAGCTGACGCCGAACGAAGTCGAGGCCAACGCGAAGACCTACATCGACCAGGTCACGAGGGTGCTCTCGTCCGAGCGTCTGGAGGTCGTGCGCAACAGCAGCTGGCTGAAGCCGCTGCCGTTCTACGAGCTGGTCAAGATCGCGGCGAAGATGACGGTCGCCCACTTCATGGAGCGCGACGACTTCTCGAAGCGCTATAAGGAAGGCATCCCGATCCACCTGCACGAGTTCCTCTACCTCGTGATGCAGGCCTACGACTCCGTGGAGGTGAAGGCCGACGTCGAGCTCGGCGGCACCGACCAGCTCTTCAACCTCATGGTCGGGCGCGACTTGATGCGCGACTCGGGCCAGGATCCGCAGGTGGCCCTGACGACGCCGATCCTGACCGGCCTCGACGGCCACGACAAGATGTCGAAATCGCTCGGGAACCACATCGGCGTCTCGATGGACGCGTTCGAGATGTACTCTCGCGTGCTGTCGATGCCCGACGCGATCATGAAGGAGTGGTACACGCTCCTCACGCTGCTGCCGGTGGACGAGATCGAGCGGCTCTGCGACGCGACGAAGACGCATCCCAAAGCGGCGAAGGACCGGCTCGCGCGCGAGATCGTGAAGGGGTATCACCCGGGCAAGGCCGACGAAGCCGCGGCCGAATGGGATGCGAAGTTCTCCAAGAAGCTCGTTCCGGACGAGATGCCGGAACTCGAGGTGCCGGCGGAAATCGGCATCGTGGACCTCCTGATGCTCACGAAGATCCCGCCGTCGAAGGGCGAGGCGAAGCGTCTGATCGAGCAGGGCGGCGTGGAACTCGACGCCGCGAAGATCACCGACCTGAAGACCGTCGTCAAGGCGAAGGGCGGCGAAGTCCTCCGGGTCGGCAAGAAGCAGAAGTACTTCAAGTTGAAGCTGAAGTAGCCCCTTATGGCGGACGCGGACTGGGATCTGGGCCAGAAGCTCATCGAGCAGGGCGCCTGTTCGATGGACCAGATCCGCGAGATCCTCAGCCTGCAGGACCGCATGCGCAGGATGGGGGTCAACCCCAAACCCTTCCCGCGCGTGCTCCTCGAGAAGGGCTTCGTCCGCCGCGACCAGCTCCTCAAGGCCGGCGTCCTGGAGCGGGATCTCCCGCCGCCCGTCGAGGAGAAGCCCCCCCCGCCCGTCAGGCCGGCCGGGACGCGGTCGAAGAAACCGATCGGGGTCGGCCTTATCCTCCTGGTGCTCGTCGGCGGACTCATCCTCTTCGCCCGGGGGACGTTCACGTCGGGCCCGGCGATCGTCGAGCCGGCCAAGCCTCTCACGGAGGAAGAGCTCGACGCCTACGCGAAGGAGCACCTCGAGCGGATCACGCAGGCCGGGACCAGGTCGGCGGAGTTCGCGAACGCGGTCGAGGTCGTCGGCCGCTTCGAGGCCTTCATGAAGTCGCAGGCGGGGAAGAAGTGGGAGGTCGAGGGGAACCGGCGCCTGAAGGAGTACCGGGGGCGGGCCGACCTCTACGCGAAGGCGGAGTTCGAGGAGATCCAGGCGGGCGAGGGGCCACTGCGGGACCAGCAGCGCTGGGTGGACCTGCTCGCCTTATACCGCAGGTTCCCGCCGCGCTTCCTCGAGACGACCGCAACGGGCCGCGTCGTCCGGGAGCGCCTTCAGGAGGTCACGCAGAAGCTGATCACCATCTACGCGAAGGACAAGGCGGAGGTCGAGCAGTTCCTCAAGGACGGGAAGCCGGCCGACGCGCTCGCCCGCGTCAAGGCGATGGAGCTCAGCACGCCGCCCGAGCGGAGCGACGACCTCTTCAAGCTGTGGGCGCGCGTCGAGCGCGAGAGCCGCGGAGTCGCGGAGAAGGCGCGGCAGGAGGTCTCCGACGCGTACTTCAAGATCGACGGCCCCTTCCGCGAAGCGATGTCGCGGCGCGACGGCATCCGCGCCGCGCTCGTCATCCGCGAGTTCCTGACCGCGCCCTGGAAGCCGGAGCAGAAGCCGTTCGTCCGCGTCCGGGACGTCGACTACGACGCGATCCTGAAGTCGATCGAGCCCTGGGACCCGGACCGGCTGGTCGCGCTCTGCGAGGCGGGGATTCCGGAGACGGAGTCGCCGGGCCTGATGGGGACCGGCGAAGGCGCCCTGCTGGCGCTGCGAAACGCCGCGTCGATGGCGATCTTCATGAGAGCCTATAAGGCGTCCTACGACGCCGCGGTCGCGTCGAAGGAGGTCCTGGACCTCCCCAACCTGGGCAAGGGCCACTTCGAAAAGCAGGAAGGCAAGACCGTGTTCGTCGTCGTCACCGGCGAAGTCCTGGAGCCCGATACCAGTCCGCTCGGGGAGGAGGACTTCGCCGCGCTCGCGCTGAAGTCGGATCCGGCCAGCGGGCCGTCGCTGGCCCGGGTGGGATTTTTCTTCTTCTACGCCTGTCCGGACCGGCAGAACAAGGCCTTCCAGTTCCTGGCGATGGCGGCGTCGAAGGACGTGCGGGGCGTGAAGCTCTTCCTCGGCGGGCTGGGGGCGGCGTCGGAGCGCGAGCTCCAGCGCCAGCTGCAGACCAAATGGGGCGCGGCGCAGGACTTCTTCAAGGGAGGCAGGCGCCCGCAGGCGAAGAGGCTGCTGGGCGACCTGCTCGATTATCCCGACCACTCGTTCGTGAAGGCGATCCGGCCCGAGATCGAGAGGATGCTTTACGATATCGCCGAGGGCGGCGAGAAGGAGAAGAAGCTGTTCTCGGAGTACAAGGCGAAGGTCGACGTGGTCGACGCGACGGCGCTGCGGGTGACCTACGACTTCGACGGCAAGGAGCAGCAGGACGCGTTCGAGCTGGTGTCGGAGGAGGGCCCGCGCAAATTCAAGGGGCGCTGGCACATCGAGGCCGGCGCGCTCGAATCGAGCACGGACGCGTCGGTCGCCCGCTGGAAGCCCCCGATCCAAGGCGACGTGGTCGTGGAGTACGACCTGACGCCGATCGACGAGCCGCAGAACATCGTGCTGGATCTCTACTACCATCGCGGGGAGTCGAAGCACTACGCGGTGGTGTTCGCGTTCGACTGGATCGGGAAGCGGGACGGCGACCGCGACAATTCCGCAGAAGAGCGATTCGGGATGCCGAGGTCGTGCATCATCAAGTATCCTGTATCGGTGGAGAAGGCGCGCTGGACCGAGGCGGAGGCCTGGGACGGCTGGAAGTCGCGCCTGCTGGGGAAGGCCGGGGCGGCGTGGCGTCCCGAAAAGGGGAAGACGGCGCGCATCCGGATCGAGCGCGAAGGGAAGTCGCTGCGCGCGCTGGCCGACCGGGTCCTCGTCTGGGAGGGCGAGGACGCCGAGTACACGGAAGGGCAGCTGCTGTTCTACAGCGACAGCCGCTGCCGGATCGACAACCTGTCGATCCAGTTCAAACCCTGAGAGGAGAAGGATATGGCGGAAAACCTCGAAGCGCGGGTCGCGCAGCTGGAGGACGACCTGGGCCGCGTGGCGCTGCTGACGCGCGCCATGATGGACGCGATCCTGAAGAAGGGGCTCCTGTCGCAGGTGGAGCTCGCCGAGATGATGACGAAGGCGGACATGTCGGACGGGACCCGCGACGGCAAGCTCGATCTCGGAACCCTGCGTCAGCGTCCCCAGCAGACCTAGGAAGAGACCTCAACCCCAAGACACCAGGGCCCGAAGACCCCGGGACGTTCCGGAACGGAAGATAACGAGAATCCCCTTATAGGGACCTTCTCGAGTGAAGCTTCCGGCGGGGTCGGGGGATTTGCCGCCTCTGCCGGTGATTCGTCCTACGGCAGCGTCTTGGGCGGATCCGCCTTGGGCGTGAGTTTCTGGCCCAGGCCCAGGCAGCCGGGGCAGGCCCAGCGGATGTTGCGCATCGCGGAGCCGCGGCCCTCGCAGTCGGGGCAGGGGGTGCGGGAGCAGATCTCGTCGAAGTCGGGCGCGGTCTTCGGCTTGCCGTCGCAGGTCTTGCACACCAGGTAGCCGTCCTTGCACTTCTCGCAGCGGATGACCTTTTCGTAACCGGTGCCCTTGCACTGCAGACAGGTCATGTACTGCGGCCCGCGCATCCGGCCCATGGCGCCCGGCGTCTGCACGAGACCGGGCGGCAGGTACTTGCCCTTGCCGTTGCACTTCGCGCAGGCGAAGCGCACTTCCTTGATGCCGTGGCAGTTCGTGCAGCGCAGCTTTCCTTGGCCGAGGCAGTTCGCGCAGACCGCCGCGGCCTTGATCGACTTCGACATCGCCGCGAGGTGCTCCTTGATCGCGGCGTTGACGACGGCGATCGACAGGAACCCGCTCGAGGCCTTGTCGAAGCCCTTCTTCTTCGCGTACGCGATGCAGGTGAGGGCGTAGGACCAGACGTAGCGGACCGCGGCGCTGTCGAGCTCGCGGAATTCGCGCGTGAAGGCGAGGGCGGCCAGGTCGAAGTCGTTCGACGCGATCCAGGCGTCCATGTCGTGCACGGCCTGACCCTCGGCGGTGCCGGGGACGCCTTCGTCGACGATCAGGCCCATCGCTTTGGCGCTCCGCTCGGTGTCGGGGCTGGGCTGGGCGCAGCCGAGGTGCCCGGCGCCGAAGAGCTGCAGCACCTCGACGGGCGCCTGGGGCTCGCTCTTGCGGATCGCGGCCACCTGCTCGGAGATCCAGGCGGCGGCCTTGGCGTGGTCGGCCGGCGTCTGCTTCAAGGACTCCTTGATCCAGGGCTTCGTGAAGTAGTCGGCGAGGGTTTTGCCGACGCCGCCGCCCAGCCGCCACTCGGCATCGCTGCGGCCGAGGAAAAGCATGCAGGCGGCGCCGAAGTCGTCGTATTTCGCGTTCTTGTAGGCTTCGCGCGCGGCGGCGCGCTTGGCGGGGTCGTTGCGCTGGGCCGGGTCGAGCAGGGTCGTGAGCGCGGTGCTGACGGCGACGGCGGGGGCGTCGCCGGAGCTGCCGCGGGGGTTGATCAGGGCGGGGGCGCGGGCGATATCGACGCTGACGCGCTCGCGGAGGAGGCGCATCAGCTGCATGGTCTGCATGAGCTTCTGGTCGAGGTCGGCGTACTTGTCCTCGGGGAAGAG
>DASQOM010000225.1:0-11020 GCA_035644495.1 Planctomycetota bacterium | reverse complement strand
CGCGTGGACGATCGTCTGGTAGACCTGCGACTCCGTCTTCTCGAACTCGCCCATCTTCCCCAGCGTCCACGCCGCGCGCTGGCTTCGCGGGCTCCAGAGGATCGCGACCGGCGAATAGCGCCGCGGCGCGGCCATGAACTGCCGGCCGACGCCGTCGCGCAGCAGCTTCAGGGTCGGGTAATAGTCGCGCGCCGACGGGCTCTGGGTGAGATCCGCGTTCAGCAGCGACGGATACCAGAAGAACGCCGTCCCCGATCCGCCGAAGCTGAGGTTCTGCCAGAGCTGGTGCGCCGCGGCCGGGCCCGTCCGCCCGTACCCCGCCCACGGCGTGCTGCGGATCGCGGGATTGAAGTTCATCCGCTGCACCAGCTGGTAGCGCCCCGTATAGTCCGCGGTCGCCCCCATCACCGGCGCGAGCCGGGCCCAGTCGATGCCGTTGAAGATGTGCGACGTCTGCGTGCCCGACACGCTCAGCCGCGTCGCGGCATAGTCCTTCCGCATCTCGTCGCGGTAGAAGCGGAACGCGCCCGTCCAGAGCTCGTCGTTGTGGTCGCGCCACACGCTCCAAAGCCCCCAGTTCCCGGACTTGCGGGCCTCCGCCGTCGTCGGGGGCGTCACCGTCTCGAACGACTCCCACCTGCCGCCCAGCGCCGCGCCCATTTGGGCGACGTCGCCGAACAGCGTCTTCAGCCGCTCCCGGAACGCGCGCACGTTCTCCGGGTGGAAATCGAAGTCGAACTCCGCGACGTAGCTCGTCAGCGACGTCTCGTCGCCGAGCGACATCGTCAGGGGGGCATAAGGGGCCATCGACTTCGTCCACGTCGAGATCGTCTTCCGCTGCGTCTCGAGGAACGCGGGATCGGCGAACGACGGATTCCGCACCAGCAGCTTCGGATCCGGGTTCTTGTTGAACTCGCGGTAGACGCCGTCGAAGTCCTTGCAGTGGAGGCCGGTCGCGGAGAACATCGCGTGCACGCGGAAGCCGCGACGGAAGCTCTCCTGCGCGTCGCCGACGCCGCCCACCTGCTCCGTGGTCAGCCCGAACTCGCGCAGCTGCTCCATCTGCAGGTCGCGCAGATAGCTGATGCCGCCGGCGCTCCAGCTGTAGACCTCGTAGTCGTCCCAATCCGGGTCGGGCGTGACGTAGACCGTCGCCTCCCCCTTCGCCCCGTCCGCCTGGATCTCCACGACAAGCGCCAGGCTTTCCAGCCCGCGCGTGGACAGCGTGGCGGCGCCCCCCTCGACCGGGCGTTCCAGGAGCGTCCGCTTCCGGCCTCCCGCATAATCGATCAGCCGGGCCGTCGCGGGGGAGGCGGGCTCGACCTTCACCGCGATCTCCCCGCCGCGCGCGATCAGCGCCGGCGCCGTCACCTTGATCGGCTTCAGCGACGACGGGGCGAAGTCGAGCTGCCACGACGTGACCTCCCCCTTCGCGTTCTTCCACTGCCGCAGCGACAGGTTCGGGTCGCCGGTGGTCGTCGTCTCCTTGCCGTCGCGGACCATGTCCCGCCGCGCCGACCACAGGGCCGCGCGCGCGAGCAGGTCGTGGAAGACCTCCCAGTACCGGTAGTCGCGCCACTGGCGGCGCGCCCCCGCGTTGCCGACGTAAGGCGTCAGGCTGCGGCAGCGGACGGCGAATGTGACCACGCGCGCCTTCCCCACCTCGCGGACGGCGAGCACGGGGTGCCCGTCTTCCGTCTCGATCAGGACCTCGGCGCCGGGAGCGGCCTTATAGGCCTGCACCTCCAGCGCCTCGAACGGCAGCGCGTCGAGCGGGACGCCCTTCGTGATCGGGTGCTCCTTCACCGCGCGCCATTTCTTCCCGACGATGTGGCCGCTCAGCGCCGGCCGCATATAGCCGTTCTCGCGCTGGAAATCCGTCTCGCTGTCGATCAGCGCCGACACCGACCGCAGCTCCTCCGGCCACGGCGCCTCGTGCCTGTCGCCGGGGAACGGGAAGACGAGGACCAACCCCTCGCCGCGGTTCCGGACGCGGTCGACGATCGGCTCCGTCGCGGCCTTCCCGAGCGGGCTCCATCCGGTCGGCGTCGCGAGGATCATCGTGTCGAACTTCTCGGGTCCCTGCGCGGTGCTCGCAAGATAGCGCCGGCTGAGGTCGTAGCTGCGCTGGCCGTAGGCGAAGCCGACCCATTTGTGGACTCCGGCCTCGTTCGACCAGGACACGGGCGAGACCTTCAGGTCCAGGCGCTGCATGAGCTCGGCCAGATCGCGGCCCTCCTCGATGTCATAGACGACCAGCGCCTTCAGCGGGCCTCCGGCCAGCGGCTTCGCCAGCGGATAGTGGGGCGAGGCGACGTCGGTGGTCGGCACGAACTCGAGGCGCTTTTCGTAGGGGATGAACGCGACCTTGTCCGTCTGCCGCGCGCCGAGGCGGACGTCGTCGATATAGACGGTCAGTCCTTTGGGCGGATCGAGGAAGAAGAGGACGAGGTACTTCACCTTGGCCGGGTTGATGGCATGCTTCATCTCGGCGATGGGGATCTGGACGAGGTTGCGGCCGGCCTCGAGGGTCGCGTCGCCGTTGTAGCGGGTCGCGTAGTTCTTGCTGTTGTCGTCGTCGACGCGGATGCCCATGCCGCGGCGGTCGGGGCACCAGACGACGAACGAGAGGACCTCGTACGCGGACCAGTCCTTGGGCTGGCGGAACGAGCTGATGCCGCCGAACGAGCCGGCGTCGAGGACGATCTTGCACATCTTGTTGACGTCGGTGGGATCCCGCGGCTCGAAGGTCATCTTCGCGCTGCCGCCGCCTTCCCAGAGCCGGGCGTCCTCGGGGCGGTCGAAGGTGCCGAGGAACAGCTCCGGGCTGTCCTGCGGGGCGAGGGAGGCGAAGAGGGCGAGGAGCAGAATCTGCATGGGCGTCGTCCCGGGGGTTGGAGCGCAGATCCCGCGTCGATTCCCCTATGCTACGTTTCCGCGGACGCTTCGTGGCCCTATTTGTCCGGAAGCGTGAACGAGCCGTCGGGGATTTCCCCGTTGATCGCGAAGCGCTCGTACGTCTCCGTGATCGTGGACTCCGGGACCCCGGCCTGCGCGTCTGGGCCGAGGCGGCCCCCGGCAAGGGCGCGACCTTCTCCTTCACGCTGCCCGCGGACGCCGCGCCGCCTACTCCCCCGCGATGATGCGGTCGATGCGCTTCGCGAGCTCGTCGGGCTCCAGGAAGTCGTCGCCGTTGAACTCGACCGTCATGAACTTCGGCCAGCCGACCTCGACGAACGCTTTCCGCACCTCTTTCCAGTTCACGTCGCCTTCCGTCAGCTTCACGAACTGGCCGGTCTTCTTCTTATAGTCCTTGAGGTGCACCCGGTTGATGCGCTTGCCGAGCGTCCGGATCCAGTCCTCGGGCCAGCCGTTCTTGACGATGTTGCCGATGTCGAAGTAGGCCTTCAGCCACGGGCTCTGGAACTCGTCGACGTAGCGCGCGAACTCCAGCGGGCTGAGGAGGAAGTTGTTCCAGACCTCCTCGACGGAGATGACGACCTTGAGCTCCTCGGCGAGGGGCAGCGCCTTGCGGATCCCCTCCTGCGAGCGCTCGTAGGCCTCCGCGTAGCGCGTCCTGCCGTCGACGATCGCCGGGACCAGCAGCAGGTTGTCGGCGCCGACCGCATGCGCGCAGCGGAGGCCGTTCTTCAGCTGCTCGACGCCCTCCTCGCGGACCTTGGGGTCGGGCGACGAGAGCGGCTTCCCCCAGCCGCCGAAGATGACGGAGTGGATCTGCAGCCCGGTCTTCTCCGACGCGGCCTTGAACTTCTCCTGGCCCGCGGCGTCGGTCGGCGGAACTTCGACGCCGTCGAAGCCGGCCGCCTTCAGGATCGCGAACTTCTCCTCGGGGCCGGCGCCGCCCTTGACCATCCCCAGGATCATGGCCTTGTGCGTGACCTTGTCCTGCGGGGCGCCGGCCGCCAGCCCCGCCAGCCCGATCGACGACGTCGCCAGAAACTCGCGTCGGTTCATCAGTCCTCCTTGAACGGTGTTCAATGATACGCTCTTGACACCGTCGCGGGTCGCCCCTAGCATGACATCGTTCATGCGTCGACTCATCGCGATACTCCTCCTCGCTGCCGGATGCAGCGACGGCGCCCCCGCGCGGCCGATGAGCGGCCCCCCCGACCCCGCCTCGATCCCGGTCCTGGTGCCGCCCGGGCCGGGCGGCGAGCCCATGACCGCGATCAAGTCGCTCCCCCGCCCCGATCCGCTCCTGCTGGCGGGCGACCTGCTCGCGATCACCGTGTTCCGGCAGCCCGATCTGCAGCTCGAGGTGCGCATCCCGCAGGACGGCCGCATCTCGTTCCCGCTGATCGGCCCCGTCGACGCGGCCGGCCGCACCCAGGCCGACCTCGAGACCACGATCCGCACCCGCCTCGAGAAGGACTATATCCGCGAAGCCTCGGTCAGCGTCACCGTCCGCGAGTACGCGAAGCGGAAGGTCTACGTGGTCGGCGGCGTCGCGAAGCCCGACGGCTACGAGGTGCCGCCGAACTCGCGCATCACGGTGCTGCAGCTGATCGCCGCCGCGGGCGGCTTCACGGACCGCGCCTATAAGGAGTACGTCCAGATCGTGCGGCGACGCGGCCCCGTCGAGCGCGAGGTCATCCGCCTCTCGCTGGTCGATGTCGAAAAGCTGATCGCGAAGGGGCAGGCCGAGGCCGACCTCGAGCTCTGGCCGGACGACCTGCTGGTCATCCCGTCGGCGGTCCGCGTCGCGTACGTGCTGGGCGCGGTCAACAAGCCGGGCAACATCGATGTCCCCAACGACACGCGGATCACGGTCTCGATGGCCGTCAGCTCCGCGGGCAGCTATACGAAGTTCGCGTCGACCGGGAGCGTCCAGGTCCTCCGGCGCACGCCGGGGGGCGAGGTGAAGAAGATCTCGGTGGACCTGGACGCGGTGCTGTCGGGCAGCCTCGACAAGGACGTGCTGCTGCTGCCGGGCGACGTGGTCTGGGTCCCGGAGCGCGGGATTTTCTAGAGCCCGTCCAGAAGCGGTGCGGGATGTGCCCCATCCGCATCAGGACGAGCACGACCAGGACCCCCCGCAGCAAGAGTCCCATGGATCCTCCCGTCGCCGGAGCGACGGTCCATGGACGATGCCGGGAGGGCGGCGGTGGAGGCCTAGAATCGGCCGGTCTTCGGGCGCTGGAAGGGCAGGGTTTCGAGCCCGTCGCCCTTGAAGTGCACGATCACCGGCTGCGCCTGGGGATACGTCGTGCGGTGCAGGCGCTCGACCCAGGCGTAGGTGACGGGGAGGCGGCGGACGGTCAGCGAGTGGCCGGGCTCCGCGAGGGCGCGCGAGAGGTTGGCCATCTCGGAGTTGTCGGGATAAGCCTTGTTGACGGCGCCCCATTCGCGGAGCAGCGGCGCGATCCGCGGGGTGTTGCGGAGGAAGAGCGGGCCGCTCAGCTCGAGGGTCTTGGAGTCGTAGTAGACGCCGACGTCGAAGTCCTTCTCCTCGAGCGCGATTTCGGGGCGGCGGAGGAGCTGCGCGTCGGGGTCGACGTAGAGGGCGTCGGCCTTGCCGGCGCGGAGGCTGCGGAGGAGGCAGCGGAGGCGGACGGAGTGGCGCGGGCCCTCGTCGCCGGAGACGCCGAAGTGGTCGACCTCGATGCCGAAGGCGCGGCAGGAGTCGAGGAGCCGGAGGGCGAACTGCCCCTCGAAGGCGTCGGCGGTGAACGTCGTGATTCTCATAGGTCCCGTTGCGCGGATTCTAGAGGATTGGACGGCGCGCCTCAAGCGCGAGTTTGACGAATCGTGCCCCCCTTCGCGAATTCCTAACACCCCCAAACATGACGGTCTTGTTCATGGTTCACAAAGGAACCACAAACAAGACCGTCATGTTTGGGGTCCGCAAAAAGGACTGGCCTGGCGGGGGGGGCGCTTTGTTGAATGCTGGTTGCCTGATGGCCAATGCGCCGCTCGTCCTCTGGTCCGCGTTTCTCGCGATCTGGGCCGCGTCGCTGGCCTGGATCGGCGGCGTCAGCCACCACGGCACCCCCGCCGTCGCCGTCGCCGTCGCCGCCCTCTATCTCGTCTCCCTCCTGGCGCTGAAGGAGCCCGCCTGCCTCTCGCGCGGCGCCCTCCTCTGTCTCGCCGCCGTCGGCGTCACGTTCCTCGTCCACCTCCTCCCCGGCCCCCCCTTCCTGTTCCCCGTGACCGCCGCCCTCCGCGCGCAGCATGGACTCGGCCCCTGGTGGCCCGCGTCCGCCGACACGTACTACACCGCCCGCGTCCTTGCCCAGGCCGCGACGTATGTCCTTTCCGGACTCCTCGTGATGCGGCTGCGCCAGGCGGGACTGTCGACGTCGACCCTTCTCAGCGGCCTGGTCGCCGTGGCGTCCGTCGAAGCGCTCGCCGGGCTCGTCCAGCAGTTCGCCGGCGCGAAGGAGATCCCGTTCTACGGACCCCGGCCGTCGCCCGACTCGGCCAGCGGCACGCTCGTCAGCCGCAACAACTTCGCGGGGTTGATGGCGGTCGCGTTCGTCCTCGCCGTCGCGCGCGCGTGGGGGCGCCTCGCGTGGCCGCCGCGCGGCGGCGACCAGCCGCGCTGGATCCGCCGCGTCGAGGGCTGCTGGATCTGGGCGCTCGCGGCGTTTCTTTTCGCCGTCGCCCTCGTCGCCTCGAAGTCCCGCGGGGGCGCCCTCGCCGCGCTCGGCGGCGTCGCGCTGCTCCCCCTGCTCCACCGCGGCCGCGCCGCCGTCGCCGGCCTCGCCGCGCTCGGCGCGGTCGCCGCGGTCGCCATCGTCTCCTCCAACCCCGCCGGCCTCCTCGAGCGCTTCGGCCAGCTCGACCCCTTCGACCTCGGCGCCGACCTGCGCTGGACGATTTCGACGACCACGGCGCGCGCGGCGATGGAGCAGCCGCTGCTCGGGTTCGGGTGGGGGACGCATCCGCGCGCGTATCACCCGTTCCAGCCGCCGGGGCTCTTCGGCCAGATCCACCACGCGCACAGCGAATACGTGAACATCCTGTTCGAGGCCGGCGTCGTCGGGCTCGCCGTCTGCCTGGCCGCGATGGGCTTCTGGTTCGTCCGCGTCTGGCGCGCGCAGCGGCCGCTGCCGGGGCCCGACCGGCTGCCGGTGACGGCGACGCTCGCGGCCGCGGCGGTCGTCCTGCTGCACTCGTTCGTCGATTTCGACCTGCGCATCCCGGCGATCGGCATGATCTGGGGCGCGCTGCTGGGGCTGGGGGGCGCGGCCGTGCGCGACGGGGATGCGCGGCCGACGTGGCCCGTGGCGCTGATCGCGCTGGTCGCGGCGGCGGGCGCGTGGGGGGTGCCGCCGGGCGGCTCGCTGGGCTTTTCGCCCTACGATCACGAGGCGGCCTGGGAGGCGGGCGAGGTGTCGGTCGCGGCGGACCTCTGGCCGGCCGACCCGAACGTGCAGCGCGAGGCGGGGCTGCTCGCCTGGGAGATGGACGACCGCGCGCGGGCGGCCGTCTGTTTCAAACGGCTGTTTGAAACGGTGCCCTCGGCCGTCGACGGCGTGATGGCGGAGACGGGGCTCGAGGGGTTCGAGGCGATGCTGCCGCCGGTGCCGGCGGCGCGGGCCATGTATGCGTCGGCCCTGGCGGACCGCGGGCTGTGGAAGGAGGCGGGTCTGGCGTTCGAGCGCGGTCCGGTCGACGCGGCCGGCTGCGACTACTTCGCGTCGCGGCTGCAGTCGGCGGGCCAGTGGGGGCTGGAGGCGTCGGTCCGCGAGAAGCGGCTGTCGCTGCGGTCGGACGCGTGGGCGCACGCGGCGGCGTCGCGGGCCTGGCTGAACCTCGGCTGGCACGAGCGGGCGCTGGAACGGGCGGTGACGGCGTCGCGGATCGACCCGGTCAACGCGGGATGGGCGGGGCTGCGGGCGGAGATCCTGGCGGCGAAGGGGGACCGGCGGGCGGCGGTGGAGGCCTACACGCAGGCGCTGGGGCTGGCGCCGGCGGAGCTGGAGTGGCGCGTGCGGCGGGCGGAGGTGGAGCTGGCGGACCGGACGTACGCCTCGGCGGCGGACGACTTCGAGGCGGCGCTGAAATCGCGGCCGGGCGACCGGCGCCTCGCGATGGGGCTGGCGCGGGCGCTGGCCGGCCAGGGCCTGGCCCCGAGCGCGGGGGTCCTCCTCGACGACTGGCTCCGCCGGCACCCCGACGACGCCGAAGCCCGCGACCTCCGCTCCGCCCTCCCCCGCTGACCCCAAACATGACGGTCTTGTTTGTGGTTCACAAGAGAACCATCAACAAGACCGTCATGTTTGGGGAGGTTCAGGCGGCTTCGAGGCGGGCCTTGCAGGAGAGGCAGAGCGAGGCGGTCGGGATCGCCTCGAGGCGCGCGACGGGGATCGGACGCTCGCAGTCCTCGCAGATCCCGTAGGTCCGCTGCTCGATGCGGTCCAGCGCCCGCGCGACCTCGCGCAGGTCCGTGTCGGCCCGGTCCAGCATGTTCACGAACAGGTCCTGCTCGCGCAACTCCGCGGCGCGGTCGGCCGGATCCTCCGACGAGGCCTCGTCGCCGTCGGACTTCTCGGGCGACTCCAGCACCGTCTCGGACAGATGACGACAGCAGTTCAGGATGGCCGAGCGCTGGGCGGCCAGCAAGGCGCGGAAATGGTCGAGCTCGGCGTCGGACAGGGGGGATTCGGGGAGGGATTCCATATCAGGGTTCCTGCTGGGGGTTTGGGGTCGGTTCATGGGGCTATCTACGACCCCGGGGCGCGTCGGTCGCAGACGTAACGCGCGGGGCGGAGATGTCGTACGTAGAGCGGCGTCGGAGTAGCCGATATGAACCGCGTGACGATGCTCACCGCGATCCTGCTGGCGTCCTGCAGCCATTCGCCGCCCGGGGCCGGGTCGTGGAAGGACATGAACCACGAGCAGCGCCATGAGTACATGGAGAAGGTGGTGTTCCCGAAGATGAGGGCGGAATTCGTCGCCTTCGATGCGAAGGCTTTCGGGGACATGAAGTGCGTCACCTGTCACGGCGACGGGGCCAGGGACCACACGTTCAAGATGCCGAACCCGAAGCTGCCGCCGCTGCCGGCCGACGAGACGGAATTCAAGAAGCTCCAGGAGAAGCACCCCGAGGTGACCGCCTTCATGAGGGAGAAGGTCGCGCCGGGCATGGCGTCCTTGGTCGGCGAGCAGCCCTACAATCCGGTGACCCGCGAAGGCTTCAGCTGCTTCCGCTGCCACCCCCTGGGCAAGACCAGGCTCCCCTGAGCCCACAAACAAGCCCGTCTTGTTCATGGTTCTCATGTGAACCACAAACAGGACGGTCCTGTTTGGGAATCCGTGGGCGCTGCATTTTTTGTGCCGACTAATGCGGGCTTCGCCCCACTACACGGGCGGAGGGCCGCCGGAGCCGGCGGCGTCGACGATGAAGCGCCTGCACTGCGACTCGGCCATCTGGCATGTCTTCGCCCGCGGCTGCCGCCGGCTGGAACTGTTCCGGGACGACCAGGACTTCCTGAAATTCCTGGATCTCCTGGACCGAGCGTTGAAGTCCTCCGGCTGCGTCCTCTGGGCGTACGCCCTGATGACCAACCACTACCACCTGCTGCTGGAGGGCGGCTCGAAGGCCCTCGAGAAGTGCATGCACGCGCTGAACGGGAAATACTCGCGGCAGCACAACGAGCGATACTCGTTGGGCGGCCACGTCTTCGACGGCCCCTACCAGTCCTATCGCCAGCGCACCCCGCTGCTCTCCCTCGCGACCGCCGCCTACGTCTTCATGAATCCCGTCAAGGCGGGCCTGTGCGCCGCGCCGGAGGACTACCCCTGGTCCGGCTACCGGAGCTTCATCGGGGAGTCCGGGAGCCCGCTCGCGATCGATCCCACGGGGCTGATCGCCCGGGCCGAGGTCCAGCCCCGCCGCGCCTGGCAGCGCTTCCGCGAGGCGATCCGGCGGGAGGCGAAGCGTCCGCCGAAGCCGAGCTTCGGCCGGCCGACGATGGTCGAGGTCCATCAGGAGCAGTTCGAATGGCTGCTGGATCACGCGCGGAAGAGCGTCGCGCTGCTGTCGGGGGAGGATCCGGTGCCGGTGTCGATCTACTGGGGGCGCCAGTGCGGGATCAGCCCGCGGGCGATGGCGAGGGCGCTCGGGCTGCCCGGGGCGGCTGTCCGGGAGGCGCTCCGGCGCTTCAAGACGCGGATGGCGCTGGAGCCCTCCCTGGCGCGCCTGGCCGCCGTCCCCTGACCCCCAAACATGACGGTCCTGTTTGTGGTTCAAAGGTGCACCTCAATCATGACGGGCTTGATTGTGGTTCGAATTTGCACCCATTTCGCAACCCATGGTGTATAACTAACGGCGGACGGAGGGTGGGGCGCAGAGCGACCGGGCCAGGTGGGTAGGAGGCGTCCCATGGCTCTTCCGGACATGCGCAGCATCCTCATCGCCGAGGACTCGGCGGCCATCCGCTCGATCCTCTCCTTCCTCCTCCGCGGCCGCGGCTTCGAAGTCCTCGAATGCGGCGACGGCAACGAGGCCCTCGAACGCATCCGCCTCTTCCACCCCGACCTCGCCATCCTCGACGTCATGATGCCCGGCCGCCTCGGCTTCGACGTCTGCCGCGCCGTCAAGGCCGACCCCGACACGCGCGACATCCCCGTCATCATCCTGACCTCCGTCACCAACGGCGCCGGCAAGAGCGACGCCCACTGGAAGGACCTCTGCGGCGCCGACGCCTTCCTCTCCAAGCCCTTCAAGTCCGTCGAACTCCTCGACCACATCGAGCGGCTCCTCGACCCTCAGCCCGAGCCCACCCGCGAAATCAACAAGACCACCGACCGCGGCTCCACCCGGTAGGTCTTCGACGCGACCTCGACCGCCGCCGCGAAGTCCAGGATGTCGTCCGGCGACGGCTTCGCCGTGTTCACCCAGTCCCGCCAGCGGCCGTGCGGCATCTCGAAGTCCAGCGCCTCCCAGTACGCGTTCAGCATCGCGTGCATCCGGACGCGGCCGCCCTGCAGGGTCACCGTGTACGCCAGCGCGTGCGACGACTCGCTCCAGTCCGGCGCGCCCAGCTTCACC
>DASQOM010000224.1:0-50931 GCA_035644495.1 Planctomycetota bacterium | reverse complement strand
GGCCCATTCCTCCCTCCGGCCCGACGTCGCCACCCGGTGCGGACGTTCCCCCAGTGCCACCCACTCCCTCACGGACGCCGCCTGCACCGCGTCCAGCAGCGTCGGATCCTGTTCCTCCATCGCCGACGCCTCCGCTGCCGTCTCGCCCCCCACGAAACAGCCTTTCTTCGCAAGGTACTTGAGGATCTTCCCCTTCAATATCCACGCCAGCCGCTCCACGTTCTCCGTCGACGGATCCGGCAGCCGTTGGAATCGCAGCTCGCCCGTGAATTCGTCGCGGATATACACGCCATCCAGCAGCAGCGAGTGAAAGTGCACGTTCAGGTTCAGCGCGCCCCCGAAACGTTGCACCGCCGTCACCCCGCCGCACAGAGCATCCCGCATCCGGGACGGCCGCGCCCGGCGCCGATAGTCCCGGAAGATCTCGTCCACGAAGATCCGCAGCACCCCCGTGAGAAGGGTCGCATCCTTGGCCAGATAGAATCGCACCGCGTGGGGCATCGAGAGCACCCACTGCCTCACCGGCACGCGGGGGAAGACCCGGTCCACCAGGTTCGCCGCGACCTCGTCCATCCGCCGCCCCGTGCACGATGGGCATAGTCCCCGCTCCTTGCAGGAGAAGCCGACAGCGGTGTCGTAGCCGCATTCGGGACAGCGGACGCGGACGAAGCCCTTCGCCAGGATGCCGCAATCGAGGAAGCGCTCGAAGGCCCCCTTCACGTAGCGGGGAAGGCCGCGTCCGTCGGGCGCGCGGGCCTCGGTCCACGCGAAGAAAGTCTCCAGGTTCTCACGGACCACCTGGTGCAGGAGCGTGACCTCCGGCCCCCGGCGCCGGTACGTCGGCGTGACCACCGACACCCCATCCGCAATCGGCGTGCCGCAGGAAGCCCCCCAGGAGAACTTTTGCGACGCGCCGCTGCCACGTTACGATTCGCAACGTCATGTTACGAAAAGTAACGTGGCCGATTCAGGCGCGACGATTCCGCCACGGAAATGCAGAGTTGCAACGGCATGCGGATTGCTCCGATCGTTCGTGTGATCGGGTCTCGCAGGATCGCGGCGACCTTGATTTCGCTCTTCGACAGACATTAGGATGAAAGGCCATGACGCATGAAGATCTTCGAAAAGCCCTCCTGGAAGAGAGCGGCGGTCCCAAGGAGACTCGGACCAACGACGGTCGGATCTTCGTCTTGGAGGCTGTCGAACGTTGGGCGCTCGGAGGAGGGCGGCTGGTCGTCATGGAGGGAGCCGAGGGGAGGATGAATATCCTCTCGATCCGGAATATCGCCTCCGTCGGAATTCCCCCCAGCCATGCTTCGGAATCCCGAAGCGCTTGAATCCGTCGGGGGTCGGCGCGGAAGCTGCGGCCCAGATTCTCAGGGTGCAGCCGCGAAGATCCGGACGACCTTGCCGCCGGTCCAGCCGCGCAGGACGTCGGCCGGCGCGTCCTTGACCGCGACCTCCGTGCAGCCCGACCCGTAGGCGCCGACGTTCTTGCGCGAAACCACCGTCGCCTCCGCCGCGGGCCCGGTCGCCTGATAGGCCGCGTCCGTCGCCTGGATCCGGAGCTTCTGGCCCGGCTTCAGCGCCGACGCCTGCGACCAGTAGTTCGGGAAGATCAGCAGGCTCGCGTCGCCGTCGACGAAGCCGGCCATCCCTTCCTTCGCCACGCGGTCGCGCGCCCGCTGCTCGGCTCCGGCCTTGATCGCGTCGAGGCTGGCCGCGTCCGCGAGCAGCTTCACGACCCGCTTCGACCCCTCGTAACACCAGCTCAGATAGAGCCGGTCGTCCTTCGCGAGCGCGGGGTCGACGACGGTCTTTCCGCCGCGCCGGCAGACGACGGCCGGATCGAGCGTGAACTCGAAGGCCGCGGGATCCAGCGGCTTGTCGGCCGACATGCCGCGCGCCTTGAAGACGCGGTCGCCGGTCTCCTCCACGCTCCAGTAATGGCCGTGCCCCTTCATCTGGCCCAGCTCGTCCTGGAAGTGCACCAGGTAGGCGCGCTTCACGGCGCCCTCGGGATTGAAGAACAGGTTCACCCGCTCGCCGGGGCGCAGTTCGTCGGGATGGCCCGGATACGCGAGCTGGCGGTAGCTCGTCGTCCACGGCAGGACGCGGACCGTATAGTGCTCTCCACCCTGTTCGCGGCTGACGTCGGCCGTCCACTTCTCCGCGTCGAACGAGTGCCAGACGTACCAGCCGCGCGTCTCGCCGACCCCGCCCGGCGTCCCGAACTTGCGCGGATGCACCGCGGAGGCCGGGTCCTCGGGCGGCACGGCCTGCAGGGCGGCGAGGAGCAGCAGCAGTCTCATGGCGCCTCCGGCTTCCAGACCTTCAGGCTGCGGATGATGGGAGGGGCGCCGTAGTTGCTCAGCGCGAACGTGCGGCGTCGTCCGTCGGGCAGCGGGTGCCGGATCTCGGTGTCGAGCCTCAGCTCCCGGTCGATCCAGACGCGCATCCGCCCGGCGCGCCGCTCGACCCGCAGCGTATGGTCCCGGTCGTACGAGATGTCGCGCGGATCCTGCGCCAGGACGACGCACTCGACGGGATGGATCGTGTCGATCGTGGTCCCGTTCGGGTAGCCGAAGACGGCGAAGATCGTCCGATATCCCTCGAAGCTGTCGCCGGACATCGCGAAGCCGAGCGACCAGCGCTCGCCGCCGGCCACCTCGACTTCCATGAGGAGATCGTCGCCGACCTCCTCCTTCCAGCGCGTCACCACGAGGCCGTGCGACGCCGGCGTCGCGGGACCGAGCACCAGCCCGCCGGGCACGAAATGGACCCGGTCGGGCGCGGAGTCGACCCGACGCTCCTTCTTATGGAGCAGCTCCGACGGGCAGAACACCGTTTCCATCGGCGGCGGGAGGGCCTTCATGCCGGCGAAGGGCAGGGAGCAGACCGGCACCCAGCGCACGAGGCCGCGGCGGTCGGCCGACGCGATCTCGCCTGACTGAAGGTCCAAAACTCGCCCCGCCGACGACAGGCGGACCTTGCCTTCCAGAAGCTGCAGGCGCGTCTCGTTGCCGGACGCGGCGAGGTCGAAGACGGTTCCGACGATCGACGCCTCGAGATGCGCGGTCGCGAACAGCAGGGGATGATCGGTCCGCTGCGGCGCGGCGTCGACGCGCATCAATCCTTCCTCGAGCTCGACGCGGAGGCGGCCGTCGCTGCCGACGCCCAGCCGGGATTGCGTGCTTTCGCGCAGCTGCAGCGTGGTCCCGTCTTTCGCGCGCACCGAGAGCTCGCTGGCCGCGCCGGTGACCAGGCGGTCGCCGTCGATCATCCCGCCCGCGGCGCCGGGATCGAGACGCCGTCCGTCGCGCAGCACCCACGCGGACCCCGTCGGCGGCGCCAGGACGGCGTCGACCCTCGTCGGCGCCGGGTTCTTCCCCAGCAACCCGGCGACCAGGAGTCCGGCGGCAGCGGCCGCGCCGACGATCGCCCAGCGGCGTCGCGAGGACGGCTGCATCGCGTGGAGGACGCCGTGCGCCGACGCCAGCAGCGCGTGCATCTGGCAGTAGTCGAGGTAGTACTGGCGCGCGTCGGGGTGGTCGTGCAGGATCGAGGCGAGGCGGCGTCGGCCGTCGACGTCGAGCCGGCCCTCGGTCATGGCGCCCAGCAGCCCCTCGAGATCGGGACGGATTTCCTCGCAGGGGACGGACATCAGGCGTCCCCTCCGGCGAAGCGGGCGACGCACTGCATCAGGCTGTGGCGGATGCGGAAGAGCGACTGCATGACGGCGTTCGGGGTCATGTCGCGCCCGCGGGCGATCGCCTCGAGCGACTCCCCGTCCGTATAGCGCCGGCGGATCAGCTCGCGGTGGGGCGCCGCCAGCCTGCCGAGGCAGTCGGTCAGCTTCTCCTGGCGCGCGGCGAATGCGTCGTCGGTCTCGCGCGCCGCGGAGGCCAGCACCTCGAGCATCTCGTCCTCGAAGACGAGGCGGTCGCGGATCTGCCGCTGGCGGAAGGCCATGACCTGGAAGTGGGCGACGCGGAAGGCCCAGGCCTTGAAGTTGGACCCGGGGCGGAACTCGCGGCAGTCGCGCCAGAGGACGACGTTCGTTTCCTGGAGCACGTCGTTGGCCGCGTCGGGGTCGCCGAGGAGCGTGAAGAGGTAGCCGAAGAGGCGCCCCTGATGCCCGGTCATCAGGCGCACGAACGCTTCGGAATCCCGGCTGCCGCTGGCGATCATCGTCAGAAGGGAATAGCGGAGGGGCGGCGTCCCTTACGCGGAATTGCGCCTAACCGCGCTGCTTGGCTTCCTGCCAGGCGCTCTTGACCTTGTCGAAGATGCCGTTGGCCTCGCCCTGCTGCTTGATGTAGGCGGCGTCGATGCGGCCCGCGTGGCCGCGCAGGAGCTCGATGACGCCTTCGCGGTCGGCGGGGACCGGCGATGCGGCAAGGAGGAGGATCGTGTCCTCGCAGGTCGGCACGCTCATCGAGAGCTGGTGGTAGGCGCCCGGCTGGACGCGGCTGAGGATCTGCTTGTGGAGCGGGGTGCTGGATTCGAGGAGCTCGACGGGGGTCGAGCCGCCGAGCTTCGCATCCGTATAGCGGAAGCTCAGGGGGCCGGCGTCCTGGATCTGCTGGAGGCCTTCGCCGCGGACGGCGCCGCGGATGGTCTCGCGCTGGGCCTCCCCGCTGGTGAGCAGAAGCTCGGCGACGGCGATGGGAAGCTTCGAGCCCCAGGCGACGCGGGCGACGCCGCCGAACGCGACGCCTTTGAAACCGCTGCCTTCAATCGCCGCCAGGGCCTTGCGAAGGGCCTTCTGGACGACGTCGGGGGAAGGGGGTGCATCCATTCGACGGGAGTCTACCCCGTCCCGGCCCGCGGCGGCGCAGAATCGCAAATCCGGGATCCCGGGGCGGCGAAAACGGGCGGATCCGGAATAATAGAAGAATTCAGCCCGGATCTTGGACTATCATACCGCGTATCCGGGACCGTGCAGTCAGGGGAGGAAAGGTGTCTGATCGGAATCCGGGGCTCGACGGCATCCGCGGGCTGGCGGTCCTGTTCGTCCTCCTCTTCCACACCACGCATATGGGCCACGAGTCCGCCGTCTCGGAGTTCCTCTGGAGGATCACCCGGGGGATGAACGGCGGGGTCGACGTCTTCTTCGTCCTCTCCGGATTCCTGATCACGGGAATCCTCTACGACGCGAAGGGCTCGACCAACTACTTCAGCGGCTTCTATGCGCGCCGGACTCTGCGGATTTTTCCGCTCTACTACCTGGTGGTCGCGTCCTGTTTCATCCTTCCCAAGGTCCTCCCGAACCTCACCGCGAACTATCTCCATCCGCTTCCTTATGGCGGGGCCAACTATTGGCTCTATCTTTCGAATGTCTGGAAGACGGGCTCCCACGCCGTCCTCGGGGTGACGTGGAGCCTGGCCGTCGAGGAGCAGTTCTACCTGGTCTGGCCCCTGATCGTCTTCTCCCTGAGCCGCGAGTCCCTGATGCGGCTCTGCCCGGCGGCCTGGGTCCTGGCCCTCTCCTACCGGGTCGCCCGGGTCTACTTCCACGCGCCGGTTCCGGATACCGCGCCCGTGACCTATATCGATCTGCTGTGCATGGGCGGCTGGATCGCGCTGCGCCTGCGCAGCTCCGAACCGCTGGATTGCTCCCGCTGGGCCGTGCGCTGCGCGACGGCCGGAATCGCCCTCGAGGCCCTGGTGGTGGCCGTCGAAAAAGGATTCTGGGGCAGGCTGCATGAGACCCTCGGGATCACGGCGATCGGTCTGATGTCCTGCGCCGCGATTCTTTCTGTGGTGAACTCCGGCAGCCCCTCGCCGGTCGCGAAAGCCTTCGCCTGGGCTCCGTTTCAGACGCTGGGAAAGTACAGCTATGCGATCTACCTGATCCACTCTCCGCTCGATGCGGTCCTCCGCCGCACCGTGTTCCGGGCCGGCGAGCGCTTCGAGACGCTGTCGAACCATCAGATCCTGGCCCAGCTGCTCTACTGGGGACTCGTGGGATCCCTGTCCCTCGGGCTCGGATGGGTCTCCTGGAACCTCTATGAGAAGCATTTCCTGAATCTGAAGCGGCTGTTCCCCGTCAGGCGGAAGTCCGCTCCCCTGGAGACCGCGACCTCTCCCGTCGCGACCTGACCCCGTGAGCAGCATTCCGGAGGACGCCGACGTCATCGCCGCGACGAAGGCCTGGATCGAGAAGGACGTCATCGGTCTCAATCTCTGTCCCTTCGCGAAGGCCGTCCACGTCGCCGGCCAGATCCGTTATGTCGTCAGCGCGGCGACCACGTCGTCGGCGCTCCTCTCGGATTTCGCCGCGGAGCTGATCCACCTGCATGAGACGGAGCCGTCGGTCACCGACACCACGCTGCTGATCCATCCGCGGGTGCTGACGGACTTCCTCGACTACAACGACTTCCTGACCGATGGCGAATCGGCGCTGGAGCGGCTCGGCCTCGTCGGCGTCATCCAGGTCGCCGGCTTCCATCCGCAGTACCAGTTCGCCGACGCGGCGCCGGACGACCCGGCCCATCGCACGAACCGGTCGCCGTATCCGACCCTGCATCTGCTGAGGGAAGCGAGCGTCGAGCGCGCCCTCGAGTCCTACCCTTACCCCGACGAGATCCCCGCCCGCAACATCGAGACGATGCGCCGCCTTGCCGGCGGGAATCCTCCCCCGGCATGAACGGTTCAAAGGAAGGGGAAGTGCCCCCGCGCGATGTTATCATTTCATCCAACATGGATGCTCCCGACGAAGCCGGCAAGGAGGTCGAGATCGAGGAGCGGGAAGGCTTCATCGAAGCCCGCTTCACGGGGACCTTCGCTCTCGAGCGCTTCAAGCGCCAGGCGGAGGCGGCCTCCGAAGCCTGCCTGAAAAAAAAGATGGCGAAGCTGCTGGTCGACATCAGCCGCTTCAGTCCGAATCTGTCGATCACGGACCGGTACGAGCTCGCCGTTCATGCGGTGAGGGTGTCGAAGGGTCTCAAGGTCGCGCTGGTCGCGACGGAGACGTTCGTCGATCCGAACAAGTTCGGCATCATGGTCGCCCGGAACCGCGGCCTTCTGGTCGACGTCTTCACCGATCGCCGGAAGGCGGTCGACTGGCTGCTGGTCACGCCCTAGCGTTGGCCGGGAGCCCGGAGCTTCCCGGCCTGCATCCGGAACCGCGCCGCTCCGAAGGCCGTCAGGGCGAGGCCGCCGGCTTCGATCCAGGCCCCCAGGTGCTTCATCGCGAGGAGCCGGTCGCTGTAGTGGAAGGACGCCGCCCGGACGGCGAGGATCCCGACGCAGAGCAGGGTTCCCACCCCGGCGACGCGCAGGGGCAGGTCCCGAAGGATGCCGCCATCCCGCCGGAAGGCGAAGGTCACGGCGCAGCCCGCCGCGGTCGCCAGGATTCCGAAAAACTCCACCTGCACCATCCTCCGATGCTCGTACCAGCCGTGCCGCACCATCAGGTTTCGCGCGGAGATGGAGATCAAGTCTGCAACGTTGACGACTCGGCCCGCCCCGAGCGCCAGGAGAGCGGCAGCCAGGAGGAGCCACCAGAATCCGGTCCGCGCGACGGGCGGCCCCTCCTCCCGGTCGGCGCGCCGAAGGGAAATGAAGCCGCTGCGCAGCAGTCCCGCCCATCCCCCGGGAATCCGGGGGAGCAGGAACAGGACATTTCGGAAGCACAGGAGGGAGACCGCGAGATAGAACCCCGCGAGGATCCCCCCGCCCAGGCTCAACTGGTCGATCCCTGGAGTCCAGGTGTGGATCAGATGATCCCAGTTGCGGTCATCCGCCAGAAGCGTCGTCCCCATCCGGATGGATTCCCCTCGAGGCCGGGTTCGTTGAAACCGCCGGACAGAGTAGCATTTGAGGCGGAACGACGCATGTCCCATCGGGCCGGCGCGCCTCCTGCTGGGCCTGCTGCTGCGGACCCGCGACGAAGCCCTGGCCGATCTCCTGATCAATTACTGTGCGTAGCCCGGCCCCCAGGATTCCTAAGATCGAGGGGCTCCTCGGTCAGCTCGCCGCCGCGCTTCCGTAGTCGCACGCAGGAGCTCGATCGAGAGCAGCGTGACTTTCTCGCCGCGGCGCAGCGGCTCGCGGCCGTGCACGACGCCGCGCGCCTCGACGGCCAGGGCGTCGCCTGGTCGCAGGTCGAGGCGGCGCACGGTGCCGTCGGGCCGGTGCGCGAAGAAGCGCGACGCGGGACCGCCGTCGTCGGGCGGCCGCCGCTCCAGGCAGAGCAGCACGTTGACCGCGTACTTTGGATCGTCGGGATGCGGCCAGAAGTGGTCGCCCGGCCGCGAGTAGAAGATATAGCGCGCTTCGAGCCCCGGCGCGACCTTGCCCCCCACGGCGCGGCCCACCACCGCCATCAGCCGCGGATCGACCGCGAGCGCCCGGCCGAGCGGCCCGGGACGGCGTCCGCTCGACCTGCGCCCGCGGCGCGCGTTCGACCGCGTCTCGCCCAGCAGCCGCGCCAGCCGCCGGGGCCCCACGAACGGCAGCGGACCGAGCGGATGGATGCCGCTGCCGTAGAGGCGCGCGAAGACGCGGACGACGACGCCGAACGCGGCGGCGAGGATCGGGTCGTCGGGCGGGAGGCCGTCCGGCGCGAGAGCGCCGGCGGCATAAGCGACGAGGACTCGCAGGGGACGATACTCCCGGTCCCCGCGGCGGGCGAGTTCGGCGGCAAGGCGGCGGGCCAGGCGCTCCCGCGCCGACGTCCATCCCCCCGGCCGGAGGCGTTCGAGCAGGGGCGCGAGCTTGCGGCGCGGGTCGCGTCGGCCGCTGACGTCGCGGAGATTGACCTGCGTCGGCAGCCGGAAGCCGAGGGCGCCGGCGGCGAGGATCAGGTCAAAGAGGGATTGCTCGCGCGGGGCCAGGGTCGGCCGGATCGCGGCGACCGCCGGCCGCGCCAGCCGGGAGAGCCGGCCGGAGCCTAGAATCCGCGGAAGTCCTCGGGGCCCGCGAGGCCGCCGCCGACCTGCGACGAGAGGCCGCCTTTGATCTTCTTGCAATCGTCCTTGTCGAGGACCTTCACCTTGGGCTTGTCCTTCGCCTGGGGCTTGCTGCTCTTCTTGACGTCGGCCATCTCGTCCTCCCTTTCAAAGTTGAATTACCATAGCATCCCCCCAAATCCGGATCAAGCGGCGGCGTTGCAGGTTGGAATGTATTGGCACTCGGTAAAGGCGACACTAGAATCCCTGATCTTCCTGCCATGAGTTCCGGAAACACCGTCCTGAGGCTCGTTGCGCTGCTCCTGGCGGGCGTGCTGCTGCCCTGCTGCGGCGGCAGCCTCGGGGAGGGGGACTCCGTTGCGGAAATCACCGTGAGGGCCTCGCTGCCTCCGTCGGGGCTGGAACCCAACAAGCTCTCCCTGAACCCGTCCGTCTCGGACGACGGCCGCTTCGTCGTGTTCGAATCCGACGCGACCAATCTGACGGCGAACGACAACAACGGGGTACGCGACATCTTCGTCCGCGACCGGGCGACGGGCAAGATCGAGAACATCACGAACGTGCCGGTGACTCCGCCCCCGTTCCCGAACAAGATCCTGGCCGACTGCTTCAATCCGGTGATTTCCGGAGACGGCCACCTGATCGCCTTCGTGACGAAGGCCAATCTGGTCCCCAGCGGAACCCCTCCCTTCTCGTATTCCGTCAATGTGATCCTGGGCTACGATCGCTCCACCGGCACCTTTGTGAAGTATTTCAACGAGTTCTCGTCCCCTGACCGGGACCTGACCGATCCGTCGATCTCCCGGGATGGACGGTTCATCTCCTTCACCACGGCCGCAAACGTGCCGGGCTTCCCCAACGCCGCCCACCTTTCCCAGGTGTATGTCCTCGCGACCGGCACGGGCGTCGTCACGCTCGTCTCCAGAGCCTCCGCCTCGGCGACGACGATCTGCAACGTCGGGGCCGGCGGAGCCCGGATCAGTCCCGATGGCGGCTATGTCGTGTTCGACTCCGGGGCCAGCAACTTCGTGGGGACGGTCGGGGGATCCAGCCAGGTCTATATGGGCACGCCGACGGGCGCCCCGGTCCAGCTCATTTCCGTCAATTCGTCCGGGAATGGCTCGGATATCGCGGCCTTCGGCGCCTGCGTGTCGGAAGGCGGCGTCTATGTCGCCTTCAACAACTACTCCAGCAACTTCTTTCCTGCCGGGAACAATTTCACCATCACGCGCCATCACGTGGCCGGCATGACGAACGAAATCGTCACGAACGGCCCCGCCTCCCTGCCTCTGATGCTGGGCAGCGGATTCCCGGTGTCCCTGTCCGCGGACGGCCGCTATGTTGCGTTTCTCAAGTACGATGCCGCCAGCCAGAGGCAGGTCTATGTGCGCGACCTGCTGGGCGACGAGAGCCTCATGTCCCGCCACTTCGATGGGACCGACAGCAACCTGAGCTGCAGCCCTCCCTCGATGTCCGGCGACGGACGGACCGTGGCCTGGCACACCGTCGGCTCCACCCTGGTGGAAGGCGACACCAACGGGGTCGAAGATGTCTACTACCGGACTGCGACGCGATAAGGCCCCCGCGCGGTCCGCGGCGCGCGTATAGTAGTCGGCGGCGGGCCCACCGGCAGAGCACCCCCTGTTTTCACCGACACTCTTCCGGTATCACCGCAGGGTCGGAACGGCCACACGGGAGGATTGGATGAAGCGGATCGCGAGCGGGATCGCGCTGCTGACGCTCATGGCGGCGTCGGCTTACGCGCAGGCGGGGTCGTCCAAGGGCGACCAGGAGATCAAGCATCCCTGGCACGGGGACTTCAAGGACGACTACAAGGACCCCAAGACCAAGGAGTTCATCATGCACTACCGCATGTGGGCTCCCGAGAAGCAGCCCGAGCAGAAGCATCTCGGCCTCATCGTCTGCTTCCACGGCATGAACGGCAACGAAGACCACATGACCGGCTTTGGCATCGAGGCCGCCAAGCGCCTCAAGCTGACCGGCGACTATGTCATCATGGGCGGCAAGTCCAAGGGCGCCGGCTGGGCCACCAGCGACGACAAGTGGCTGCTGCTCTGGATCGACTGGGCCATGAAGACGTATCCCATCGATCCGCGCCGCGTCTACATCTGGGGCATGTCCAACGGCGGCTGGATGGTGAAGCGCTTCGGCTGGGAGCACCAGGAGCTCTTCGCCGGGGTCGTGTCCTACTGCGGCGGCGGCGTGGATTTCTCGGGCACCCCGAAGGGCCAGACGGCGCCCGGCAAGCCCGGCACCCCCGGCAGCGCCGCGGAGACCAAGACCGAGTGGTACTTCGTCCACGGCGACGCCGACGAGCAGGTGGCGGTCGACTCGTCCCGCAAAGCGATCAAGGAACTCGGCCAGAAGGGCTACCGCTACGTCTACCGCGAGATCGACGGCGCCAACCATGGCGGGATCACGCAGTTTCCGGACGTCGCCGACGATGCCTTCCTCTTCCTGCACTCGATGCGCCATAAGGAGGTCCCGCTGTCCAAGGACGAACGGACGACGCTGTCGTCGATGACGGGAAAGATCCGGAACGAGAAGTTGGATACGGCGGGTCCGATGCTCCAGGAGCTGCAGCGGATCGGCGGCGCGCCCGCCGAGCGCGCGGTGAGGAACGCCCTCGAGAATGCAGACCCCGAGGTCAAGGTCGCCGCGATCCAGACGACCGAGAAGGACCTCTACGGCAAGGACGTCGTCCTGGAGCTCATCAAGCTGCTCCGGGACAAGTCGGAGGACGTCCAGAAAGCCGCCTTCCATGGCCTCGCGACGGCGGGGAACTGGCGCTATATGGAGGCGCAGGAAACCCTGATCGCGGCGGCGAAGAAGAAGGGCGGTCCCGTGGAGGACCGCATCGCGGCGATCCAGGCGCTGGGCAAAGTCGTGAAGCTCGACCTCCTCGGCAACTTCGAGGACAAGAATGTCATCTGGACGCTGGTGTTGCTGCTCGACGACGACGAGCTCAAGGTCCGCGAGGCGGCCTTCGCCACGCTGGAGAAGGGCGTGAAGAGCACGTTCGGCTATGCGCCGGACCTGCCGACGGCCCAGCGGAAGACGGCGGTCGCCAGCTGGAAGACCTGGTGCGAAACGAAGGCGGGTGCGCTGAACGGTCCTGCCAAGAGCTGAGAAGGATCGCTAGAGGACCCGGTACAGGTGCGGGTCCTGGTAGAGGATCGCGATCGGCACGCGGTCGCCCAGCTTCGGGAAGCGCTCCCAGACGAGCTCCGGCGGCGTCTGCCTGTACTTCTCGTAATCCCCCTTCGCCTGTTCCGTCTGGATCCCCCGGATCTGTCGGCCGTCGGGCAGGTCCAGCCGGTACACGAACTCCAGCGCGAAGATTGCCTGCAGGGTGTGGTCGTCGGTCCCGACGAGCGCGGCGCGTTCGCAGCGCGCCAGTCCCCGCATCAGGCGGCCGCGCAGGAGCAGCCTGCGCCGGACGGTGATGAACAGGACGACGGGGAAGGCGACGATGGCGATGGGGTTGGCGACGAGGCCGCCGATGGCGAGGACGATGTAGAAGCGCTGGAGGCCTGCGGGCAGCCAGGGAGGCGGTTGGGACCAGCCGATCCACGGCCAGGGCACCAGCACGGCCAGGACGAACAGGATCAGCCAGGACTTCCGCGGATACGCCAGCGTGCCGGGGCCGCTCTTGTCGATCAGCTGATGGTTGACGGGATTGAACAGGAAGGGCGCCGCCTGCATCTCCTCCGGCGTTGCCGGGCCCAAGGGATCCACGCGTGCAGTATATCCGCTGTAACCCCGCCGGCCGCCATCCGTCTATGGTGTTTATGAACATCCTCCTGGCGGCCCTGCTCTGCGCGCTCTGCGGTCCCGGGGACGACTACGACGCGCTGCTTGCCGACGCGGCGGCGAAGGACCTGCAGCGCGAGGAGGCGATGCGCTCCGCTCACACGGCGCTCGACGACGGCGACGACGAGCGCGCCGTCGCCCTGGCCCGCCGAGCCCGGATGCTGGCCGCGGAGATCGCCGGGGACCGGGAGCGGGCCCGCGTCTGCCTCGCCGTCCTCGTCCCACAACTGGCCGTGACGCTCGACGACGACGAGTTCGACGTGCGCGAGCAGGCGAGCGCGCGCCTGCGGAAGCTGGGCGAGGCGGCGCTGCCGGGCCTCCTGCGGATCCGCCGCGCGCCCCTGACGCCTGAAACCCGGTATCGGATCGACGAACTCCTGGGCGGCATCACGGTCGACGGGGAAGGGCGGGTCCACCAGTGGGCGGTCGCGGCGATGGCCAGCAGCGAGTACACCCCGAACGACTGGGCCGCGAAGCAGGCGGTCGGCCCGCCCGATTCCAGCGAGGGCGATGCGCGCACGGCCTGGGCGGCGAAGGACGCGGACGGCGGCATCGAATGGCTGCAGCTCCGCTACGCGCTCTCCCTCCGCATCTCCCGCATCCGCATCCGGGAGAACCTCACCCGGGGCGGGGTGGTCGCGGTCGACGTGGTCGGCCCCGATGGCACGCGGCGCCGGGCCTGGGAGGGGACGGATGCGGGCGATGCGTGGCTGGAGCTCGACCTGAAGGGCGTCGAGGGCCGCGAGGTGATCGTCGTCCTGGACACCCGGAAGCACGCCGGCTGGGAGGAGATCGACGCCGTCGAGCTGATCGGCGACCCGGCCCCCGAAAAATAGAGATTCGTTTTCAATTTTCCCCTTGCGGAGGACCTTCGCGCGTATTATAAATAACTGAGACTGAGTCTCAGGTTCAACGATGAAGAGCAGCAAGGTTCTGTGCGAATGCCTCGGGGTGACCGAGATCCGGGTGGCCGCCGCCGTCCGCTCGGGACGCGCCTGCAGCGTCAATGAGGTGATGGCCTGCACCGGCGCCGGGACGGGCTGCACCGCCTGCCACAAGGCCATCCAGGCCGTCGTCGAACAGCACTCCCGCCCGGAACCCGTCGCCCGCCAGCAGGCGAGCTGACCTACTTCCCGTCGTCCCCGCCCAGCTGCTCGGACAGGTAATTCTGCAGGCCCAGCGACTCGATCAGCCCGAGCTGCGTCTCCAGCCAGTCGACGTGGTCCTCGCTCGACACCAGGATGTGCTCCAGCAGCTCCCGCGTGCCGGCGTCCTTCAGCTTCGTGCAGAGCTCGATGATTTCGTTGTAGGTCTTCACGCCGCTGGTCTCCAGCTTGAGGTCGTTCTCCAGCTGGCCGGTCACGGTCGTGCCGACGCGGATGACGTCGTAGCGCGCGATGTTCGGCACGCCCTCCAGGAAGAGGATGCGTTCGATGAGCTTGTCGGCGTGCTTCATCTCGCCCATGGACTCTTCCCACATCTTCTTCGCCAGGGCCAGGTAGCCCCAGTTCTTGAGCATCTTGGACTGGACGAAGTACTGGTTGATCGCCGTGAGCTCGATGGTCAGCGCCCGGTTCAGCGCCTCGAGGATCTTGCTCTCGCCCTTCATGCATCCCTCCCGTGTGGAAAAGCCATCGTAGCAATCCGCCCGCGGCTGCAAAGGTAAATAAAAGGGCTCCGCCCCGGGCGCCCGGAGCTACCATGACGGCACGGTGATGCTCCTGGGGATCCTGGGACTGGCGGTCTCCGCGGCCTTCTGCGCCGCGGCCGCGGAGGCGTTCCGCCGGAAGATCCTGCCCGCCGCCCCCCGCGACACGGCCCTCCTCCTCGTCCTCCTCTTCGCCACCGCTCTCCAGAGCCTGATGATCCTCGGCGCCGGCGTCGCCGGCCTGCTTTCCCCGATTCCGCTGACCCTGCTGTCGGCGGCCGGCCTGGGCGCCCTTGCGTTCGCCCGCCTGCTCCCGACGCTTCCGCGCCCGCTCTTCGAGCGGCCGGTCGGCGTCGAAGGCTGGATCCTGGCCGCGGGCGCCGCGCTCCTCGCCGTCTCGCTCCTCGTCAAGACCCTGCTCTTCTCCCCGTACTGGGGAGACGCGCTCTATTACCACCTGCTGAACGTCGCCGAATGGATCCAGTCGGGCCGCCTCGCCGCCGGCTTCTGCGCCCAGCCCAGGATCTGGTGGCCGATGGGCTTCGAGCTCCTCGAGACGTGGTGGTGCGTCTTCCTCCATCACGACGCGCTGATCGAGCTCGCGGGCGCCCAGATGCTGTTCCTGGCCGCGCTCTCGATCCGCGTCATCGCCCGCGTCCACGGCGCCGATCCCCGCCGGGCGGCGCTGCTGTTCGCGTTCATTCCCGCCGTCATCCTCCACGCCACCTCGTGCGGGAACGACCTGGCCGCCGCCGCCTGGGTCCTCGCCGCCTACGCCCTCGCGGCCGACCGGCTCCCGCGCGCGCTCCAGGCCTTCCCCCTGATCGTCAGCGCCGGCGTCAAGCCCACCGCGGTCTTCGCGGCGGCCGGCGTCGCCCTCTACGCCTTCCGCGCCCGGCCCCGGATGCCGCTGGGACGGGCGCCGGCCCTCTGCCTTCTCGCGGGGGCGCTGCTGCTCGGGGGATACTGGTACGCGCGGAACTGGGCGGTGAAGGGGCATCCCCTGTATCCCGTGTACGGCCAGGAGGGTCTCGAGAGCCACCGGGGGAATCCGGTCGAGGGCTTCGACACCCTGCGAGGGACCCTCGAGGAACTGCCGAAGCGGATGGTCGACCGGGGACGATACAGCGTGCTTTCCTCGGACATGACCTCGTGGGGATGGTTCGTGCTTCCCTGGGGCATCCCCCTGACGCTGCTGGCGGCTCGCCGCAACCCCGAGTTCCGGAGGCTGGCCCTCTCGTTCACGGCGGGAGCAATGGCCGCGATCGCGCTGTCGCCGCTCAACCAGTTCAATCTGCGCTTCGCCCTCTGGTTCCCGGCCCTCTTCGCGCTCGGAGCCGCGCTGACGCCGTCGCGCCCGCTGCTGGCCGCCCTGGTCGTGACCTCGCTGCTCAATTTCGCGGCGACGCTCGTTCCCGTGGAAATCGCGGGGGCCGAGCGGCTCCGCCCGCCGGCCGACTTCCCCCTCGGCGAGCCGCTCGCCGTGGTGGCCGGGCCGGAGGCGCCGGGCTACCTTTACTACAACGCCGACCTCCGTCGTCGGGTCCATTATCCCCAGTCGATGGCGGAACTCCGGGCGACCGGCGCCCGGTATGCAGTCGTGCTGGAGCCGACCTCCTGGGCACCGGACGCGGGGATGTGGAAGCAGGTGGCGAGAGGGATCTATGAGATTCCTTGATCCGATCGTGGCCGGCCTCATCCTGGTCCTGAGGCTCGTGCGGATCCCGCTCCGCGAGGCGCCGGGGGACTGGATCGTCGTGCTCGCGCTGTTCTGGATCGCCCAGAGCTTCCTCCCGCCGACCTCGAAAGCCCGCGCCGTGCCGCTGATGGTCGCGGGTCTCTGGCTGACCGCGATCTACGCGGTGCACCAGGCTCCGTTCACTTGGACCTTGATCGCGTCGCGATGAAGTCGCGGAAGCGCCGCGCCACGGCCTCGTCCTGGAGCAGCCGCGAGAGGTCCTTGCCGAGGTCGGTCAGGACGGACCGATAGTCCCGCACCTGCTCCGCGCCCGGCGCGGGCAGCCGCTGGCGCCAGGCGATCGAGGCGAGCAGCTCGCCCTTCAGGAAGTCGAGCAGCTCGATCGCCGACGGCGTCATGAGCCCGATCGCGAGCGTGATCGAGTCGCCTTCAACCCCTCGAGCCGAATGCCACCAGCCCGACGGGATATAGAGCCAGTCGCCCGCCTTCAGCACGCAGCTCCAGGTCGGCGTGATCTCGCGCTCGTAGTGAAGGTCCTTGGGCATCTGCGCGAGCAGCGGCCACGGGTTGACCGTGTTCTTCCGCAGCTGATACTCCTTCGCGCCGTGGGTCTGGACGATGAAGACGTCCTCCGGATCGTAGTGCCATCCGAAGCCGCTTTCCTGCGCCGGGGTGCAGTAGACGTGGACGTTGACCTCCGTCTCGAAGTCCGCGTGGAAGCCGTCGGCGAGCCGCGCGAGCTCCGGGTCATGGCGCTCCGCATTGCGGATGACGAGCGTATGGCCTTCGCCGAACCGCGTCTTCACCTCGGGGAAGGGGGGCAGGCGCCCGCCCTCCCACATCACGCCTTCGCGCGCAAGGAAGCCGTCGACGGCTTTGGAGGCGAGGATCGCCTCGACGGCGGGCCAGCCGCCGAACGACGTGAACCGGGCGGCGCCGCCGACCCTCGACCAAGGGACGCGCGTGTAATGGCGTTCGAAGAACTCGCGCGGGGCCAGGTCGCCGAGCAGCTTTTCGATCACTTGGGTCGGGCGGGGAATTCGCCGAGGAAGAAGTCGTCGAGGTAGACGGCGCCGGTATAGGGCCCTTTGGGGTCGCCGCAGAACAGGGCGAACCAGAGGTCGGGGGAACTGGCCTCGAACATGAAGCGGTGGACGGTCCAGGCGCCTTCGGAGGCCGGGATCAGGTGGTGCATCTGCGTCTCCTGTCCCTTGCCCGTGCCGCTGCGGTCGAGGACGCACTTCAAGTCGCCGGACTTCCCCGCGGCCTGGAAGTTCTCGGTGCGGACGTAGAAGCGGAAGAGGTATTTGGTCCCGGGCTTGAGGACGCCTTTGAGGGTGCGGGGGGGCGTCACGGGCTGGTTGTCGCGGACGCCGTCGCAGGTGAATCTGGCGCAGGCCCGGCCGCTGTGGAGGACCCGGGTTTCCTCGGCGAAGTGCATCCACTCGGGCGGTTTCCAGTCGGTGAGCTTGTTCTCGAAGCCCGGGTTGCTGATGAGGTTGCGGGGTTCCTCGAGAGCGCGGGCCGCGTCGAGGTCCGCGGACGAAGACGCGCGGGGGGCGGCCGGGCTCCTGCCGCTCTCGGCGTCGCTGCTCATGCCTTCGCCGACGCTGACGCTGCCGAGGTCGTTGGTGAAGGTGACCTTGCCCTCGAGGGCGACGACCTTGGTCGATTTCTCGTCGACGGAGGCCAGGAAGCAGACCTCCTTGCCGGCGATCTTGCCGAAGGGGGTTTCGAGTTCGATGTCGGACTCGTACGATTCGACGACGAGGATCCCCTTATAGAGCTTGAGGGCGAGGGTGCCGCCGCGGCGTTCGAGGGCAAGACCCTTGCCGCTGGAGACCTTGATGCCGCGCAGCTGGACGACAAGGCCGCCCTCGGTGGCGAAGCGGGCGGGATCGCCGTTCAGGGTGCCGAGCCGGTCGGCGGGCGCGACCTTGCCGGTCTTGTCGATGGGCTCGATCTTGTCCCCGCCCGCGCGCCAGGCGCTGAGGCTGCCGCCGACGACCTGGACGGCGATGACGTCCTGAGGCGCCGGCTTGGATTCCTGGGCCAGGAGGCAGAGGAGGATCCCGCACAGTCGCATGACGCGACTATTATACGACCCTGGGCTTGCGGGAACTATAAGGGACCGAAGGGGAGCGTGGAGGGTCCGCGTCGACCGTCACTCCAGGAGTTTGGCGGCCTCCGCGGGGAGGTCGATTTTCACGCTGCCGATGTCCTTGACTTCGATCGTGATGTTCTTGTCGTGATCGATTTCCATCTTGCTCTTCCCCACGGTCGAATGACCGGTGAGCCGGGCTTCGAGCCTGGTGAGCACGCCGTCCTTCACCCAGAATTTGATCGTCCCCTTGGCGTTGGCGATCCCTCCGGATTCGGGAGGTTTGGATCCGCCGGGATGGATGATCTCCTTGGTCTGAGCCTCGAGCAATTCTCCCGAGTAGAAGCCTGCTGCGCCCGCCTTTACTTCCTTGATTGCTGCGATGAAGCCCAGGGCAGTCTCGGTCGGCGGGGCCTGGGGTCGAAAGACGTCCCCGGAATCTGCGGTGGTCGTCGTCTTCCATCCCTCGGCCGTCTTCAGAACCCGGCGGTCCCCCTTCCGAACCCACTCGTTGGTTCCCGAGGTGCCCTTGGAGACCACCCAGGTTGCGCCCTCTTTTTGGGTCTTCCCTTCGACCCCCGTGCGATTCTTGGGATTGACGAGGGTGTGAGTCCAGGAATACCCGGAGGCCTCCGCGAGTTTCGAGACAGCCGCCTTGAGGGCCTCAACATCGTCGGCGTGCGCGGTCCCGCAAAGACTCAGAAGCACGAGGCCGCCGAGCAGGGCGATCGATTTCATGGGTTGGAGAATACTCCGACTTGCAATCGTCGTAAAGCGTCAGCGCTTCCACTCTTCCCGGAGCTTTTCTGCCCGGGAACGTGCCGTCCAGGAGGAGGGCGCGACGACCATCGCCTTCTCGAGCAGCGACATTGCCCGGGAAACGTCGCCGCGGGCCCGCAGGATCAGCGCCAGATCCAGCATCGTGTCGGGGTTGGCGGGGTCGAACTTGAGCGCCGTTTCGAGATCGGACACCGCGTCGCCGGGCTTGTCCAGTTTCAGCCGCGCCCGCGCGCGGTGGACGTAGGCCTCCACGTAGGCGCCGTCGCAGCCGATCGCCAGGTCGTACTGCCGGACCGCGTCCGCCGCCCGGTTCTGCAGCAGCAGCACGTTGCCCAGGTTGTGATAGGCCTCGGCGTAGAACTCGTTCGACTCCAACGCCGCCTCGAAGTCCACCTGCGCCCCGGGCAGATCCAGCAGCTCGACCCTCGCCGTGCCGCGATTGTTGAGCGCCCTCGCGTACCCCGGCTTCAGCTCCAGCGCCCGCGTATACTCCGCGACCGCGTCGGCATGGCGGCCCAGGGCCTGCAGCGCGAGACCCCGCCCGCAGCGGGCCGCAGGGTCCTGGTCCGCCTTCGCGTAGTCGTCGACGGCCTCCGCGTAGCGACCCGCCCCATAGCGAACATCTCCCCGCGACCGATATCGATCCGGACGCGGCTGGAGCTCGATCGCCCGCGTCAGGCTCTTGTCCGCCGCGGCGAAGTCGCCCGACAGATACGACGCCGCCGCGTGCAGGCTGAAGCCCGCCGCGTCCCACGCGTTCTTGTGCACGTACTCCGCCAGCGCCACGGCCGCGTCCTTGTAGAGCCCCCGGCCGTAGGCCAGCGCGCCTTCGAGGAAGCGGAGTTCGACCGGGTCCAGCCCGCGCGCCGTCCGCGCGGATTGCAGGTCCGCCTCGCCCCGCCGCCGCCGCTCCCGGTCCTCCGGGCGCTCCGGCTCCGGCGCGCCGAAGCGGATCCGCCCGCCGCTCGCCCGCGTCGCCGGCGGCAGGCGCTTCTGCACATACGCCTCCACCGCCGCCTTCCCGCGCTCCAGCAGCGCCGGGCCGAACGACGGATCCCGCGCCAGCGCCCGCGTCCACGACCCCTCCGCCTGCTCGAAGAACTTCATACGCAGCAGGCAGCGGCCCTCCATCAGCCAGGGTTCCGGGCGGGCGGGATCGGCCTCGGCCGCGGCCATGAACTTCGACAGCGCCTCGCCCGTCGCGCCGCGCGTGAAGAGGTCGACGCCCTCCTGATACGCCGCGAGATACCGCTCGTGCCTCTCGTAGCCGAGGAAGCCCCAGAAGGCGACCGCGACGATCCCGACGAGGACGAGGGCCATCACGGCGTGCCGCGGCTCCCGACGCAGCCATCTCACGCCCCGGACGATCGGGCCCGCCGGCCGCGCGACCGGCGGTTGGCCCCGCAGGAAGCGGCGCAGATCCTCCGTCAGCGCCGCCGCGCTCGGATAGCGGTCCTCCGGGTGTTTTTCGAGCGCGCGGCGGATGATGAAGTCCAGGTCCTCCGGGATCTCCGGGTTGATCGAGCGCGGCGCGGGCGGCGGCTCGTCCGACAGCCGCCGCAACAGCGTCTTGAGGTCGTCCTCCGCCAGGAACGGCGCGCGGCCCGTCACCGCCTGGTACAGCGTCGATCCGAGACCGTACACGTCGGCCGGCTCCTTCACGAGATCCTGCTTCCCCAACGCCTGCTCGGGCGCCATATAGACCGGCGTCCCCATCAGCGTGCCGTCGAGCGTCAGCGGCTGCGCCGAGCGGTCCCGCGCGATCCCGAAGTCCGCAAGCCAGCCGTGGTCCTTTTCGTCGATCAGGATATTCTGCGGCTTGATGTCGCGGTGCAGCACGCCCGCCGCGTGCAGGGCCGCGACGGCGTCGGCGATGTCGGCCATCACGGCGACGGCCTTCCCGGGCGGCAGCGCCGCCTTGTGAAGCGGTCTGCCCTCGACGAGGTTCATCACGATATAGTCGCGATCCTCGTGGCGGCCGATCTCGAGCGCCTGGACCAGGTGGGGATGCCGGACCTTCGCCGAGGCCCGCGCCTCGCGAAGGAAGCGCTCCCGCGCGAACGGCAGCTCCTGGCGCGCTTCCTTGACGGCGACCCAGCGCTGCAGCTTCGTGTCCCAGGCCTTCCACACGACCCCGGCCTGCCCGCCGCCCAGCTCCTCGACCAGGAGATAGTGGCCGATCGCGCGGCCGCTGGGCTCCGAGCGGTCGCCGCGCAGGATCTCCGCCTCCTGCGCCTCCAGCTCCGCGCGCTGCGCCGGCGTCAGGAAGCCGAGCTCGACGAGGACCTCCGCGATCGGGCGGCCGTCCGCCGCCCGCGCCGCTTGGAGCTGGTCCTCGGTCACGGTGCCGTTCAGCACGGCGAGACGGCCGAAGAGGGAGCTCCCGCCGAGGAAGCGGAAGAGGTCGCCGACGCGGTCCGCGTCCATCAGAGATCGAAGAGGCGGAGGAGGTGGCCGAGCTCCTCCTCGACCTCGCCCTCCTGCGCGACCGAGTCGCGCACCTGGCGGCGGACGGTGTCGCGCAGCAGGGTGCGGGCGCGGAACACGTAGTTGCGGACGTCGCTTTCCTTCACCCCGAGCAGCGCGGCGCAGTCCTTATAGGACTTCGCGGGCTTGAGAAGGACGCAGTGCTGGAGCGCCTGGAACACGTTCTCGCTGCCCTCGGCCTTGAGGGTGGTCTCGAGCGCGCGGATCGATTCCGCCAGCAGGCAGGCCGCCCACTCGCGGTCGAAGGCCTCGTCGGGCTGCAGCCCCTTCCATCGCGGTTCGGGTGCGCCTTCGGAGGAGAGGGCGACGAACGTCGCGGCGCCGCCGCGCTTGAGGGCGGTGCGCTTCCGCAGGTCGTCGATGACGAGATCGCGCAGCTTCATCTTGAGGAAGGTGCGGAAGCGGCCGCGCTCGCGGACCGCCCCCTTGAGGAACCCCTCCTCGAGGAAGCGGAGGAAGAATTCCTGGGTGAGGTCGGAGGCGTCCTCGCCCGCCAGGTTCCACTGCAGCCGGAGGTGGTTGTGGACGGGCTTCCAGTAGAGGGAGGCGAGGCGCTCGAGTCGGGCACGCCGCTCCGGCGAGGCCGCGTCCTGCGCCTCGAGGATGACGGTCCACGCCGTCCGGGCGGGGAAGCGCTCCGGGTCTCCCACGGCGGGTATTGTAACACCTTGAACGTCGGCGGCGGCCGTTCAGCGCGCGGACGCCCGGCGGGCCCAGGCTCGGAGCGTCTCCGCGTCCTCCAGAACCTCCACCGGAACTTCGTAGTAGCTTTTCAGCGTCTGCCGCGAATTCGGCTTGAACGGCTTCATGCCGCGCGAGACGTAGTCCGCCCGCGTCATCGGCCCGGTCCTGAAGTAGAGCCGCCCCTTGGCGATGATCCCGTAGAAGGCGTCCCCCAGGTAGAGCCCGTGGCCTCCGAACATCGCCCGGAACCGCGTCTCGGGGCCCAGCTGCTCCGCGACATAGTCCCGGAACGAGTCGGACTTCTTCTTCATCAGTCGCGGACGATCATGACCAGGGCGCCCAGGGCGCAGAGGACGAGCCCGAGAATCAGCTTCTCGTAGCGGTCGAAGAAGGTGAACTGCAGGCGCTCGATCCCGAGCGAGGTCAGGCCGACCATGAGGAGCATGACGCCGACCGTGGTGACCAGGAGGACGGCGGCGATCAGCCCCGTCGCGATCCATCCGGCGGACGCGGAGGCGACGATGAGCAGCGGGATGGACGCGGAGCAGGGCGAGAGGACGAGCGAGAACACCAGGGCGGCGATCGCGGCGCGCTGGGTGATCACGCGGTCGTGCTCGTGATGGTGCCCGGCGTGGAGCAGGTGGGAGACGAGGTAGAGGGTGCCCAGGCCGATGAGGATGAAGCCGCTGACGCGTTCCAGCAGCTGCTCCTGGTGGGCCAGCAGGCTGCGGCCCAGCGCCGCCAGGAGGATGCCCAGGGTGACGGTGGTCGCGACGTGGACGAGCCCGGCCGCGGCGGTGACCGCCAGGGTCTTCCGGCGGGGCCAGCCCTGGGCGCGCCCGACCAGGACGAAGCAGAGCCAGTGGCTCGGGATCAGGGTATGGAGCAGGGCGATGGTGAAGGTCGAGAGCAGGGCGACCGGCAGCCTGTCCATGGGGGTGGGATTATAGATCGGCCGGGGCAAATAAAAAAGGGGCGGACGCGAGGTCCGCCCCTTTGGGAGTTCCGGAGTTGATCTAGTCCTTGGTCGCGTGCGGGAACTTGCCCGACTTGTCGCAGATCTTCTTCAGGCCGGCGAACGACGTGGCCTTGCAGTCGGGCTTGTGCTTGAAGCCCTCTTCCATGTCGCCCTTGGCCATGCAGGCCTCGCACTCGTAGTGGATCCGCGCCTTGTCCTCGGTCGGCGGATCCTGGACCTTCTTCTTGGGGTCGACGGGCTTCAGGATGAGTTTGAGGCAGTACTCGATCTGGACGGGCTTGGTCTCGCAGCGCTTGCAGAGGCCGCCGCGGACGTCGTCCATGCTGAGTTCGCGCTTGTCCTTCTCGCAGTAGTAGCCCTTGACGATCTTCTTGCAGTCGCAGGGGCCCGTGTAGGCCACGGTCGCGCTCGGCTTGGCGCCGGCGCCGGCCTTGGCGACGGCCGCCTTGATCTCGGGGGACTTCTCCGCGTACACGTCGGGATTCGCCGAGAACTTGCCCTTGCAGTCCTGGCAGCAGAAGCCGATCACCAGGCCCTTGTACGAGGACGTGATGTCCGACTTGGCCGGGATGTCGGTCTTGACGGGACACTTCGCATTGACCGGTTTGCCCGCCTGGGCCGTCGCCGTGGCCACCAGGAGCATCGCGAGAAAGCCCGCGGCTACGAATCGCCTCATGAGATCCCCTCCAACGATACTTACGCTACGCCCCCCGGGAGCCCCTCGTTTCGATCACTTCTTCTCCCCGCCGTGGGGCGGCGTGCCGGACTTGGAGCAGACCTTGATCGTGGCCTTGCTCGCGCAGTCCGGCTTGTGCTTCACGTCGTACTGGGTGTCGCCGGTCTCGCCGCAGGCCTCGCACAGGTACGTGATGCGGGCCTTGTCCTCGTAGGGGAAGTCGTAGACCTTCCCTTCCTTGATGATCGGCTTTTCGCTCTTGCTGTCCGGGTCGCCGTCGACCATGAAGTACCGCTTCACGCACATGTCGATCTTCTTGGGCTTCTCCTCGCAGCGCTTGCAGACGCCGTTGCGCATGTCCTCCTGCGCGAGCAGGCGGTCGCACTTCACACAGAACACGCCCTTGACGATTTTCTTGCAGTCGCAGAGGACGTCCGGCTTCTTGAAGGGGCCCTTGTTGTCGGCGGGCATCTCCTTCTTCTCGGGCTCCTTGGGCATCGCCGGCGGCGGCTTCGGAGGCGGGGGCGGGGGAGGCTTCGGTGTCTCCTTCGGCATCGCCGGGGGAGGCTTCGGCATCTCCTTGGGCATCGCCGGCGCGGGCATGGCCGGGGCCGGCATCGCGGGCTCCGGCTTCGGCGGCTCCTTGGGCATGGCGGGCTCGGCCTTCGCCAGCGACGTGTCCGGTGCCGGCTTCACGGGCTCGGCGGGCTTCGGGGGCTCGACCGGCGCGGGCTGCCCCTTCACGAGGGCCGTATCGGCTTCCGCCTTCTGCAGCTGCGCCAGGTTGTCCGGCTTGTAGGACAGGTACTTGAAGTGCTCCGTCCCCTTGAACTTCGCCGACTGGAGCTTGTAGTGGTCCGAGGCCATCGCGTACTTCTTGTCGTCCGCGAGCTTGCGGCCGTAGTCGTCGATCGACTTGAACTCGACGTTGATCGTGTCGCACACCTTCATGACCAGGCCGCCCGCCAGCGCGGGCTCCGTGCCGGGCTTCAGGTCCTTGAGGGCCTCCAACGCGTCGCCGAAGCGGCGTTCGCCCAGGGCGCCCTGGACGCGGGCGTTGACGGTCGCGAAGTCGTCGCGGCCGATCTGCTCGGCGCGGCGCTGCTTGAGCTGGCTGACCAGCTGGTCGAACTGGGGATACAGGGCGCCGTATGTCTGCGCCAGGGCCGCCGCCTCGGCGATGACCGAGTCCTCGACGGGATCGGCCTGCGCGCGCAGCTTGAACTTGTTGAATTCGGCTTCGGCTTCCCGGACCTTCGACGTGCTCGCCAGGTCCGCCGTCAGCTTGGCCTCGCGCATCGCGGCCTGGTCCTTTTCGTTCTTCTGGTAGAAGTGATAACCCACGCCGACGATGCCGGCGAGGACGACGACGGAGACGAGCGTCCCCGCCCAGTTGGAACTCGACCGGGCCACCGCGCGGCGGGTCTGCTTGCGGCGCGCTTCGCCCATCCCGTCGGACGACGCGGGCCGTTCCTCGTGGCGGGACGTCGCGGGGGCCACGCCGGCGTTTGCAGCGACGGTGACCGCCAGGGCGGGCGACGGGGCCGGCGCGACCTTCGGCGGGGTGTCCATCCCCAGGACGAAGAGGGTCGTCAGGCCGATCGCGATCTCATCGCCTTTGACCAGGACGTGCGTGTTGACGTCCTTGCCGTTGACCTTGGTGCCGTTGCCGGAGCCCAGATCGTTGATGCGGTATTCGTCGCCGACCTTTTCGATCCGGGCATGCTTGCGGGAGGACTTCTTGTCCCCCAGGGGAAGGACGTTGTCGGTCGCGCGGCCGATCGAGATCTGGGTTTCCTGGATCTCGACCTCGCGGCTTTCGTCCGCGAACTTCACCAGAAGCTTGATCATTCCCGCCTCCAAACGTGCGCCGGCCCGAAGGGGGTCCGGCCCCTCTTAGTCTACTCAATAGTACGCTCCCGCGCCCGAAAGCGTTGAGGTGGAGGCAGGAACCCTTACTTGATGGGCTCCCCCCCATGGGGGGCGGTTCCGGAGGCTTCGCAGGTGCGGACGACCTTCTTCTCGTGCGCCTTCGCGTCGTGGGCGATCTTCCCCTCGTCGCGGGCCGATTGGCCGCAGCCCTCGCACTTGAAGACGATCGGGGATTTGAACGACTCCAGGACGCAGCACTTCTTGCTCTTGCAGCAGTTCTCCAGGTGCGGCTTCTGCTCGTGCATCCCGCAATGAGGGATCCACTTCTTGACGCAGACCTTCAGGGACTCGGTGACGGTCATGCAGACCTTGCACTTGTCCCCTTCCAGCTGGTCCTTCTCCCGCGCCTTCTTGCACTTGGAGCACCAGAGGGCGTCCTCGACCACGGCCAGGTCGCAGGGCGCTCCGGGCTTGGCGTCCTGGGCCGAGAGGGGGACGAGCGCGCAGATCAGGGCCAGCCCGACGCCGAGTGCCTTCATAGGGTCCTCTAAAATGACTACAGGTGGAACACGGATGGGGCGGTCCCCGTTGCGTTGCTTCAGGCAGGAGCGTTGCTATAATCGGCCGTGGACCATTTTTACGCCGTCATCATGGCGGGGGGCAGCGGCACCCGCTTCTGGCCCCTGTCCCGCAAGCACAAGCCCAAGCAGACGCTGCCCATCCTGGGCGGCGCGACCATGGTCCGCCAGACCGTCGAGCGGCTCTTCCCCCTGTTCTCCCCGCGCGAGGCCTTCGTCGTCACCGCGAAGGAGCATGCCGACGTGGTCCGCCGCGACCTCGACCTGCTGCCCCAGGAGAACATCATCGACGAGCCGACGGGGCGGGACACGGCCGCGGCCGTCGGGCTGGCCGCGACGTTCCTTCAGTGGCGCGACGCCGACGCGGCCTTCGCCGTGCTTCCCGCGGACCACTACATCGACGATCCCGCCCGCTTTCAGAAGGCGCTGGAGAGGGGCCGCGAGGCGGCGCGCGGCGGGGCCCTGGTCACGTTCGGGATCCGCCCCCGCTACCCCGCGACCAGCTACGGCTACCTGCAGCGCGGGGAGAAGAGGGGCGATCTCTACCGCGTCCAACGCTTCTGCGAGAAGCCGAAGGCGGACGTCGCAAAGCAGTTCGTCGACAGCGGCGACTACTACTGGAACGGGGGGATTTTCGTCTGGGAGGCGAAGTCCATCCTCGCCGCGATCGAGAAGTTTCTTCCCGAACTCTCCGCCTCGCTGAAGGAGATCGGCGCCGCCCTCGGCACCAGCCGGCTCCCGTCCACCCTCTCCCGAGAATACGGGAAGATTCAGCGCATTTCGATCGATTACGGGGTGATGGAGAAGGCCGACTCCGTCCTCATGATCGAGACCGACTTCGAATGGGACGACGTCGGCTCCTGGAGCGCCGCCGCCGACCGCCGTTCGAAGGACGCCGGCGGCAACGCGGTCGAGGGCCGGGTCCTCGCGATCGACACGAAGGACTCGCTCGTCCTGTCCTCCGACCCGGAGCACCTGGTCGGCGTCCTCGGCCTCGAGGGCTATGTCGTCGTCCATACCCCCGACGCGACCCTGGTCTGTCCCCGGAACCGCGCCGACGATCTCAAGAAGCTTGTCGACGAAATCCGGGCGAAAGGGCTCGATCGGCATCTGTGATCATCCTGGCCGTCGATCTGGGCACGAAGCGGACGGGCTTTGCGATGTGCGATCCGCAGGAAAAGATGGCCCTGGCGCTGCCGACGCTCATGGACGTGGCCCCGGTCGACGTCGCCGCGATCGCCCAGGAGCGCGGGGCCGAAGAGATCGTCGTCGGGCTGCCGCTCAACATGGACGGGACGGTCGGCCCGAGCGCCCGCCGCGTCCTCGAATTCATCGACGAATTGAAGCTCCAGGTGATCGTGCCCGTCGTTCCCTGGGATGAGCGGCTGTCGACGGCGGAGGGCCAGACCCGGATGCGCGAGCAGGGGCTGACCCGGAAGGACCGCGACCGCCGGGCGGACGTGGCAGCCGCGATCGTGATCCTGGAAAGCTACCTGCGGAGACGGCGATGAAAACGCTCGTGTTGCTGCCGGTCCTCCTGCTGGCGTCCCCGCCCGGAACGTGGGAGACGCTGAAGCGCGGCGACGAGGAAGTCCGCCTCTACCGCGATTCCTGGGGGATCCCGCACGTCTTCGCCGGGACGCCGGCGGCGGCCTTCTGGGCGCAGGGATACCTCGAATGCCAGGATCGTTTCGCGCAGATGGACCTGATGCGCCGCGCGTCGAAGGGCAGGGCGTCGGAGCTGCGGGGGAAGGACGCGCTCGCGCAGGACCGCGACCGCCTGCGCCGTGGCTATACGGACGAGGAACTGCAGGCGATGTTCGATGCCGGCGGCGAGCGCTTCCGCGCCGCCGTCACCGCCTATACGGAGGGGGTCAACGCCTGGATGACGTCGGGCGCGCCGCTGCCCGCGTCGTACGCCGACCTGGACCCGCCGCCGCCGTGGAGCGTGACGGACTGCGTCGCGATCGGCGTCGCGATGGCGCGGCGCTTCGGCGAGGCGGGGGACAACGAGCTGACCGTCGCGCGCGTCTTCGGCGAGCTGTCGAAGAAGGTCGGCGAGGAGGACGCGCGGAAGATCGTCGACGACCTGCTGCGCGAGCAGGACCCGGCTGCGCCCACGACGCTGAACGACTACGTCAAGCCCAAGGTCGACCGGAAGCATGGGAATTCGCCCGGCATGAGCGCCGACGCCTACGCGCTCTATAAGGCGGAGCTGGACGACGTCGTCGCGTCGCGGGCGGCCGTCGGGATGCCGGTTTATTTCGGGTCGAATGCGTGGGTGGCCGGTCCGAAGAAATCGAAGAGCGGGAATCCCCTCCTCTACGGCGGGCCGATGATGGGCTTCTCGGCGCCGTCGATCTGCAACGAAATCCACCTCCGCAGTGATGGCCTGGAGACCGCGGGGATGAGTTTTCCGGGCGCGCCCGGGGTGATGATCGGCTGGAATGCGGACCTGGCGTGGACGACCACGTCGGGCGGAGCCGATCTGGTCGACGTCTACACCCTCGAGCTCAACCCCGACGATCCCGGGGAGTACCGCTACCGGGACGCCTGGAAGAAGTTCGACGTGATCGACCGCGAGATCCGGGTACGCGGCGGCGCCGTCGAGAAGGTGCGCGTGCTGCGCTCGGTCCACGGTCCGCTGGCGGGCGAGCCGGACCTGAAGAACCACCGCGCGCACGCGATGAAGATGTCGTTCTGGAAGGCGGAGGTGGGCTCGTTCGAGGGCGTGCTCGACGCAAACTTCGCGACGTCGGTGGCGGAGTTCCAGGCCGGGATGCGGAAGATCGTCACGAGCCACAATTTCTTCTGCGCGACCCGGGACGGCCATATCGGGTTCTGGTATTGCGGCGCGCATCCCGTCCGCAAGGCGGGCGTGGATCCCCGTTTCCCGCAGGACGGGAAGGGCGGCGCGGAGTGGGAGGGTCTGCTCGCGCCCGAGAAGTGGCCCCAGGCCGTGGATCCCGAGTCCGGCTACTTCGGCAACTGGAACAACAAGCCGACGTCGACTTGGCCCTACGCCGGTTTCGGCGAGATCTTCTGGGGGAAGAAGATCCTGGACGTGATCGAGTCGGAGCCAAAGCTGGACGCGGTGCGCTTCGGCCAGATCGCTCGGCTGACGGCGTATCACGCGTACCTCGCCGACTATTTCGCGCCGATCATCCTCGAGGCGGCCTCGGGCAGCGACGACGCGGACGTGAAGCGCGGCGTCGAAATCCTCCAGGGCTGGGACCATATGAGCGTGGACGGCGCGCCGGGCCCGGCGCTGATCGAGAAGTGGATGCGGATCGCGATGGCGAAGATCTTCGGGACGATCGTGGATCCGATGATGCTGGCGAGCCGCGACGTGCAGCGCTTCCTGGCGGATCCGCTGCTGTATCTGCTCCAGGGGGAGAACTCCCTCGTCAAGCTCCGTTACGACTACGCCCGGGGCCGGGACCTGAAGGGGATCGTCCGCGAGGCGCTGAAGGAGGCGATGAAGGGCGAGGCGCCGTCGTGGAAGGAGCCGCTGATCGATTTCGGCGGCGAGGTCGGGAAGGTGAAGTCCATGCGCGGCCGGGGCACGTATCAGATGGTCGTGGAGATGACGCCGCAGGGCCCGCGGGCGATGACGCTTGCGGCGCCCGGCCAGAGCGAGCGGCCGGCGTCGACGCACTATAAGGACCAGATGGAGCCCTTCGAAGCCTGGGGATACAAGCCGTTCGTCTGGAGCCGCGGGGAGATGAAGTGATCCGGACGATCGCGGCGCTGTCCCTCCTTCTTTTCGCGGGCTGCTCGTTCCGGCCGCCGATCATCACGCCGGTGCCGCGGGCCGTCCTGGACACCCGCGTCCGCGGATTGCGCGCCCTGGCCTTCTCACCGGATGGCATCCTGTTGGCCTCGGCCGGCGGCGACGTCGAATCGGACGCCGAGGAGATCATCCTCTGGGTCGCGGCGACCGGCGAACGCCGGCGGACCTTCGCCGGGCATCCCGGCACCGTCGCCGCGCTCGCCTTCTCGCCCGACAGCGCGTCGCTGGCCGTCGGCGAGGCGGACGGCCGGATCCGGATCCTGGATGTCTCGACGGGCGCCGAGCGCGTGTCCTTCGCCGGCCGCCGCGATCGCGTCTCCTGCCTCTCGTACACGTTCGACGGCCGGGCGCTGATCACGGTGGTGGAGGGCGACCCGGACGCGGAGGTCCGGCGCTGGGACGTGAAGACCGGGGAGTCGCGGGATCTGTTTACGCCGTCGGCGGCGCCGCCGGTGGCGCTGGCGCCCGACGGCAGCCAGCTCGCGCTGCCGTCGCCCGGCGATCCGGCCGGGATCCGGGTGGTGGACCTGGAGACGCGGAAGGAGCGGGTGCTGTCGCGCATCGGTCTGCTCCGCGGCGACGCGATGATCTTCACGCCGGACGCGCGGGGCGTGGCGGCGGTGCACCTCGAGGACTGGTCGCCGGTTCCGAACCACGTGCCCTATCTCTACCTGATCGACGTCGCGAGCGGGAAGATCCTCCTCCGGTCCCCGCGGCCGTTCGGGGCGCGGCGCGCGCTGGCGGTGTCGCACGACGCGAAGCTGCTGGCTCACGGGGTGGGGGAGGGCCTGCAGCTCTGGGACTTGGAACACCGCGAGATGCGGACGACGCTCGACGAGATGCCGCCGGGGAGCGAAGGCGTGGAGCTGCTCGTGTTCTCGCCCGACGACAAGACGCTCGTCACCTCGGACGGCCGGGGCCTCATCCTTCTCTGGGACGTCTCCCGCCTCCTCGAGATTCTCCGCGAGTAGGGAATAAAACAGACGGTCTGTCTTATCCCCTAGCGAAGCAGACGGAGGCGGACGGCGGCCACCTTGGGGGAAGCGTCCTTCGGGAGCTCGGGGGAGCCGCGGAAAACCTCCTGCAGGCGGAGATCGCGCGCGGCCTCGTCGATCGTCCGGCCGTCCAGGAACAGCGTCATGCAGCGGTAGAGGCCCAGATACAGCATCAGGTCCTTCTGGTCCGGCACGCTCAGCCGCGCCCGCCGGTCCGACACCCACAGCCGGTCCAGCTCGTCCGCCAGCCGGCGGATGTCCACGATCGCGACCGCCCCGGCCCGCGCGTCGTCCAGCACCTTGTCGTCGATCGGCAGCTTCGCCTTGGCCGCGGCCAGGCGCTCCCGGGTCTCGGGGCGCTCGTGCGCCGCCGCCAGCCCGCCGAACGCCCGCTCCGCCTCGCCCAGCTGGTCGAGCAGATGCGGACGCTCCGCCCGCTGCGCCTCCGTCACGGACCGCACCAGGCGCTCGACCTCGACCAGGCGGCGGTCCTGCGCCCGGTCGCAGAGCACCGTGAAGTCCCCGCCGAACTTCGCCGCTTCGACAGCGACCTTCTCGAACTCGACGGGGTCGCGCTTCTCGAGCCAGAGATCGAAGCGCCGCACCCAGCGCAGCTCCTCCGTCTCCGAATCCGGCGGGACCTTCGCGCACGCCTCGAGGCAGGGGGCCACGTGCTCCTTCCGGAACCCTTCCTGGTCGAGCCTCGGAAGCAGGCCCGCCAGCAGCGCGATCGTCGACCGCTGCCGCGACACCGCCTCGCGCCGCACGTCGGCGGCCAGGCGGTCGGCATCGGCCCCGAGCTCCGCCCGGCGTGTGCGGATCGCCTCCAGCGCGCCGGTGAAATCGTTCGCTTCGAGCAGCGGCTTGAGGTTCAGCTCCGGCTTCGGCGCCGGCGCCGGCGGGACGACCGGCGGGGGTGCCTTCTTCGCCTCGACCGCCTTGCGCGCGTCCGCCAGGAGCGCCGCGCTGCCCGGCGACCTGCCGAGGAACTCGACCGCCCGTTCCGGCTCGCCCGCCGCCATCGCGATCTCGCCCGCCAGCCGGTACGGGAAAAAGGAATGGCGCTCCTTGATCTCGCCCTTGTCGATGCCCCGCGTCGCGCGGACCGCGATCCCGGACTCCAGCACCCGCGGCAGCCGCGGAGCCAATTCGGCTTCGATCGCCTTCAGCACCGGCTCGATCGCCTTCAGCGCCCCGGCCGGATCCTTCTTCCACGTCTTCTCGATCCCCTCGACCGCCCTGACGTGGACCGCGACGACCTTATCGTACTCGGAGTCGTCGACGCGCTCCTCGGGTCCGGCCTGGGCCGGCGCGAGCGCACACAGGACGAAGAGCAGCGCGTTCATCTCAGTCGAACTGGTACGTAAAGCTCAGGCCGAACAGGTATTCCGTCTCGCCGAACAGCTCGATCGCGAGATCGAGACCGCTCGACCGCGTCTCTCCCTCCGCCGTCTTCCGCGTCCAGTATAGGCCGACGCCGAGGGTGAGGATTTCGACGCGGTCGCCCTTGGTCTGGATGTTGAGCTGGCTCGCGCCCACGGCGGGGAGGTTGTCCTTGTCCTTCCACGGCGTGTCGTAGGACTTGAAGCCGAGGCGCGCGAAGAGGCGGTGCTTCTCGCCGACTTTGAACCGGTACTCGGCCCCGGCCGAGTAGGAATACGTGTTGTGGAAGCCGTCGAAGCCGGGATCGGGCGCCCCGACGGCCTTCTGCCATCCGATCCACTGGACGTCGAGCGTCACGCGCAGCGGATAGCCCTCCCCGAGATAGAACGCGAAGCCGCCCGACGCGAGCGCCGGCCAGTCCCACACGGGATAGATAAGCGGGTCCAGGTCGAAGTGGAAGTGGACCCCCGAGTTGTAGGCGGCGCCGATGTCGACGCGGAAAGCGTCGGTTTCGACGCCCGTCATCAGCAGACCCAGGCCGTAGCCGATGGACGACTCGCTGTCCTCGAAGATCTGGGAGTTGCGCCCGGCCTGCGGGCTCTGGTCGACCTCCTTGTAGTGCGTATAGACGAAATCGACGGCGGCGCCGAGCGCGAGGGTCCGGAAGAAGGGCGAATCGGACAGGCGGAAGCTGACCCCGTACGCCGCGCGGATCCGCGAGAACTGCTGATCCGTCTGCGTGATCACGTTCTCCATGGGGTCGAAGGGATCGAAGAAATCGTAGACGTACTTGATCTGGAAGGGGCGGATATAGGCGATGGAGGCCGCCATTTCGACGTCGCCCTCGCCCATGCGGACGACGACGCCGAGGAAGGACGGCGAAATCGGAGGATCGAGCAGCCCCTGCTCGGCGTCGCCGCGGACGGAGGTCGGGATCTGGTCGCCCAGGTGGCTGAACTCATACTGCGTGAAGCTCTGGTAGCAGACGGCGAGCTGGGAGGTCTGGGTCGCGGTGCCGGCGGGGTTGGTCCAGACGGCGACCGGGTCGTCGCCGAAAGCGGTGTAGCTTCCGCCCATGGCCTTGGCGCGGGAGCCCACCTGGAAGTCCTGGGCCGCGGCCGCGGCCGGGACGGCGGCCAGGACGAGCCCGACGACGAACGCCGCTCTCATGGTCCCTCGAGGATCCGGATTCCCGGCGGATCCTTCAGGCTTCCTTCGATGGTGACCGTGCCGCCGTTCTTCAGGACGGGAAGCGCCACGGCGCGGGTTCCCAGCTCCGGATGCGCCAGCTGGAGCCCGCCGTCGCGGATCTCCAGATTCCGGAGGCAGAGCGGCGTCACGCGCTCCTCCGCCGGAATCTGCTCCACCAGCGGGCCGCGGACCTCGGCGTAGGGGGCCACCTGCACGATCAGGGTCATCGTCCCCTTGTAGGCGAGGATGCGGTCGGCGCCGTCGACGGGTTTCTTCATGAAGGCGAGCCAGTCGCGATAGCGGCGGATGCGCGGGGCGGATTCGATCCAGCGGGCGCGCGGGAGCTCGTCGATGGCGCGGACGATGTCGCGGTGCTCGCCCTCGAGGAGGGTGTTCACGCTGCTCTTCTGCTCGGGGAATTCGCGGTCCAGCCGCTCCAGGAGGGGAGCCGCCGCGGCGGCGTCGAAGCTGTCGGCCGAGACGGCCCTCTGGATGCCGGGGAAGAAGTCCGCCCACAGCTTGAGGCGGTCGGGTCCCGAGGGTCCCGGCGGAACCGGGCGCGACGAGCGCGCATAGAACGCCGCCGCGCCCGCCAGCAGCAGCACGCAGGCGCCGATCGTCAGGACCGTCGCCGCGCGGTTCTTCAGCATGCGCCAGAGCCGGAGCGCGATGCCCTGGCGCCGCGCCTGCACCGGCGCGCCCTTCAAGAAGCGGTCGAGGTCGTCGGCCATCTCGCCCGCGGTCTGGTAGCGCTGGTCGCGCGCGCGGGACATCGATCTCGCCACGATCGCCTCGAGCTCCCACGGCGCCTGCGACCAGACCTGCTTCAGCGTCTGCGGATCGCGGGTGAGAATCTGCACCAGGATGTCCGTCGCGCTTTCCCCGTCGAAGGGACGCTGGCCGGACAGCAGGACATACAGGGTCGAGCCCAGGGCATAGACGTCGCTGCGATGGTCGACCTGGCCCGAATTCGCCGCGGCCTGCTCGGGCGGCATGAACGCCGGCGTGCCCAGGATCACGCCGCTCACCGTGGCGGATCCTTCGCCGCTCGTCAGCTTCGCCAGGCCGAAGTCCATGACGTAGACGCGGCCCTCGGTGTCGATCATGAGATTCGCGGGCTTGAGGTCGCGATGGATCACGCCGCGTTCGTGCGCGTAATGGACGCCCCGGGCGGCGTCGCGGATCCAGCGGACGATCTCCCGGGAGTCGGGGCGCGCGCCCTTGATGGCGTCCTCCGCCGTCTTCCCGGCGATGTACTGCATGGCGATATAGTGCCGGCCCTCGGCCTCGGCGACCTCGTAGATGGAGGCGATGTTCGGGTGGGAAAGGCCGCCCGCGCCCTGGGCCTCGAGGTGGAGACGGCGGACCTCCTCCTCGCCGGTGGTCCGCGGAAACTTGAGCGCAACCATCCGGTAGACCGACATGTCCCAGGCGCGCCACACCTCGCCCATGCCCCCGGTGCCGAGTTTCGACAGGAGGACGTATTTGCCGAAGCGGCTCTTCGGGTCCTGAAGGGCGTTCCGGACCTCCTCGGACACCGACCGCTTCGGCACCGCCAGCGGACCGGTCGTCGGCGGGGCCGGTTTGCCGAAGTGAAGCCGGCCGGAGCAGGAGCCGCAGCGCGGACGCCGCAGAGCCGCGTCGAGCGACAGCGTCCGCTCCGCCTTGCAGTCGCGGCAGACGACGACGATGTCGTTCGTGATCGGGGTCCTGCCGGGATCGGAAGCAAGGCGGCGCAGGCCCTCCTCGGTCAGGAAGCCCTTGCGGACGGCCAGCTCCCGGAACGCCGGAACGCCCACGGTTTCGACCGCGCCGTCGTGGCGCTCGTCCCACTCGTGGAGGCACTCGTCGAGCTGGGTACGGGTCAGGAGGCCTTGCTGGACGGCGAGCAGGAGCAGTTCAAGATCGCGATTGTCGCTCACGTCCATGTAAAGCGAGTCCTTTTCCCCGGTGCCGTCAGGGTTATCATAGCCGATCTCGGCGTTGCGTGGGAACTGAACCGACCTCAGAGGGCGCGGCCGATTTCCTCGATGGCGTCGGGATTCTCGACCGAGGCGACGTCGCCCGGCGGCAGGCCCAGGTAGCGGCGCCGGATCGCGCCGCGGACGATCTTCGCCGAGCGGGTCTTCGGCAGCGCCTTCACGAACTTCAGCGCCTCCGGCTTCAGCGTCTTGCCGAGGTGCTTCACGACCTGATCCCGCAGCTCCTCGCGCAGGGGCTCCGACGGCGACCCTCCCGGCTTCAGCACCACGAAGCACACCACCGTCTCGCCCTTGATCTCGTGCGGCACGCCGATCGCCGCGGCCTCCGCCACGGCGGCGTGGGCGATCAGCGCCGCCTCGACCTCGGCCGGGCCCACCCGCTTGCCCGCGACCTTGATGGTGTCGTCCGAGCGACCGTAGAGGAACCAGTAGCCGTCCTCGTCGACCTTCGCCCAGTCGCCGTGGTACCAGACGCCGGGGCCGAACTTCGAGAAGTACGTCTCGAGGTACCGTTCCGGATCTCCGAGAAAACCCTTCGTCATCGATGGCGCCGGCTTCTTGCAGACCAGATGCCCGATCCCGCCGCGGATCGGCTTGCCGTCATCGTCGAAGACGTCGACGTCCATCCCGAGTCCCGGCCCGCGAAGAGTGCACGGCTTGAGCGACGTGATCGGCAGCGGCGACAGGTGGCAGCCGAGGATCTCGGTGCCGCCGGAGATGTTGATGATCGGGCAGCGCTTCCCGCCGATATGCTCGAAGTACCAGAGATAGCTGTCGGGGTCCCAGGTCTCCCCGGTGGACCCGAGGATGCGCAGCGAGTCCAGGCGGTGCTTCGAGACCCAGTCCAGCGGCGATGTCTTCAGAAGCCGGATGGCGGTCGGCGAAATGCCGAGGTGGGTCACGTGGTGCCGCTCGACGATTTCCCAGAGGCGGTCGGGGTTGGGATAGTTGGGGGCGCCTTCGAAGAGGACCAGCGTCGCCCCGAGAAACGTGGCGCCGATCATCTCCCAGGGGCCCATCATCCAGCCGATGTCGGTGACCCAGAAGAACACGTCGCCCGGTTTGACGTCGAAGGCGTAGGCGACCTCCTTGACGCACTGGGCCAGCGCTCCGGCGTGGGTGTGCACCGTGCCCTTGGGCCGTCCGGTGGTTCCCGAGGTGTAGAGCACCAGCGCGGTGTCTTCCGCGTCCAGCGGCAGCGTCGGCGCCTCGTCCGGCTGGGAGTCGACGAGGTCGTCCCAGAAGACGTCGCGCGGGCCCATCGGGACCTCGATGCCGAGGCGGCGGAAGACGACGACCTTCTGCACGGACGGACACTCCGCGACGGCGAGGTCGGCCTCGGGTTTGAGCGGCGACTGCCTGCCGCGACGCGAGACGCCGTCGGCCGTGAACAGCACCTTGACCTTCGAGTCCTGCAGCCGGGCGGCGAGCGCGGGGGCGCCGAAGGCGGAGAAGACGGGCACCGCGACGGCGCCGATCTTCAGGCAGGCGAAGAAGACGGCGACGATCTCCGGAACCATGGGCATGAAGATGCCGACCGAGTCGCCCTTGACCACGCCGAGGCCGGTCAGGGCGTTCGCAATCCTGCAAACGGTCTTCCGAAGGCGGGGATAATCCCAGGCGTCGCGGCGTCCGTCGTCGCCTTCCCAGAGGATGGCCGGAGCGTCGCCGCGGTCGGGATCGATGCAGTTGCGGACGATATTGAGCTGTCCGCCCACGAACCAGCGGGTCCAGGGGAAGCCGCGCGACGCGTCCTGGACCTCCGTATAGGGCCGGTCCCAGATCACGCCGAGGTCCTTCAGCGCGGCGTCCCAGAACCAGGAGGTGTCGGCCGCGCAGCGCCGGATCAACTCGTCGTAATCGGGGATCCCGTGCCGGGACATGAAGCGCGTCACGTTCGCCCGCGCGATCATTTCCGCCGTCGGGGTCCAGAGGACGTCGCTCACGCCGCCTCTATCGCTCCCGCGGCGTCAGGGGCTGGGAACCCGGGAACGGCGGAGGCAGGTTCTTCTTGCGCATCGGGTTGGGGTAGTTCTGATGGGAGGAATAGGTCTGCCGGAAGCAGCCCCGGCCGTGCGACTCGGACCGCGTGACCTGGATCTCGTCGAACAACGCCAGATCGCGGCCCTTGTAGGTTGCCGCCACAAAGGCGGCGACCTTTTCCATCTCGGCGAGCTGCATCGACAGGTCGAAGTGGGAATCGACGAGCGACTCGTAGTTGACGATCATCGCGCCGGGGTTGCTCCTCAGGTTGACGCGGACGCCGACGTTCTGGGCCTTGAATTCGCGGGAGATCGTTTCGCCGAGCCGGACCCATTCGATCGCGGGGGTTTCCTGGAACTGGCTCAGCGTCATGGTCATGCCGACGGCCAGGAAGAGCACGGTGAACACTCCCATGATGGCGATGGCCCAGACGCTCTTGTTCACTGTTGGGAGATTACCTCAAAGGCCGCGGGCGGGGGGACGCTAATCCACCGACCCCTTGGAGGCCCAGGCCGGAATCTCGGCCTTCGTGCCCGGGGCGATGTGGCCCGAGGCGTCGACGAGGCCCTTCTTCCGGAACCAGCCGAGGTTCATCTCCAGCACGAAGCGGGCGGCGCCCTTGGAGTCGGACGTCGCGTAGCGGGAGCCCGGATTGCGGGGATCCGGGTACATCGGGGTCTCGTTGACGTTGAGCAGCGTGCCGTCGTTGGCGAAGAACGCGATGTCCAGCGGGATCATCGTGTTCTTCATCCAGAAGCTGTGGTTCCCCTCGTCGGGGTAGGCGAACAGCATGCCGTCGTCGGGGGACATCCGGGGGCGGAACATGAGGCCGTGCTGCCGCTCGGCCTCGGTGAGCGCGAGCTCGACCCAGGCGTTCGCGCCGTTGATCTTCATCAGCGGCAACTCCTCGGCCGTCGCGGCCAGGACCTCCGGAGAAAGCGCGGCCTTGTCGCCGATCTTCACGCCCAGCTTGGCAGGGAGCCCGGACATCAGGAGCAGCGCGTAGGCGGCCGCCAGCTTGGGCTGCACGCCCTCCTCGTCGCCGGCGGGCAGCGGCTGGAGGTCGACGATCGTTCCGGCCTTGTCCAGGAACGCGATGTCGTAAGGGACGCGGCCGCTCTCGCCCTCGATCTTCATGAAGCGCTCGCGGGGCCAGGCGATCAGGTGGCCCCGGGTGTCTGTCGGCGGTGCGAGGCGCGGGACGATGTGCCGTCGTTCCTTCTCGCTGAGCACGAGGGTCACGTCGATCTTCTTCCCGCCGAGCGTGACGGCGGCGCCGGCGACGGAGGGCGGGCCGTCGCTGCGGGTTCCGTCGCAGGAAGCGAGGACGGCCAGGGCCAGGATCAGCGCGGCTTTTTTCATTGGTTCAGTCCGAACAGACGCAGCTTCAGCATGCTGTGGAAGCGCATCGCGGCCTCGGGGATGCGGTCCCGGTGCTTCTCGCTGACGGCGGCGCCGACCCAGACCGCCTTGTCCGGGTTGCTTGCATTCTTGTCCTCGTTGTTCACCTCGAACCAGCTGCGCGAGCGGATGTTGTATCCGCCCCTCTCGAGGGGAAGGAGTTCCACTTCGAGCTTCGTGCGGTATCCCTCGCGAAAACGGGGGGACAGGTGGATGTCCCAGTCGGTTTCGACCCAGTCTTTGGACGCGTCGAAGGTCGGCGTGTCGTAGCCCTGCCGCGTCAGGAGTTCGCGGATGGTGCGGGTGAGGTCATCGTGGGGTTTGATGACCTGGCCGGTTTCGTACCAGTCGCTGCAGCGGTTGGCCAGGATGCCCGCGCCGACTTCGTTGACGGCGCAGCCGGCGAGCAGCGGAAGCAGGAGGAGGGCCAAGCGGTTCACAGGGGGTCCAGAATAACAATGCCGGCGAGGAGAGGGGAACAAAATCGCCGGAGCGTCCGGCCCCTTATTCCTGGATCACGTCGGCGAGCTCCAGGTTGAACTTCTGGAACTCGCGCTCGAGGAACTCCAGCCGGACCAGGCCCACCCCCGGCGCGTAGGAGCTCCGGGAGGTCAGCGACTGGGGAACCCCGTCGCGGTCGACCGTGCTCGTGAACTCGACGACCAGGCAGTCGGGGTAGACCCGGGTCGATCCCTCGCGGCCCACCGTGACCGACTCGCCCAGCGACTTCACGGTGCGCTTGAAGTCGCGGCCCCGCGACCGCCAGCTCCAGGTGTCTCCGGTCTGCGCGGGGAAGCGCAGCAGCGGCTCGCGCTCCTCTCCGGTCGTCGGCTGATACACCGAATCCCGCTCGATCTCCACCAGGTAGGCCTTTGTCGTCGCGTACTCGCGGTAGTTCTCCTGCACGGTGTGGAAGATGCGGAGCACGTCGCCGTCGCGCGTGACCGAGTCCGTCCGGAGCCGCTCGCTGCTTTCGCCGTCCCCGCGGCGGTAGATCATCGTCCGGCCGACCTTCACGGGATAATACTGCGCCAGCTGGCCGGAGACGGGCTTCTCGGTGGTCGTGGCGCGCTGAAGCGCCAGCTCGGCCCACTGCCGCTGCTCCGGTTTCGGATTGCCCTCCAGGAACTTCTTCAACGCCTGAACGAGTTCGACGCCGCCGACCTCCGCCTCGACCCTCTGGCGGAACGCGGCGAATTCGAGATCCTCCAGGATGCGCTTCGCCTCGGCGTTGTCGGGCTCGGCCGTCGCCGCCTCCCGCGCCGCCGCGCCCGCGCCGGCCAGATCGCCCTTCTCGAGCAGAGCGCGCGACTGCGCCAGCGCCGTCTCGGCGATGCGGGTCTTGAGCGAGTCGCGCCGCTTCGGGTCCGCCCGGCCCGCGCCCTTGAAGAGCGTGAGCGCCGCGCCGTAGTCCTTCCGCTCCAGCTCCTTCAGCGCCCGCTGGACGAACAGGTCCGCGAGCGTGAAGCGCGTCTCCTCGGCGATCGAGCCGTCGTCGATCAGCCGCGCCAGGCTGTCCCCCAGCGCCGAGGTGAACGCGTTGTCGGGCGAGCTGCGGTCCAGGTCCACCAGCCGGTCCGCCATCTTCTGGAACAGCGACTTCCGCGCGGCCGGCGTCAGCGTGGGTAGCACCTGCTGCAGCCCCTGGCTGAACTTGGCCGCGTCCCGCTGGTCCAGCAGGCGCTCCAGGTAGGCGGTCGAGATCCGCGCCGCGAGCTCGGACATCTGGCTGCGGTCGTCGTCCAGCGTCCGCACGGCCTCGGCGATCTTCTGCAGCGCCAGGTCCAGGTCGTTCCGCTCAAAGGCGGCCCTGGCGACCTCCAGCACCCCGGTGTCGCGCTGCACGGTGCGGTCGCCCGTGGGGAAGAGGAGGACGATATCCTGCACCTTGACCTCGTCGAGCTCGAGGGACGCGCCGCTGGAGACGCGCAGCCGGTACTTGCCGTTCTCGTACCCGATCAGGTCGCCCTGGATGACCTTGCCGTCGGTCTGGGTGATCTTGACGATCTGGGCGCAGGCCGGGACGGCCAGCAGCAGGGCGAGCGACGTCGCGACGAGGGACCTGAACATCGGTGTCTCCCAAGAAGACATAACACAAAGACCCCCCAGGCACGGAGGCCGGACCCCAGGAACACTGACCTGATGTCCGGTCCCCGTGCGACCGTGTGTCTGTGTCTATCTTATCGGACGTTGCGGGAGGCTTTCTGAAGCTCGGCGTGGGGGTCGTCCGTCCTCAGGGGGGATCTTCTTTGTGTTTCTCTTATCTCGTCTTTCGAAGGGCTTTGACGAGTTCGTCGTGAAGCTCCTCGAGCGCCTGGGGAATGACCTTGACCCCGGCGGTGGTGGTCATGAAGTTGCTGTCGCCGAACCAGCGGGGCAGCACGTGGAAGTGGAGGTGGCCGGGGACCCCGGCCCCGGCGGCGCGGCCGATGTTGAGCCCGAGGTTGAAGCCCTGCGGCTTCATCAGTCGCTCCAGCACCCGCTGCATCCGGATGATCTGGTCGAAGACCTCGGTCCGCTCCGCCGCGGTGAATTCGGCCAGGTCGGCCTTGTGCGCCCGGGGGGCGATCAGCAGGTGGCCGCCCGAATAGGGGAAGCGGTTCAGGACCGTGAAGCAGGTCTTCCCGCGGAGGACGACCAGATTCTTGCGGTCCTGCTTCGGATGCGTCGCGTAGTCGCAGAAGAAGCAGGCGCCCGGTTTTTCCTGCCGGGTGATCTTCCGCAGATAGGGGATGCGCCAGGGCGCCCACAGGAGCTTGCTCACACGTATCGCCTCAGGGTCTTGCCCACGAAGAACGGGGCCGAGATCATCCGGCCGGACCTGGTCTTGTACTCGATCCATTTGACGAAGACCGCCCGGGTCTCGACGGAGTCCTGCCGCAGCGTCAGCACTTCGGGTTTGCGCGTGACGTGGAAGAGGACGGGGCGGAGGGAGTTGTCGAAGAGGACGCCGGCATGGGCCATCCGAAGCGGCACCTTGGGGCTCGACACGGGCTCCGTATGGAGCTCGCCGATGACGCCGTGGACGCGCCAGAAGCGGCCGCGGTAGAGGCCGGGATCCTTCGCGCATTCCTCGAGGCTGAACTCCCCCTGCACCTGGGCGTCGACGTCCTCGTCCGCCATCGCGTCGATCTTCCGGAGCAGGTGGTGCCAAAGGAAGTCGGGGACGCCGGGCTCCGTGTCGCTGACGAACGAGTCGAAGCGGTCCGGCCCCTCGAAGATCCAGAGCGGCGCCTCGGGCGGGAGGCTCTTCTCGAGCGCGACGATGTCGGCGCGGGTCGCGTCGAGGTCGCCTTCCAGGGAGTGCGTGCAGCCGGCGAGCAGGATCATCGCGAGGGGAAGGGGGCTGCGCACGGGCGCGAGTATAGCACACGCGCCGGGCAATCGAGTCATTGACGATGGCGGGCGGGACGGCTTATAGTGGGCTTCCTCATGAAATACGCCATCTGCAACGAGACGTTCAAGGACTGGGAATGGGAGCGGATGCTGGAGTGCATCGCCGCCCTCGGGTACGACGGCGTCGAGGTCGCCCCGTTCACGCTGGCGGACAAGGTGACGGACATCGGCGACCAGCGGCGCCGCGACCTGCGCCACGCCGCCCAGCGGGCGGGGGTGCCCGTAGTGGGCCTGCACTGGCTGCTCGTGAGCCCCGAAGGCCTCTATGTCACCACGCCGGACGACGCCGTGCGCAACCGCACAGCGGACTACTTCGTGGATCTGGTCCGCTTCTGCGCCGATCTGGGCGGGGAGCTGATGGTGATCGGCTCGCCCAAGCAGCGGAACCTGCTGCCGGGGATCACGAAGGAACGGGCGCTGGACTACGCGGCCGAGGTCTTCTCGCGGGCGCTGCCCGAGGCGGCGCGCCGGGGAGTGACGCTGGCGATCGAGCCGCTGACGCCGCGCGAGACGACCTTCATCCACACGGCCGCAGACGGCATCGAGCTGATCGAGAAGATCGGACACCCGAACTTCCGGCTGCACCTCGACGTGAAGGCGATGAGCGGGTCCGAGTCGCAGCCGATTCCGGACGTGATCAAGGCCAGCGCGAAGTACCTGCACCACTTCCACGCGAACGACCCGAACCTCCTCGGCCCCGGCATGGGCGAGGTGGACCACCGTCCGATCATGAAGGCGCTGAAGGAGATCGGGTACAAGGGCTACATCTCGGTCGAGGTCTTCGACTACAGCCCCGGCGCCGAGACGATCGCGCGCAAAAGCATCCAGTACCTCCGCCAGGTTGCCGCCGTCGCCTGACCTGCAATAAGGGACTCCGAGTCGCTTATTGCACGAGCCAGAGATCCCGATACTTCTCCACGAACGCGTCGTCGTGGAGGCGGGGATAAGCGCGATAGACGCGGTCGATCTCCTCCTTCTGGCCCGGCGACAACTCTTCCTTCGCATCCAGGCACCATCGTCCTTCCAGCAAGCCCTGGCGGCGCAGCACTTCGTGGAGGCCGGCGATGCAGCCGCGAAAGCCGTTGGCCGCGTCGAAGAAGGCCGCGTTCGCGTCCGTGATCTGCGCCGCCCGCGTCAGCAGCTCGGTCGTCGGCCCGGTCGCGTGCTGCAGCTCGGCGAGCAGCTCGACCGCCGTCCGCGTCCAGACCGACCAGTGGCCCAGCAGGCCGCCGACGATGCGCAGGCGCTCCTCGCCGAAGCGGAACTCCGTCAGCAGGTCGAGGAGGATATTGTCGTCGTTGCCGGTATACAGCGCGATCTCCCCGGCGCGCCCGGACTCCGCGACCGCGCGCAGCACGTCGAGCGTCTGATAGCGGTTGAAGGGCGCCATCTTGATCCCGACCACCGACGGGAGTTCCACGAAGCGGCGCCAGAAGGAATAAGGCAGGAGGCGGCCGCCCACCGCCGGCTGGAGATAGAAACCGAAGAGCGGCAGCGTCCCGCCGACCGCCGCCGCGTGCGCGATCAGCGCGTCCTCGGTCGCGTCCTTGAGCGCGGCGAGACTCAGGAGGCCGATGTCATAGCCGAGCTCTCGCGCCAGCGCCGCCTCCGCCACGGCCTGCGCCGTCGGCCCGCAGATCCCCGCAATCTTCAGCGTCAGCGTCTTGTGGCGCTTCTCCTCGTCCGCGGCGATTTCGAGCACCGGGCGCAGCAGTCCCGCCTCGCGGATCGCGAACTGCGTCGTGTGGACGCCGACCGCGATCCCGCCCGCGCCGGCGGCGAGATAATAGCGGGTCAGCGCGCGCTGGCGACGCTCGTCGAGGGTGCGCGCCGACGTCAACGCGAGCGGATGCGCGGGGATGACCACGCCCTTCCGGAGCCGCGCGAGCTTGTCGGGCGTCATCAGAACTTCCCGTCCCGCGTCTCGAAATGGCTGGGCTTGTTCAGCGTGCGGCCGTTCGACTTCACCCAGTGCGCGACCCAGCCCATCACCTGGTCGACGGGCGTCGCCGGTGCCCCGAACGTCTCATGCGCGCGGGCCGCATTATTGAGCAGCGCCGACTCCGCTTCCTTCCCCTCGAGGACCGGCTTCTTTCCGAGCAGCTCCCCGAAGCGGCCGGCCAGCTCGCGGACCGACAGCACCCCGGTGCCGGTCACGTTGAAAATGCGCGGCGGCGACTGCCCGAGGGACAGCATCCGCAGGGCGATCGCGTTGGCGTCGCCCTGCCAGATGACGTTGACGTGGCCCATGCGCACGTCGAGCGGCGTCCCGCTCCAGACCTTGAGCGCGATCTCGAGCAGAATGCCGTAGCGCAGCTCGACCGCATAGTTGAGGCGGTAGACCGACGTCGGCGTGCCGTCGCGCCGGCTGAAGTATTCGAACATGCGCTCGCGGCCGAGGGCCGACTGAGCGTATTCGCCGACCGGGCCGGGCGGCGTGTCCTCGGTCGCGCCGCCGCTTGCGACGGGGACCAGGGGATACACGTTGCCCGTCGAGAACGCCATGGTCGGGACACCCTTATAGCGCTCGGCGATCAGTCCCGGGAGATACGCGTTCGTCGCCCAGGTGCCGCACTCGGCCCCGGTCGTCCCGAACTTCTGTCCGACGGCGCTGATGACGGCGCCGGCATCGGGGAGCCGGAGCACCTGGGCGCGGTCGAGGAGATCGCAGGGGACGGCGCGGACGCCGGCGGCTTCGAGCGCCTCGCGCGAGCGCGGGTCGCTGAAGCGGGCGACGCCGATCACCGCGCGCTTCAGGCCGGCCGCATCGAGGGCGCGGCAGGCCATGCGGGCGAGCGTCGGGCCCATCTTGCCGCCCACCCCGAGGATGACGAGGTCGCCGCAGAGCGACCCCAGGTCCCGCTCGACTTCCGGCGTGGGCCGGGAGAGACGCTCTTCGAGGTCGGCTTCGGTTTCGATCGGTTCGGCCATCGCGTTCTTCTATATAAGGCCCCGCGCCTCCCTCCGAGGGAAGGAAATGGTGTAACACTTCAGTCGGAATCGACGATCAGGGGCAGCCGATGAACGACCGCATGGCGTTGCTGGACGGACTGGTCCGCGCCCACCAGGCGCGGCTCCGCGCGTATCTGTTCTCGCGCACGGGCGACATCGACGCGGCCGACGACCTCGCCCAGGAAGTCTTCCTGGTCGTGTTCCGCCTGATCGATCAGTATGACGCCGCCCGGCCCGCGTGGCCCTGGCTGATGGGGATCGCGCGCAACGAACTCCGCGAGCACTGGCGCGGCGTCGCGCGCGACAAGGTCACGGACGCGATCGAGGCGCTGGCGGCCGAGCAGATGCTCGCGCGCGACGAGACGGAAAAGCCTTCGGACCGGCTGCCGATGGACGCGCTGGCCACGTGCCTGTCGAAGCTGCCGGAGCACTCGCGTGAGCTGGTGCGGATGATCTATACGGAGCGCATCAACTGCGCCGAAGCCGCGAAGCGGCTGCAGCAGAAGGCCGGCGCGGTGCGCGTCACCATCCACCGGATCCGCCGCGCCCTCGCGGCCTGCGTGCAGTCCCGGATGGCGGAGAAGCCCGCATGACCCCGAGACAGGAAGAGCTGACTGCGGGCTGGCTCGACGGGAGCCTGACGCCGGCGGAGCAGGAGGAGCTGCTGAAGGAGCTGCGCGCCGACGCGGACTTCGCGCGCTCGTTCTCGGAGGAGATCGAGATCCATCGCGGCCTGCAGTTCTCCGGGTCGATGAGCGAGGAGGGCGAGCGCCGCGCGGGCGACCGGATCCTGCATTATGTCCGCGCCTCGCAGGAGGGGACGCGGTTCGTCGAGGGCGTGAAGCTGCGCGCCCTGGCCGGCGGGCGGCGTCGCACGGGCCGGGCGCTTCGTTCGGGGACCTCGATGGTCGGGCCGGCGATCGCCGTCGCGGCCGCGGTCCTGGTCGCGGCCCTCATCGGTCTGCTCGCGCTCGCGGGCCACCTGCAGCGGAAAATCCTCCGCGAGGAGAGCGCGATCACGCGGGAGTCGACGCCGGAGAAGCCGGTCCCCGCTCCGCGCGAGACCGGTCCCGCGCCGGTCGAGCCGAAGACGCCGGCCGTCAACGACGAACGCCGCAAGGAGCAGATCGAAGATGACCTGCGCCGCGCGGCCGAGGCGCGCAAGGTGGATCCTCCGCGCAAACCTGATGGACCCCGGACGCCTGCGCCCGAGTCGCCCCTCGCCGTTCCCAGGCCTGAGGCCCCCGTCAAGCCGGCGCCGTCCGCCGTCGAGGCGCCGCCCGCGCTGGCGAAGCTGGAGAAGGTCCAGGGCGAGGCGACCGTGAACGGGGATAAGGCGGCTGCGGGCGCGGAGCTCCGGGACGGGGCTGCGCTCGAGACGACGGGCATCGCCGTCGTCCGTTTTCCGGACGGGACGGGCCTCGACCTCTCCGGCGAGGCGAAGCTGCAGGAGCGGATGACGGGCAAGCGCGCGTCGGGGAAGGGGGTGACGCTCGCGCGAGGCACCATCGTCGCGGAGGTCGCGAAGCAGCCGGCGGGATCGTCCTTCCTCTTCCTGACGCCGCACGCGGAGGTCCAGGTCGTCGGCACGCGGCTCACGATCCAGTCGGGCGCGGAGACGCGCGTCGACGTCCAGGAAGGCCAGGTCCGCGTCACCGCCCTGAAGGGCGGGCAGACGTCGATGCTCGGAGCGGGGCAGGGCCTCGAGGTCGGCGCCGGAGCGCCGCGCGGGTATCTTTCGGGCCTGCGCGCGGTCTATTACGACCAGAACACGTTCAAGGGGCCCACGATCGAGCGCGCCGACCGGGAGGTCGACCTCGCCCTCGACGCGGCCAAGAACGAACTGCCGCCCGTGGGGATGGACCGCAACTTCGGCGTCCGCTGGGAGGGCCGCTTCATGGCCGAGAAAGACGGAGAGTATGTCTTCATCCTCTCCGTCGACGGCCACGTCCGCTTCCTCCTCGAAGGACAGGAGCGGGTGGCCGACAAGAAGGACTACTTCCACGGCATCCAGCGCAGCGTCGTGCGCCGCCGGCTGGCGCCGGGCTGGCACGACCTTCTGATCGAATACTGCGACGACGACGGCAACTCCCGTTGCGGGTTGCGATACTTGCCGCCGGACGCAAAGCTCCCCGACGGGGAGAACTTCCAGCGGGACGATTCGGGCTGGGCGATTCCGCCGCGACTGCTGTCGCACCTGCGGAAATAGGGCTCCCGTTTTTTGGAGTGAGGATCCGATGCCAAAGACACTCTGTCTCGGGGTCTGCTTGCTGCTGGCCGCGGCGGGCGCGCGGGCCGACGACTGGCCCCAGCTTCAGCACGACGCCGGCCGCACCGGCCGCACGCTCGATTCGGTGCCGCCGCCGTACCGGGCCCGCTGGATCTGGATGGGCCCTGCCAGGACGCTGCGCAACAAGGACAGCCAGGCCGGATGGCCCGACGATCTCACCGCGCGCGCCGGATACTCCTATCCGATCCTCAGCTCCGTGCCCTTCACGATCTGCGACTCGGTCCAGCCCGTCCTCTCGGCGGGGCGCATCTTCGTCGGGACCATGGACGGGAACGCCTACGGCATCGACGCGAACGACGGCTCCACTTCATGGACGGCATCGATCCCGGGCGGAACGATCTCGACGGCTGCGGTTTCCGGATCGGTGGTGGTCTTCGTGACGGTGACCGGACAGGTCGTCGGGCTGAACGTGGCCGGCGGAACCCAGGCCTGGATCTATGACTCCGGCCGTTCCATCACGGGGGCGCCTTGCCTCGCGGGGTCGGCGGTCGTCGTCGCGGACCACGCCGGCTATGTCACGGCGCTCAATCCGGCGAACGGGTCGGTGAACTGGCGCACGCGCCTGGCCGCTCCGGTCCACGGCGGGATCGCGTCCGACGGGTCGAGCGTCTACGTCGGCGCGGAAAACCTGGTCTTCTACAAGCTGTCGCTGGCCACGGGGACGGTGCAGGCGTCGCACGGTCTGCGCGGCCAGAGCTTCCGCATGCTCTGGCCCACCGTGTTCGGCGGCCGTGTCTACGGCCACACGCTGACCACGCCGGTCATCGGCAGCGAATACGTCATGGAAAGCCTGATGGCCGGCTCGCCCGATCTCGCGACGGAGGAGGCCAACATCGCGCGCTGGCTGACGGGCGACACGAACGGCGGCGCCTGGCCCGACGCGGGATCCGACTGGCGCCACCTCTTCGCGATGAACACGGGCGATCTGTCCGAGCCGTTCACCGTCCTTGCCGGGCCGGCCGACGGCTGCGGCGTCCCCACGCCGGCGTCGGTCGTCGACAACTCCGACCGCGTCCTCACCTATTTCAAGACGCGGTATCCGAAGCTGACGAAGCTCGGCGCGTTCGGGACGAACTACTCGATCGACGTCGCCGGCATCGACACGGCCAACGGCAGGCGAGTCCCGATCGACAACGGCCGTCTTGCGAACCCCTGGCCCTGGGAGACGGACAACCTCTACGCCATGAGCGTCGGCGGCACGTTCCTCTGGTTGCGGCAGAACTTCCGCGGGACCCAGGTGATCAACCTGGCCGACAGCACGACGCGCGGCGTGAGCGCCGAGGTCCGCGTCCGCGACGGCGGGAACTTCCTGTTCGACGTGGTCTACAAGGACCAGATGCCGACGATCGGCGTCTCGCAGAACGCGATGCAGGGGCGCGCGGCGCCCGTCATCTCGGGCTCGCGGGTGGTTATCGCCGAGACGTTCGGCGTCACCGCCATCGAGCATCGCTAGCGAGGAAGACCATGATGAAAAGACTATCGGGGATCGTCCTCGCGCTGATCGCGGGGGCCGCGGCGGCGCAGGCGCAGACGGTCGATCCGACGCCCTATGCGTGGGAGTTCCCGCAGGTCAGCGGGATTGGCGCCGGCGCCGACCTGATGAAGGTCGAGCTGCAGGAGCAGATCCAGGCGGTGCTCCATGCCGGGCATCTCGCGCCGCTCTACATCAGCTACTCGGATCAGGGCAGCGTCGGCTACGCGGTCTATATGGAGCCCGGCCGCATCCTCACGACCCTGGCCTGGGCGTACCCGTATCTCACGGGCGCACAGCAGACCTCGGTGCGCGCCTACGTCGCCTCGGAGCTGGGCACGGCGGCGAATGCTCCGTGGGGGACGTATCCGCTCTCGACGACGTCGGGCACGCCGCGCGAGATCCATCCGAAGACGAAGTGGTGGTCCCAGAGCGCGACGTTCGGCCAGTACCGGCCGAGCGTGCACACGATCTACGGGCTCTGGCTCTACGGGTACCGGACCGGCGACTGGACGCTGATCCAGGACAACTGGGCGGGCATCAAGACGATGTATTCTGCTCGGTCGGCGCAGGCGAACCTGTACGGCACGATGAGCGCCCACATCGCGATGGCGCGGCTCGCGGACAAGTTCGCGGATCCGGCGACGAGGACGACGGCGCTCAACAACCTGCAGACGCAGCTCAACGCGGGCTTGAACTTCGGGACCATCGAATCGAACGCGGGCTCGGCGGGGACCGCGCCCTATCACGACATGTACGACTCGCGCATGAACGGGTCGACCTACCACGGCTGGATGTTCCTGAACCTGACGCCCGAGATGGGCCGTTACCTTCGCGCGAACCTGCAGAGCGCCGTGATGGCGCGCCATGACGAGGGCCGGACGACCTTTCCGTTCTGGTGGCTGGGCAAGGCGAACTATTTCAACCGGAGCTGGACCGGCGACGAAGGCACCGGCCTGCTGCCCGAGGTCATGGGCATGATGGCGCCCGTCGAGCGCTGGGTCGTGCAGGCCAGCGCGGCGACGCTGAAGGGCCAGCTGGCCAGCAGCCCCACCGGCATCGGCGACTGCTACTGGCTGGAGGCGCTGGTGCAGGCGATCGAGGCCCACGGCACGCTCGCGTGGACCGACGTGCGGACGGGAACCACGCCGCCTCCTCCCCCGCCCACGACGTATCCGCTCACGGTCAACAGTGGCAGCGGCGACGGGACCTATGCCGCCGGGACGGTCGTCACGATCACCGCCGACGCGCCCGCCGCCGGCATGGTCTTCAGCCAGTGGACCGGAGCGACGGTTGCGAATCCCGGCGTCGCCACGACCACGATCACGATGCCGGCGGCCGGCACCACGGTGACGGCGACTTACGCTGCCGCGCCGCCTCCTCCTCCAACGACGTATACGCTGACTGTGAACAGCGGGACCGGGGACGGGACCTACGCCGCGGGCACGATCGTCACGATCAGCGCCGATGCGCCGCTGGCCGGAATGATGTTCAAGGCGTGGACCGGGGCGACGGTGGCGGGCGCGACGTCGTCGACGACGACGATCACGATGCCGGCGGCGAACGCCACGGTCACGGCAACCTATGAGGCCGCGGGCGCGCCGCTTCCGCCGCCGTGGACGGACGGCGACATCGGGAGCCCCGCGATCGCGGGCGACGCCTCGGTCACCGGCAGCCAGGTCATGGTCTGCGGCGCCGGCGCGGACATCTGGAGCACGGCGGACTCCTTCCACTTCGTGTCGATGACGCTCACCGGCGACGGAACCATCTTTGCCCGCGTCGTGGAGATCGACAACACGGATCCCTGGGCGAAAGCGGGCGTCATGATCCGCGAGACG
>DASQOM010000223.1:0-15648 GCA_035644495.1 Planctomycetota bacterium | reverse complement strand
CGAAGGCTGGACCTGCTGATGGCCCATTCGACGGGGAAGCGCGGCTTCGGACTCGGGAACTGGTCGGGGGTGGCGGATCTTCTGGAAAAAGGCGCGGATCCGACGGTTCCCGCGCCGGACGGGACCACGCTCGCGAACCTTTTCGCAATGGCGAGCCGCTACGACATCCACCCGGATCGGCTGCCGGCCATCCGGAAGGCGCTCGGGCTCTGAACGCCGACGACGGGAATACGGGCAGCCAGGGCTCCGGGGGGGGAAGAACGCGGAATCCAGCGCGGCCGACCCCTTTGCCGCCGCCGCTCAACGGACAGACGACGAGCGCCGCGATGACGAACCCCCCGATTCCTGTGAAGCACGCAGCATGCTCCTGCGGCTCGCCCCCCGGATCTTGTCCGGCGGCAGGAGATCGGCGTGGGTAAAAGAAAAAGGGGCGGGAGCCGCTCGGGCTCCCGCCCCTTGAAGTCGCCTTGGAGCTTACTTCTTGTCGAACTTGACGACGCTCATCTTCATCTGCGCCGTCTCCATCTTGACCATGTGTCCCGGAACCTCGGTGCTGTACCACATCTTCGTCTTGGGCATGTCGTCGCCCTTGCAGTTCTTCGCGGGCGTCTCCATGACCATGCACTTCACGTCCTTGTCGCCCACCTTCACGGTCTCGTCGGTCCACTTGGTCTCGTCCTTGTGGTCCTTATAGGGCTTGCCGCAGAGCGCGCAGTTGCCCTCGACCGCCCCGGCGGCCATCTTCTTGACCGGCTCGGTGCCCGGCGTCTTCATCTCGTTGCCGCCGACGGTCATGATCATCTCGGTCTTGAGCGTGATCTCCTCGGGGGCCTTCTTGTCGATGGTCTTCACGGTCTTCATCTTGGTCCCGGCTGTGTCCATCTCGACCTCGATCATGGAGCCTTCCTTGAAGGCGTTCCACGCCTCGAAGTTGTCGAACTTGTACTTGGCCGCCGCGGGGGCGGCCTCCGTTTTGCCGCCGGCGGTGGCGCCGGACGACGGCGTGCCGGACGACGACTTGGACGACGAGCCGCTGTCGCACGCGCCGAGGGCGAGGGCGAAGGCGAGCGGAACCGCGAACCAGGTGCGCATCTTTATCCTCCCTGAAAAAAGTGGAATCAATCTACCGAGGAAAGAGAAGGTTCTGAGGAAGAATGTTACATCCTCCGGTGCCATTGTGGTTCAGAATGCTTAAAGAATGTGTGAAGCGGGGAGCTACGCCTTGAGCCCCGTATGGATCGCGGCCACCCCGCCGAAGATCAGGTCGTACGAGACGCTCCCGAGTCCCGAGCGTTCCATCATCGACTTGAGCTCGTCGGGCCGCGGCCAGCGCGCCACCGAATCGGGCAGGTACTTGTAGGCGTCGATCTCCGACCGCGCGATCATGCGGCCGAGTCGCGGCAGGACGTTGCCGAAGTAGGCCAGGTAGCCCTGCCGCAGCAAGGCGTTCTCCGGCAGCGTGAACTCGAGGATGACGACGCGGCCGCCGGGCCGCAGCACCCGGGTCATTTCGCCGATCCCGCGTTCGGTGTCGATGACGTTCCGGATCCCGAACGCGACCGTGGCGGCGTCGAAGCTCCCGTCCTTATAGGGCAGCCGCAGCGTGTCCGCCTGCTGGAAGCGGACCCGGGCGCCGAGGGACCTGCGCTCCGCCTTCAGCTTGGCGATTTCCAGCATCCGGTACGCGAAGTCGCTTCCGACGACGTCGGCGCCCCAGCGCCGCTGGATCTCCAGCGCCATGTCGCCCGTGCCCGAGCAGACGTCCAGCACCCGCTTCGCCCCCTCGCAGAGCGCCGCCGCGCGGCGGCGCCACAGGACGTCCGAGTTCAGGCTCAGGAGGTGGTTGAGGAAGTCGTAGCGCGGCGAGATCTGGTCGAACATCGTCCGGATCTTGAGGGGCGTCTTATCGACCATGCCACGTCGGCGTCGTGCCGTTCTCGAGGAGGGGGGTCAGGGTCTTTGTCGCGATCGCGAGAATATGGAGGCCGGATTTCCCGTCGGGGGCGACGAGGTCCATCACGATCCGCGTGCCGTCCGGGGAGAAATCGAAGCCGCGCGGGGAGGGATCGCCGGCCTTGAACTCCAGGATCGGCTCGACGGCGTTCTTCAGGAGGACGACGAGCGACCGCGCGCCGCTCGCGTCCATCCTCAGCGTCGCGACGCGGCCGCCGTCGGGCGACACCGCCAGGGCGTCGGGCGCGCAGAGTCCGGCCGGGACGGACTCCGTGACGGTTTTGGTCTTCAGGTCGAGCCGGAAGACCAGGCCGTCGGACATTTTGATCCAGGCCATGTCCCCCCGGACCACGGGCCCCGCGAGGATGGAGGTCGACGTGAACGCGGCCACGCTTTCGTCTCCCGAGCCGTCGAGCCGGATGCGGCGCAGCGTGCAGAGCGGCGCACCCGCCGAGCGTTCGACGGACGCGTGCCGCAGAACATAGAGCAGCTGGCGGTCCTGGTCGATCCAGGCCGGCGACGAGGGCAGGTCGTCGGCGGCGAGGCGCACGGCGACGTCCTTTAGGTCCGTGATCTTTCCCTCGATGCCCGCCACGAAGCGCCAGGCCACCGCGGGTTTGCCGTCGATCCGGCCCGAAAGTCTGATCCAGCCGCCGCTGACGGGGACAAACGTCTGAAAAGCTCCTTCGGCATCCGTCGTGTCGGCCTTTCGGAGCCCGGCGGCGGTCACGCGGAGGTTTGCCAGGGGACGGCGCGCCTCGCCCGAGACGAGGACCGCGCGGCCGCGGACGGGACCCTTGGGGCCGTCGTCGGCGCTCATTCCCGCGCGCGGCATCGGGGTGACCTGGTGAAGGTCGGCGCCGTCGGGCCGGACGATGAAAAGGTTGCGCGGGAAAAGGTTCGCGTCGGGGTCGACCGCGGCGGCGAAGGCGAGCCAGCGCCGGTCGGAGGCCCAGGCCGGTTCGGCGGCGCGGGGCAGGGTGGGGGGGACGAGGCGCTGGAGGTCGCCGCCCTGCGTATCGACGGTCCAGATGCCGTCCTCCCGCACGAAGGCGATGCGCTCGAGGGGGGCCGGCGGGATGCGGTTGACGATGGGGACCCTGGGGGCGGCGACGGGGACGCGGGGCAATGCGGTCGGGTCGGAATCGGGCCCGCAGCCCGCGAGGCCGAGGAGGACCAGGAGGAGGCGCCGCATCGGCGGCATTCTAAGGGCGGGGCCGCCGCGGCGTAAAGGCCGGGATTCGTCCGCGGATTCTCCTTGAACCCCTCCGCCGTTTCCTGATAACGTTCGGACTCTTATGGTGACTCCGGCCGCTCAGGCAAAAAAACTTCTGACCACCTGGGCGCGCAAGCCGAACGCGGCGGCCGCGGTCGCGCTCCGGAAGTTCTACGGCACTGCCGCCCGCCGCCTCCCGCTTCAGGAACGCGCCGAACTCTGCCTCGCCCTCGGCGAGGCGGCCGAGCTCGAAGGCCGCGTCGATCATGCCCGCTGGCTGTATGCGTCGGCGGTCGGCGCCGTCGACCCGAACCGGGACGAGCGCCTCTATGCCCGGGCCGTGCTGCGCAGCCTGCTGAACGCGTCGCGCCTGGGCGACGGGATCCTGCTTCAGGGCGTGGCGTCGGTCATGGAAGGCTCGCCGCCCGAGCAGCAGACGCCCCGGCTGGCGTTTCTCGGATCCTTTGCCCGCGGCCTCGAGCGCTTCCTCCGGGAGGATTACCAGTCGGCCCGGCGCTCGTTCGAGGCGGCCATGGGCGCCTCGTGGGAGAGCGCCGATCCGGAATCCGAAGCCGTCGCGCATCATCTGCTGGCTCAGACCTGGAGCCGGCTCGACAAGCTGGCACGTGCCCGCGAACACGTCGAGGCGGCCCGTCGGGCGGCCAAGAAGGCGGGTTCCTGGATCCTCGATCGCCGGCTGGCGCTCGAAGCGGCGAAGTACCGTCTGCGGGCGGGCATGGCGCCCGAGGCGCTGGCGGAAGCCCGCGCGCTGGCCATCGAAATCCGCCGACTCGGCTTCCCGCGCTTCGAATCCCTGGCGTGGACGAAGATCGCCCAGGGCATCCTGATCGACCGCGTCTCCGCCCAGGTGCTGCTCACGCGCTCCGAGGGCCTGCTGCCGGAAGGCCATCCCGATCGCCGCTCGATCCACGCGCTCAAGGCGCTGATGGAGAAAAAGAAGACGGGCAACGGAAGGGTGGACCGGACGGTGGCGGAGGAACTTCAGGCCCTGGTGGCTCTGGCGCGCGGGTAGCCCGTGCAATCAGTGACTCAGAGTCACCGATTGCCGATCAGGCGGTTTCCTTCTTCGAGTCGCCGTCCTTCTTCGCCGACTTCAAGGGACGGGCAATCACGGGCTCCTCGCCGAGGACGTTCTTGTCCGTGATGATGTACTCGCGCGGGTCCTTGCGGGACGGCAGCTCGTACATCATGTCCAGCATGAGACTCTCGAGCAGCTGGCGCAGGGCGCGGGCGCCGGTCTTCTTCTCGATGGCCCGCCGGGCGATGGCCCGCAGCGCGTCGCTCGTGAACTCCAGCTTCGCGTTCTCCATCTCGAACAGCCGCTTGTACTGCCGCACGAGGGCGTTCTTGGGCTCGGTCAGGACGTGCGTCAGCTGATCCTCCGAGAGGGGGCGGACGACGCACTGGACGGGGAGACGGCCGACGAACTCGGGGATCATGCCGAACTCGATCAGGTCTTCGGGCTCGACCTTCTCCAGGGTGTCGCCGAGTTCGCGCTCGTCCATGTTGCCGCCCGACGGCACGTCGGTCTTGAAGCCGATCTGCTTCTTGCCGCAGCGGCGGGAGATGATGCTCTCCAGCCCGTCGAAGGCGCCGCCGCAGATGAAGAGGATATGGGTCGTGTCGATCTGGATGTATTCCTGCTCGGGATGCTTGCGTCCGCCCTGGGGGGGGACGTTGGACATCGTGCCTTCGAGCATCTTGAGCAGGGCCTGCTGGACGCCTTCGCCCGAGACGTCGCGCGTGATCGAGGGGTTGTTCTGGGTTTTGGCGATCTTGTCGATTTCGTCGATGAAGACGATCCCGCGCTCGGCCCGTTCGACGTCGAAGTCGGTCTCGTGGAGCAGTTTCAAAAGCAGGTTTTCCACGTCCTCGCCGACGTAGCCGGCCTCGGTCAGGGTCGTGGCGTCGCCGATGGCGAAGGGGACGTCGAGGATCTTGGCCAGGGTCCTGGCCATCAGGGTCTTGCCGGAGCCGGTGGGGCCGATCAGGAGAATATTGGACTTCTCCAGCTCCACGTCGTTCTCCACCGGATTCATGATGCGCTTGTAGTGGTTGTTCACCGCCACCGAAAGGGCCTTCTTGGTCCGGTCCTGGCCGACGACGTAACGGTCGAGTTCGGCCTTGATCTCGGAGGGGACGGGCAGGCGCTTGAGGGGGTAGGGGCGGTGCGAGGACTTCAGCTTGGCGCCGGCGGGCTTCTTTTCGACCTTGAGGATCTGGTTGCAGATTTCGACGCATTCGTCGCAGATGCAGATCTCGCCGGGGCCGGCGATGAGGTTGCGCACCTCGCCCCTGCTCTTGGAGCAGAAGGTGCAAAAGCGATCGTCGGTGCCCCGCTTCTTGGTGGTCATGGACACTGGTCCCTCACTCTGGGGATTATATCGTCAGGGAACCGGTTTTTGATTTGGGAATTATTGGACCCGCCCCCGGGGGGGTGTTCCAAGGTTCCGGATTTATGGACCCTGGACTACCGGTCTTCACGGGCGGCCATGTCTCCGCCGCCCTTGAGATCGACGTCCTTCAGGGACTCGACGACTTCGTCCACCAGACCGTACTTCTTGGCCTCCTCGGCCGACATGAAGTGGTCCCGGTCGGCATCCTTGGTGACTTTGTCGATGGGCTGCCCGGAATGCTTGGCGAAGAGCCTGCTCAGGGTCTTCTTCAGGTGGATGATCTCGTCAGCCTGGATGCGGATGTCGGCCGCGGTGCCCTGGGTGCCGCCCGAGGGCTGGTGCATCATGATCCGGGAGTGCGGGAGGGAGTACCGCTTGCCCTTGGTGCCCGCCGCCAGCAGCAGCGCGCCCATGCTGGACGCCTGTCCGATGCAGTACGTGGCCACGTCGCAGTGGACGAACTGCATCGTGTCATAGATGGCCATGCCGGCATAGACGTGGCCGCCCGGGGTGTTGATGTAGATGTTGATGTCCTGGCTCTTGTTCTCCATTTGGAGGAACAGGAGCTGGGCGATGACCAGGTTCGCGATGTAGTCATCGATCGGCGTGCCGATGAAAATGATCCTGTCCTTGAGCAGGCGGGACCAGATGTCGTAGGACCGTTCGCCGCGGCCGGTTTTCTCGATGACGATCGGGGTCAGGTAGCCCATAGCGCGTTTGTCCTGCGGTTCGAGTTGCCGTTCTAAGACTTCTTATCTTCCTCGATAACGGCCTTGGACAGCAGAAATTCCTTCACGAGCTCTTCACGCATCGAGCGGCGCAGCTGAGTCAGCAGTCCGCGCTCTTCGAGGTACGCCTTCATTTCGTGCGGCCACTTCCCGTACTGCGCGGCCATCTGGCCGACCCGTTCTTCGACCTGGTCCTCGGTCACAAAGATCTTTTCCTTGCCGGCGAGGTGCTCCAGGATGAAGTGGGCCTTGAGTGCCTTGGCCATGTTCTCGCGGGAATTCGTCTTGTCCTGCTCCATGACCTTGGCGATCTGGTCCTCGGGGACGCCCTTCATCGCCAGGTCCAGCTGGGCCCGGCGCAGGGCCTCCTCGGTGCCGGATTTGATCAGGCCCTCGGGCATGGGGAAGTCGTTCGCCGTCACCAGCTCCTCGACGAGCTTCTCGCCCATCGCGGCCCGGCCGGCGGCTTCCTTCTCCCGCTCGATGCGCTTGCGGATGTCCGCCTTCAGCTCGTCGACGGTATCCATGTCGAAATGCTTCTTGGCGAAGTCGACGTCGACCGGCGGCAGCTTCTTGTTCTTCACGCCCTTGAGGGTGGCGCGGATGATCGCGTCCTTGCCGGCGTGGGCCTTGTCGCCGAAGTCGTCGGGGAGCTTGACGGGGGCCTCGGCGACGTCGCCGACCTTCTTCCCGACGATCGCCTTGTAGAACTCCGGCAGCTCCTTGCCGAAGAACTGGATGTCGGGGGTGAGGAAGACGGCGTTGTTCTCGCCGGTGTCGAGGTCCTTGCCGTCGACCACCAGGGTGAAGTCGGCGGTCAGCTGGTCGCCTTCGCGGGCGATGTTGTCCTCGGCGGGGATGAGCTCGGCCTTGGACTCCTGGAAACCCTTAAGGACGGATTCGATATCCTTCTCCTCGACGGCGACCGCGGGCTTGCTGACCTTGAGGCCCTCGTAGGTCTTGATCTCGAAGGTGGGGCGGACCTCGATCTTCATCTCGTAGACGAAGGCTTTGCCCTCTTCGAGCGTGATCTTGTCGGCTTCAAGCTCGGGCTCGCCGACGGGCTCCAGCTTCTTCTCCTCCTTGACCTCCTCGAAGGAGCCGCTGAGGAGCTCGAACTTCAGGTCGTCGAGGAGGGCCTTACCGAACTTTCGCTCCAGGACGTTGCGCGGGGCATGGCCCTTACGGAAGCCGGGGAGCGCCATGGAGTCGTTGAGGTCCTTGTACTTATGGTCGATCTCCTCCTGGACCCGGTCCGCGGAGACTTCGATGCTGATCTGAAGCTTGCAGGGACCGACCTCCTTGACCTCGGACTTGGGAGAGAATTTCTTCTGTTCTTCGTGCGTATGGGCGTGCGAGGCGTGGGCCATAGGCCGCGTATTCTAGGGAAGGGGTCCCGGGAAGTCAACCGAACTGATACCGGTGTCGACAAATCTGCGCGGCGGATTCGTCGACCCTCGGCGTTATACTGGAGCCTCATGTCCAGCGACAAACTGGAGAAGATCCTGGCCGCCCTTCCGGAGACGCCCGGGGTCTATTTCATGAAGGACGGGAAGGGCCGGACCCTCTATATCGGGAAAGCGAAGAATCTCCGCAACCGGGTCTGCACCTACTTCCACGACTCCTACGGCGACCCCCGCATCCGGACCATGGTCTCCAAGGTCGAGGACATCGAGTTCCTCCTCGCCCCCTCGGAGGTCGACGCCCTCCTGATGGAGGCCCGCCTCATCAAGGACATCCAGCCGCGCTACAACGACCGCCTCAAGGACGACAAATCCTTCACCATGCTCGCCATCACCCGCTTCGACGACTTCCCCAAAGTCTGGGTTGTCCGCGAGACCGATGAGGTCAACGCCGAGACCTACGGACCCTTCACGAGCGCCGGGGAACTGCGCGACGCGGTCCGCGTCCTCCAGAGGATCTTCAAGTTCGCGACCTGCTCGCTGGACATGCGCGAAAGCGATCCCAAGCGGCGCTACTTCCGGCCCTGCCTGCTCCATGCCATCCGCCGCTGCACGGCTCCCTGCGCCGACCGGGTCTCGCGCGAGCGCTACCTGGCCGACGTCGAGATGCTTCGCAAGTTTCTCAAGGGCGGGCGCGACGAAGTCGTGGCCGACCTGCGGATGCGGATGAAGGAGGCGTCGAAGCGGCTGGCCTTCGAGCGGGCGGGCGAGCTGCGGGACCAGATCAAGTCGCTGGAAGGTCTGTCCAAGCGGTCGGAGCAGGACTATATCGAGGGCGACATCACCCCGATGGACCCGCGCGAGGGCCTCGAGGAGCTCGGCAGGATCCTGGGCCTGGCGGCCCCGCCGCGGACGATCGAAGGCGTCGACATCGCCCACATCCAGGGTGGCGAAAGCGTGGGATCGCTGGTGAATTTCGTGGACGGAATCCCGTTCAAGAGCGGCTACCGCAAGTATAGAATCAAGACCGTGGAAGGAATCGACGACTTCGCGATGATCCGCGAGGTGGTGACGCGGCGCTTCCGCCGGCTCGACGAGGAGGGGAAGGTGTTCCCCGACGTGCTCCTCATCGACGGCGGCGTGGGCCAGCTCAACGCCGCCAAGGGCGCGCTGGAAGCGCTGGGGGTGACGCCCCCCGTGGTGCTGTCCCTGGCCAAGGAGGAGGAGACCCTGATCCGCGACGGGAAACCCGTGCCGCTCGCCAAGTCCTCTCCCGCGTTGAGGCTCATGATGTACGTCCGCGACGAGGCGCACCGCTTCGCGCAGCACTATCACCACCAGCTCCGCAGAAAGGCCCTGATCGAATGAGTCCTCCCCAGCCCGAGCATCCGCCGAACCGCCGCTGGTTCGTCCTCCTGACGATCGTCACCCTCGTCGGCTTCGCGCTGTTCGTCGGGGCCATCACCGTCTGCGCTCTCCGGATTCCCGAGCTGAAAAAGGCCCGATATGGGGTACTGGAGAACAGGGCCGGAGACCGCGCGGTTTGAAGGGCCCGGACGGTCCCCGTCTGACCGGAGGGGTCGCCCGGGGGCGGCGCCTGTTCGGCGTGCCCGGCAAGGACGTGCGGCCGGCCCTGGCCCGGATGCGGATCTCCCTGTTCGAGATCCTGAAACCGGCGATGGAAGGGGCCACGGTGGTGGACCTGTTCGCGGGGACCGGCAGCCTGGGCCTGGAAGCCCTGTCCCGGGGGGCCGCCCGCGCCCTGTTCTATGACGTCGACCGCCGCTCCCTCGAGGTGATCGGGAAAAACCTCGACCGCCTCGGGTTTGTCGACCGGGGCCATGTCCTGGAAGGTAATGCGTTCACGGCGGCCGACCGGCTTCCGCCGGCCGACCTGGTCTTCGTCGACCCGCCGTACGACTTTTACGTGGACAAGACGGACGACATGCGCAAGCTGATCGAGACGCTGGTGACGAAAGTCGTCGCTCCTTCCGGCGGCCGGGTGATCTCCGAGCACCGGCTCCGGGAAGGACTGGGGGAAGTGACCGGGGCGAAAATCGTGGACGAACGGACGTACGGCGACACCGCGGTCACGTTCTATACCCGAGGGTGACACCATGGATGAGGACCAGGAAGAAACCCCGATCCGCCAGCTGCTCGGGGAGAACCAGCGGCTGAAACAGAAGCTCTTCGAGGCCGAGGAGAAGATCCGCAAGACGTCCGGCACGGCGACGTCGACGTCGAGCGGGAACACGTCGGTCCTCAAGCTGATCGAGCACAAGGATTTCCAGATCCAGCAATACACGGCCCGCCTGGAGGAGAAGAAGGAGCAGCTCGAGGAGGCGACGCAGGAGCTGGAGCGCAAGAAAGCCGAGCTCTCGCTGTGGATGTCGGCGCTGCGGCTCTGCCAGGAACTGCTCGCCAACGACGCCTCCGCGCTGGTCGGCGTCAGCCGGGACGGCAAGGTCCTGCTCTTCAACCATACAGCGCCCCAGGTGCTGGGCGAGAAGTTCAAGGAAGCCCTGCACAAGCCGATCGAAAGCGTCGACTTCAAGGCCTTCGATCCCGAGACGCCGCGCCGGGTGCGCGAGGCGATGACGTCGGGGAAGCAGGCCGAATCCACCGTGGTCGTCCGCGACCGGAAGATCATCACCTCGGTGCATCCGCTGGGCACGGCGGGGGATTCGCAGGGCGTGCTGATCCGCATCCAGTCGAAATCGGCCAAATAAGCCGCCCGCGCCTCATTCCGATTTACACGCCGCGAACCGCGTCATCGTATCTCCGAACGATTCAAACGGAGGTTGCGATGAAAACGATGGCGGCGATCCTGGCGATGGCGGCGTGCGCGTGGGCCGGCGACAGCCGGGAAGACGCGGTCCGGCGGCTCGAGACGATGAAGGTCACCGTCGATTTCGAGAACGTGAAGCTCCCGGAGGCGGTGGACTATCTCCGGGACGTCACGGGGTTGAACCTGGTAATCCTCCCCAAGGCGATGGAGAAGGACGGCGAGACGCCGATCCAGCTCAAGGTCAAGGATCTCAGCGTCCGGTCGGTGCTGAAGCTGCTCCTGTCGTCGCGCGGCCTGACGGCGACCTATCGCGACGGGGCGATCGTGATCGTGCCGAAGGAGGAGCTCCAAAGTTCGCTGGTCCTGCGGATCTTCGACGTGCGGGCGCTGCAGGTGAAGATCCAGGACTTCAAGGGGCCCGTGGTCGAGCTCAAGGCGGCCGGCACCAAGGAGGTCGGCGGCGTCTTCATCCTGGACGATCCCAAGACCGTGATCGAAGACGACTTCCTGCTGACGATGGTCCGGACCAACACGGGCGCCGGCAGCTGGGATACGAATTCCAACGCCGTCATCGATCTGCACAACGGGACGCTGGTCGTGACGCAGACCCCGGCGGTCCTGCGAGAGATCGAAAGCCTCCTCAATCTGCTGGGCCAGTACCAGTAACCCCAGACGTTTCCCCCACCGGGGCTGCCGGGCGACCGGCGGCCCCGGTTTCTTTTTAGCCGCTTTCCCTTTACCTCCGGGCGCCGGCGGCAACTAAAGGGATGGAGAAGTCGGTGCGAGCCGCGTATAGTAGAGTGAAGCGATGAAGACGATGCTGATGGCCGCGATCCTCGGGCTCCTGGCGCTGCCCGGCTTCGCCCAGGAAGGCGGCAGCGAAACCGATCCGCGCAAGCAGGAGGTCGTCAGCAAGCTCAATACGATGCGCGTCACCGTCAACTTCGAGAACTCCACGATGGAGGAGGCGATCAGCTACCTCCGGGACTACTCCGGGCTGAACATCATCGTCGATGCCGAAGTGTACAAGAACCAATCCGAGGACCAGCTCAAGGTGACGCTGAAGGTCAAGGACCTGCTGCTCAAGTCGGTCCTGAAGCTCATGCTCAATTCGCGCGAGCTGACCGCCATGTACAAGGAAGGCGTCGTCCTCGTCGTCCCGAAGGGGAAGGTCGACAAGGCCGTGACCCTGCAGCTCTACGACGTCCGGGACCTGCTCGTCAAGATCCAGGACTTCGCGGGCCCCAAGGTCGAGCTGGTGTCGCCGTCGAAGGGCGGCGGCGGGCCGCTGACGGGCGCCACCTTCAGCCTGGAGGAGCCCCGGTCGACCATCACCGAAGAGTTCATCACCGAGATGGTGAAGCAGAACACCGGCGACAAGAGCTGGGATGAGAATCCCAACGCCTCGATCAACCTCACCAACGGCGTCATGGTGGTCTCGCAGTCCAAGCGCGTCCACGAGGAAATCAAACGGTTCATCAACCTGCTCCGCCAGTTCAAATAGCCGCCCGCCCTCAGTTTCCGGACAACACCCCCTCCCCGCCAGCGTCCAATTAGGGTAGACTGTTGAGGCGAGGAGGTTTGGCCCCCATGACGCTCCGCCGTGCGTTTCCCTGGCTGCCGTTGATCGCCCTCCTCGCCCCCCTCCGCGGCGCCCTTCCGGCCGCCCCGCAGCAGCAGCCCGACGAAACCATCTACCTCGAGAAGGTCAACAAGGACTTCCTGGACCGCGCCCGCAAGTGCGAGGAATCGCGGGACTGGAAGGGGCTCTTCGAACATTACAACTTCTCGCTGAAGCGCCACGCCCAGAGCGTCGTCCAGATCGCCCCCGACCGCTGGACCAGCGTCCGCGAGTACTTCCTGGCCCGGATCTCCAAGCTGCCCAAGGAAGCCTTCACGTACTACCGCTTCGAGAACGACGGGAAGGCGCGCGCCGCGTTCGAGCGCGCCCGCGAGTCCGGCAGCCGGCGGGACCTCGAACGGGTCGCGGAGGAGTACTTCTTCGCCACCGGCACCGACGAGATTCTCGACAGCCTCGCCACCCAGGCCTTCGACGAGGGCCGCATCGAGGAGGCGCGCGCCTGGTGGGGCCGCCTGCTGAAACTGTACCCCGACAGCAAACTGTCCCGCGCCGTGACGGCGGCCCGCATCGCCCACGCGTGCCGGATCTCGGAGAACAGCGCCGGACTCGAGGACCTCCGGAAGCATCTCGCCGAGAACAAGGTCGAAGAGCCGATCGTCGTGGCCGGTCGCTCGATTCCCCTGGCCGAATATGTCGCGAGCCTGTCGATCCCCATCCGCGCCGCGACGGCGCGCGTGCCCAAGCTGCCGTATGTGCCGGAGCCCGAAGACCGGCTTCGCCGTCCGACCCTGGGCGTCCGCAACGATATCCGCCGCTGGGCCTACGACTTCAACGAGGACCGAGGGGAAGCTCCCGCCGAGCCGCAGGCGGATCTCCAGCGGATCCCCGGCGGCCGATTCCGGGGCCGCGTCTTCCGCGGCGACCTGCAGGCGCCTGCTCCTTATCCGGAATTCCCCCTGCTGCCCGCCTACGCCCGCGTCCGGGGGAAGGAATACGTCATCTTCACCGACGGATCGCGCGTGCTCGCGGTCGATCCCGCCCGGGTGAAGGGCAAGTCGGCCACCGCCGGGGTCTATTGGAAGCATCCCGCGGACAAGGCGGTCCCGAGGCCGCAGACGAACCCCAACGTCGGAACGTACGGGAAGCCCTATATCGGGGTGACCATCGACGGGGAGTACGCCTTCGTCACCATGTACTCGAGCCCCGAGGCCCGCCCCCGCGAGGCGAATCCGGGGAATCAGATGGACGGCTTCGAAGGCGTCACGGCGCTGAAGTGCCTCCATATCCCGACGGGCAAGCTCGTCTGGGACACGGATCTGTCGCCGCTGATCGACGAGTACAAGACCGTCTGCAAGGACTTCTTCGAGCGGAACTTCTCGTACTCCGCGCCGCCGCTGGTGCGCGGCGACCGCCTGTACCTCGGCGTGTGCACGTCGCCGATGGGGGAGCAGGAGAGCCGGGTCCTCTGCGTGGACCGCAAGACCGGGCGGCCGCTTTGGACGACGTTCCTCTCCTCGGTCACCGGCATGCAGGTCGCCTTCATGGGCGTCTCCTATCAGCCCGCGTATCTGCCGATGCTCGCGGAGCAGGGCGGGATGCTCTACGTCCAGACCAACCTCGGCGTGGTGGGCGCCCTCAATCCGTCGACGGGGGCGCTGCTCTGGCTGTCGCAGTACCGCCGCACGGGGCGCCGCTTCCAGCCGAACACCGGGCAGATGGAGGTCGGCTTCCGCCGCGGGGCGAATCCGCCGGTGCTCTGGAACGGGCTGCTCTTCGTCCTGGCCCAGGACCGGCCGGAGCTCATGGCGTTCGACGCCGCGACCGGCGACGAACTCAAGGTCCCCCCGGGGAACGAGATCCACGCCGACCTGAACTGGCGGGAGATCCTGCACCTGCTGGGGACCGTCAACGACGAGCTGGTGGTGACGGGGACGCGCTGGTCCTTCGAGATCAAGCTCCGCGACGAGAACGGCCCCTGCTGGCGGGCGAACTACCTGATCGCCTCGGCGTGCCGGGGCAACGGCCGCGGCGTGATCGGGGACGACTTCGTCTACCTCCCGGTGATCGACGAGGGCGACGGCAACCAGGCCGGCGGCCTGGGCGTCTACGACGTCCGGAACTGGAAGGTCGTGGAGCGGCCGTCCTGGAAGGAGGTCAACGAGGGCGGGAACCTGCTGCTGGCGGGGAACTACCTCGTGGTCGCGACGAAGGGCATCGCGGTCTACACGGACGTGGAGACGCTGCGGAACCAGTATGCGCGGAGGCTGAGCCAGAGTCCGCCGAACGCCGAGCTGCTCCTCGAGTACGGCGAGACGATGCGGGAGAACGGACGCCTGGAGGACGCGGGCGAGGCGTACCTGTCGTTCATCCGGGCGGTGGAAGGCGACGCGCGCCAGGCCGAGAAGGCAGGGGAGGTCCGCCGCGAGCTGCACGGGATCTTCCTCAAGCGGGGCGACGAGGCGCTGAAGCGCAGCGAGGAGTCGGCGTCCCGGCTGGCGGATGCCGTCAAGAGGCTGGCCGAGGCGGTCCGCCAGGGCGAAGAGGCGGACAAGAAGGGGGACGAGGCCGGCAGGAAGCTGGTCGCCGAGCTGATCCGGGCGGCCGAGCTCGACCAGCGACAGTCCGAAGCCGCACGGAAGGCCGACGCGGACAAGGCGCTCGAATGCTTCCGCTTCGCGAAGGAATTCGCCTGGGACCAGGATTCGGAGGCGGAAGCCATCCAGCGGCTGGCCGGAACCTACGAGAGGCAGGGGCTCTGGAAAGAGGCCGTGGCCCAGTACCAGGAGCTCATCCAGAAGGGGCGGAACCTGTTCCATCGCGAGAGCGAAAGCGTCACGCGACTCTGGGACCACGCGGCGCGGCGCATCGACGACATCGTCACCAAGGTCCCGGGCGCCTACGGCGAGGTGGAGAAGCAGGCGGCGGAGTCGCTTAAGAAGGTCAAGGACGGCAGCATCGAAGGCCTCCGTGAAGTGATGGACCGCTTCCCGAACTCCAAGGCGGCGCGGGACGCGTTCGGCAGGATGCGCGACGCGCTGCTCAAGCAGGGGCAGCTCGACAAGCTGCGCGCGCTCTACGGGGACTTCCAGGACCGCTTCAAGCTGAAGCTCAACTTCGACTCCTATAAGGAGCTTCTCGAGCTCCTCCAGAAGCTGGGCGACCTGGACCGCCTCAAATTCGAGCTCACCCGTTTCGGCGAGCGCTTTGGCGACAACTCGATCTCCACGGACGGCCGCGAGGAGCCCGTGAAGGAGTATGTCGCGCGGCGTCTCGCCGAGCTGACCAAGAGCGCCCGCCCCCTGCCCGGATTGAAGGCGCCTCTGCGGCTGATCGGCGAGCTGGATGCGGTCCAGACCCCGGTCGATCAGCAGGGGGTCGCCTCCGGACATCAGCCCCTTTGTCCGCTCGGGGCGGAGCCGGCCGGGTTTGGAACGGACCGCGAACTGTTCCGGCGCGGCTCGTGCGTGGAACTCTGGGACCTGAAGGCGAAACGCCGGATCTGGGCGCAGGTGCATCCCGGCGGCTGGCTGGGCGTCCTCTATGGGGATTCCCCGGCGGGCA
>DASQOM010000222.1:0-10908 GCA_035644495.1 Planctomycetota bacterium | reverse complement strand
TTGATGTCGGCGCCGGCGACGAACGCCTTTTCGCCGGCGCCGGTCAGGATGACCGCGCCGACCGTGGCATTGTCGCGGCAGCGTTCGAACGCGGAGGTGAGATGGCTGATGACTTCGTCGTTGAGCGCGTTGAGCTTTTCGGGCCGGCTGATGGTGACGGTCGCGATCCCCTCTTGCTCCGCGAGCAGGACGAGATCGGCAGCCATCATTTCACCACGATGATCTTGATTTCCTTGAGCCGGATGTCTTCCTTCAGCGGCCGGTCGGTGTTCTTGTCCGTCTCGACGGAGCCGATCTGTTTGACAACGTCCATCTTGCTCTCGGGCACGCGGCCGATGACGGTGAACTTCTTGTCGTGCGCCTCCTGGCGCTTGAGGTCGATGAAGAACTGCGAACCGGTGAAGCCGCCCTTGAGGTTCTGGGACATCGCCACCGAACCGGCCTCGTGGACGGCCGTCTGCGTCTCGGCTTCCGATTTCATCGCATACCCGGCGTGGCCGAAGCCCAGGTCGTAGGGGCAGCCCGTCTGGATCCAGCCGCCCTTGATGATGCGGTGGAAGTTCATGTTGTTGTAGAAGCCACGCCGCGCGAGCGAGACGAAGCTCGACACGTTGTCCGGCGCGTCCTCGGGCAGGAGGTCGATCTGGAAGTCGCCCTTCGACGTGCTGACCGCCGCCGCGAGCCGGTTCGAGCCGTCCGCCTGGGCGGCGACCTTGAGCGACAGCGTCGTCGAACGGACTTCCTTGTCGGAGCCCTTGTAGACCGCCGTGACCTGCAGCGCGCCGGTCTTCAGGATCGGGATGCGGAAGAACTCCGTCATCGCCTTCTTCGGCTTGAGCGACACCTTCGCGGGGCCGATCCGGTCCACCAGGTGAGGATCCGGTTTGTAGACCGAATACGTGTATAGCTTCGTCTTGCCCGGCGCCGCTTCGAAGGAGATGTCGAAGGAGAGCGAGCGCTCCTCGAAGACCAGCTCCGCGAGTTCCAGGTTCTTGTCGCCCGTGTTGGTCAGCGTCACCTCGACCTGCAGGTCTTCGCCGAGGACGTAGTCCGGCTTGTCGGCCGTCATCGTCAGCGCGAGGTCCGAGGGCCCCGCTGCGGGCGGCTGCTGCTGGGCGAGGAGGACCGTCAGAAGGGCGAGGAACGCCTGGGCCATCGGGAGATCTCCTTAAGGGACGTTGACGCTATCTTTTCGGTCGGCCGGAGTCAATCCTTGATGGGAGTTTACGCCTTGGGGTAGTCGTAGAAGCCCCTGCCGGCCTTCTTCCCCATCCGCCCCTCGGCGACCAGCCTGCGGAGCAGGGCGGGCGCCTCGTACTTGGGCACGGGCCACTCGGTGTGCAGGACGTCCATGATGTAGAGCGTCGTGTCCAGGCCGACGAAGTCCAGCAGCTTGAGCGGCCCCATCGGCACGCCGCAGCCGAGCTCGAGGCCCGTGTCGATATCTTCCCGGGTCGCCAGACCGCGTTCGAGGGCTCGGACGGCCTCGCAGAGATACGGCACGAGGATGAGATTGACGATGAATCCCGGGGTGTCCTTCGCGGTGACCGTGATCTTCCCCAGCGACTCCGCGAAGCTCTTCGCCGCGGCGTAGGATTCCCCGCTGACCGCATCGGGCCGGACGATCTCGACCAGCTTCATCAGCGGCACCGGATTCATGAAGTGCAGCCCCAGGAAGCGGTCCGCGCGCTTCGTCGCCGCCGCCTGGGCCGCGATCGAGATGCTCGACGTGTTCGAGGCGAAGATCGTCGACGGCTTGCAGATGCGGTCCAGCTCGGCGAAGACCTTCCGCTTTTCGTCCAGGTTTTCGACGACGGCTTCGATGACCAGGTCGCAGTCCTTCAAGTCCGCGAGCTGGGTGCTGCCCTTCAGATTGGCGAGGACCTGGTCCATCTGCGGCTGGGTCATCTTTCCCCGTTTGACCCCTTCCCCGAGGAAGCTGCGGATGCGGTCCATGCCGCGGTTCAGGAGCTCGTCGTTGATTTCGCGGACGATGGTGGGATGGCCCTTCTGGGCGCAGACCTGGGCGATGCCGGAGCCCATGAGGCCGCAGCCGACGACGCCGACCGTCTGGATCGCCATGTGAAGCGCGATGATACCTCTCCTGCGACGGCCCGGGCAAGGGTTGGCTGGTGTCCCGGCGGAATTCAGCCGATAATCACGATATAATGATTCCCGTGGTGATGGCCGCCGTGCGTCCGCTCAGCGTGGTGATCCCGTGCTACAACGAGATCTCCACCATCGCCCAGATCCTGCGCCGCGTGGCCGAGGTGCCGGTCGTCCATGAGATCATCGTGGTGGACGACTGTTCCCGGGACGGCACGCGCGAGGCGCTCGGGGACATTCTCGCCCGCTGGACGGACGAGCTCCCTCCCCTCCGGATCCTGCACCAGCCCGTCAACCGGGGCAAGGGCGCGGCATTGCGGGCCGGATTCGCGAAGGCGACCGGGCTGCTCACGATCGTCCAGGACGCCGACCTCGAATACGATCCCCGGGAATATCCGAAACTCATCCAGCCGATCCTCGAGGGCGACGCCGACGTCGTTTACGGTTCGCGCTTCGCCGGGTTCCCGCGCCGGGTGCTGTATTACTGGCACTCGCTGGGCAACCGCGTCCTGACCTGGATCTCAAACATGGCGACCAATCTGAACCTCACCGACATGGAGACCTGCTACAAGGTCTTCAAGACGGAGATCCTCCAGAGCATCCCGCTGCGGAGCAACCGCTTCGGCTTCGAGCCGGAGATCACCGCGAAGATCTCCAAGCTCGGCTGCCGGATCTACGAAGTCCCCATCTCCTACCGCGGACGCAGCTACGCCGAGGGCAAGAAGATCGGATGGAAGGACGGGGTCCAGGCCCTGGGGATCATCCTGAAATACTGGCTGATCAACGACCTGGGCGTCGGTCGCGGCGAGTTGACCCTCAAGCTCCTGCAGAAGGCCAGCCGCTACAACGGGTGGGTCTACCAGATGCTCCGCCCCTATATCGGGCAGGACATCCTCGAAGTCGGCTCCGGGATCGGCAACATGACGCGATACTTCGTCGGACACGGCCGCGTCACCGCGACGGACATCTCGCCGTTCTGCCTCCGCGAACTGGAGCGCACCTACGCGGAGCACGAGGACGTCCGCGTCCAGCGCCTCGACATCAGCCGCAACTCCTATCCCGAGTTCGAGATCTACGACACGATCATCTGCCTCAACGTGCTGGAGCACATCGAGGACGACGTCGAGGCGCTCCGCAACATGCGCAAGCTGCTCAAGCCGGGCGGCCGCCTGCTGCTCTATGTCCCGGCGAATCCGCGGCTTTACTGCGACATCGACCGTGGCGTCGGCCACTACCGCCGCTATGTTCTCGAGGAGGTCCTCGGAAAGATGAAGAAGGCGGGCTACCGCGTGCCGTATTTCCGTCATCACAACATCCTGGGCGCCCTCGGCTGGTGGATCAACGGCAAGGTGCTCGGGAGGAAGGCGATCGGGGCCACCGACGTGAGCGGCTTCGACCTGCTGATGCCGCTCGTGAAGGCGCAGGACCGCCTGGACTCGCGCTTCGCGCTCTCGATCCTGGCCATCGGGGAGAAGGCCTGACTTCCGTGGGCGAACCCTCGGGCCGGCGGATTCCTCCTCCCGTGTGGGAAGTCCTCGGCGCCGCCGCCGTGATCGCCTGGCGCTTTCGGAGCCACCCCCTGAACACGCTGTGGCGGGACTGGGTCGTCATCCTCTGCCTCTTCTGGATCTTCACGGCGCTCGCCGGCAGGACGAAAGCCTGGCCCGCCGTCACCGCCCTGGTGATGACCTTCCTGCTGGCGATCTATGCCGCAGGCCAGGTCCCGCAGACGCTCGCCGTCCTGAGGTCGTTCTGATGGTTCCCGGCGCGCTCGCGATGATCGTCGCCAACGCGGCGGTCCTCCTCGCCTCCCATGCTCTGCTCGACCGCGTCCGCACCGGCAAGCCCTCGACGGACCTGACCCTGTTCCTGCTGCTCCGGCTGCTCCTGGTTTCGGCGGCGGTGCTCGCCGCGGGGATGCTGCACCTCCTCACCCCGCTGGGCCTCGGGATCGCGGGCGCCGCCGTGCTGGCGCTCCTGATCGCGCGGGGAGCCCACCGCCGCCTGCCGCGCTGGTCCCCGGGCTCCTGGGGTCCGCTCTGGATCGCCTTCGCAGCCGTCCTGGGTCTGCGTCTCCTGCTCCAGGTGTGGTTCTTCGCTCCGTCTTTCGAAGACAGTCTCGCCTACCACCTTCCGAAGATCGCGGAGTGGGTGCGGGCGGGAGCCTTCACGGGGGAGCATGGACTCGACGTGCGGGCGACTTTCCCCGCGGGCTTCGAGCTGGTCGAGACCTGGTGGGTGGTCTTCCTCCATCACGACGTGCTGATCGAGATGGCCGGAGTCGAGTTCCTGCTCCTGGGCGGCGCCGCTCTTCATGCGCTGGCGTCGGGGCTGGGATGGAGCACGCGGGCGGCACGCGTCTCGACCGCCTTCTTCGTCCTCGGCCCCGCCCTGTACTTCCAGGCCACCTCCTGCGTCAACGACGGGGCGGTCGCGGCCCTGATTGTCGCCGCCTCGGCCCTGATCGTCGCCCAGGCGCCTCCGCTGCTCGTCCTGCTGCCCGTCGCCTTCGGCGCGGGGGTGAAGCCGACCTTCCTCTATGCCCTGCCGGGGCTCGTCGTCCTGGCCGCGCTGATCCCCTCGCGCGGGGACGATCCACTGGCGCGCCGCGGCGGAACCCTGGCCGCGATCGCCGGGGCGGCCCTGCTCGTCGGCGCGTGGTGGTACCTCCGCAACTGGATCGTCTTCGGCAATCCGATCCACCCCATGGGTCCGAGGGGCATGAAGAGCATGGTCACCGGTTCGACGATCCAGAGGGTGGGCCCGAGCCTGCGCTCGCTGGAGGAGAACCTCAACTGCTTCTTCGACCTCCGGATCTACGACAACGCCCGCCCCCCGGACGCCCTCGGCACCGCGACGGTCAGCTGGGGCGCATCGGCGTTCGCGCTGGGGTCGACGGCGCTGGTCCCGCTGCTGCGGGCCGACGCCCTGTTGCGGCGCGTCGCCCTGGCGCTCACCTTCTCGGCGCTCTGCGTCTTCGCCCTGGTGGAGCTCGACCTCTGGGACATGCGCTTCGTGATGTTCTTCACCGCGCTCCCTGCCCTGGCGTTGGGCCGCCTCTGGGAGCGGCACCGCTTCGTCCGCGTGCTGGGCGTGGTGGCGATGGCCCTGCAATTCGCCGGCACCTTCGTCCCGGGCAACCTGTCCGGGGAGCTGCTCCCGCGCATGGCCCGACAGGGCTGGCGCGACCGCGCCTCCACGCCCCTGCTCCCGGATGCCCCCTCCGGCCAGGCCGCCTACCTGTGCGACGATTTCGGCGGCTCCTATCCCCTCTACGGGCCGTCCTACTCCCGGAGCGTCGTGTATCTCCGGGACGGTAACGCCGACGCGCTGCTGAGCCACCTCGACCGCGACCGCATCGCCGTGATCTATGTCGCCGGAAGCCTCAAGCGGAGCATCGGAATGCTCGAAGAGGGGGTTCGACGGGGACGGCTCAAACCCTTCGATCGCGACGGCTGGAAGGGCTACTTCGTGCTGCCGCCGGGCTGAGCTACTTGTCCTTCTTGTAGGACTTCAGGACCGGCAGCACCTTCTCGGCGACGGCCGTCAGCCGCGCGGCATCGTCCTTGATGGCCTGGGGATCCTGAGGCGTCACCCCGCCCGTCCAGCGCATCAGCAGGGCGTCCCCGCGCGCGGCGATGTCGCCCGGCACGATGCTCTTCGCCGCGGCATCCTTGAAGATCTGGCCGGGACGGATGGGCTCCTTGCGGTCCTTGAGGAACTGCATGAGGATGTCCTTGAGGCCGACGGAGAACTCGCGCACGGCGGCGGGATCGGACTTCTTGACGCCGTCCACGGCCTTCTCGAGGCGGGACACCTGTTCCTGAAGTTTGTCGAAGTCCATGAGTTTCTCCGGTAGCAAAGGACGAACGGAGGGACACTCTAGCACCGGCGGGCCGCCGGGTCAACCGGCGGGCCGGCGGTCTGACACTTCACGTTTGCATCACGGGAATGGAGGGACAATTCTTGTCAACGCAGGCGCCGGGAACCTTCAAATGCTTGCGGGAATCCGCCCTCAGACGGAGCCCGCGGATGGCATTGCAATTGCTCCTGCTTGGTCGTGAGAAAGCGCGGGTATGGTCGGCCGAAGCGGGCGATCGTGCCCTCTCCGGAGGGAACGGGCTCGGCCGCCGTCCTGCGCCGCATAATTCCCTCCACCGCTGCAGGTTTCGGGTATACTGTGGTCATCCGGAACACGCAACGCGTTCAGGGATCTGATGGGGCGGAGGTCCAGAGGCAACACCCGCGCGGAGTTTCCGGAACGGCCGTGCCGTTCGGACTGCTCCTGAGGCGGCCCGTGAAGGGGTCCGGGAATCCAAGATGATGCACAGGTGCAATCTGACAAATCTTGTCAATCCTTGCGGATTGGCGACAAAAAGTGTCATTCCGCCCGCCGTCAGTTCAATTTCCTGTAATGCACATACAACCTGCTGTGCATCAAAAGTTTACAGAAGTCGAATTTCTGCATTTGGCATGGGCTTTGCTTTATCCGCAGTGGCCGAAAGGAGGTGGGGGGCGGCCCACGGTGAGTAACTTAGTGCTGTAGTGACGATAACGGGGACTGGAACTGTTTTGATTGTAATATTGGAGGACTGGTATGCGTAAGGGCAACAAGGGCTTTACTCTGATCGAGCTGATGATCGTGATTGCGATCATCGCGATCATCGCGGCGATCGCGATCCCGGGTCTGCTGTCGTCGCAGCGCGCGTCCAACGAGCGCAACGCGTCGACGTCGCTGAAGACCCTCACGTCGGCCGAGGCCGACTTCCGCGCGAACGATCGCGACTGGAACCACGTCAACGACTTCTGGACGGCCGACGTCAAGGGCCTCTACACGATGACGAGCGCCGCCGTTTCGGGCGCGACGAACTCCACGATCGATCCGGCGATCAAGCTGATCGAGCTGTCGGTCGCGTCAGCGGACTCCGACGGCACGAAGTTCTCGTGCACCGAAAACTGCGAACTGACGATCTTCGCGGTGCCGTCCTCCAAGGCTGGTTACTGGTACCAGGCGCTGGCGGTCGACCAGGCCATGTCGGGTTCGGTCGAGGCGACGTACAAGGCTGACACCGGCGGCACGCCGTCGATGGGCAGCTGCCACAACACGTCGAAGTTCGGCTTCATGTCCTTCCCCGACTCGCAGTCGGCCGGCAAGTACGTGTATGTGGTCAACGAGAACAACACGATCTTCCGCAGCGCGACCTCGGGCTCGGTGAAGACGTCGGTCACCAACCCCCCCGGCGTGATCACGACCGCGTCGTACAAGGATTTCCCGGATGACGGGAACCTGAAGTCCTACTGGAGCAAGCTGGACTAGTTCGGAATCGCAGGATTCAAGAAACCCCCGGGCGAAAGCCCGGGGGTTTTTGTTTTTCCCGAAGCGGCTCCCTTCTCCCTCACTCCCCGAGGAAAAGCGGCAGAGCTGGAGGGTGAAGAGGATCGATGTGGAGTTCCAGGGTTTTAGGCTCAGGCCCGGGGTGAAGCCCCGTAATGGGGCGGCGGGCCTGGGGCGGTGTTTCCACCTCTCCTCTTCCCTCCCCGGCTCTCCCCTTGCCTAAGGCTCGCGGCAGAGGAGGTCGCAAAGGCTGCGAACGACGATCTCCTGCGCGCCCAGCGCGTGCTCCTGCGCCGGGGTCAGTTCCGCGACCGTCTCCCGCACGACGCCGTAGTGCGCCAAGGCCAGGAGATACCACTGGAGGACGCCGTCGATCTCGGCGCGATCCGCCTTCTCCCGCGTCCCGACGTCCGCCGCCCGGGTCCCTTCTTCGAGGTGCCGGGGCAGGTCGGCGTCGCAGAACTTGAAGGCGTCGATTTCCGGCTCGAGCGGCGCTTGCGAGGCCGCCAGTTCCAGCACCCGCTTCCGCTCCTCCTGGGAGCGCTTGCGGAGCAGGCGGACGGAGTCGGCGGAAAGCCCGTGCTTTTCGGCGAGGTCGAGGGTCGCCGCCGAGAGCTTTTCCAGGCAGGCGATCCAATCGGCCCGGGTGGAGCATTCCCCGTAGAAGGAGGCGATGGTCAGGAGCACGAGGCGGCGCAGCGGCTCCCCCATGTCGCCGGGGAAGGCGGACCGCGACAGCTCGGGCTTGTCCGCCCGCTCGCGGAAATGGCGGGAAAGGCGGCTGGCCGACTCGACGCGCATGGCCTCGGGAGCCCCGTGGCTGAGCACGTCCAGGTCCGCCGCGTCGCCCTGGGCGAGCAGCGTCGGGGATCGCGAGCCTTCCAGATCGAGCAGCCGGACGTGGATGCGCGCCCGGGCCATCATCGCCTGGAGATCGGACCGGGAGCAAAGGGAGTCCAGGAGGGCGTGAAGCTCCTCGGCGGTGTGGACGCCGTCCAGGGGTACCGGCGGCTCGTGGGTGGGCCCTCCGGAGCACGAGAGTCCCACGGCCAGCAGGAGTCCTACCAGCCTTCTTCTCCCCAAAGCTTCACGAAGACGCACGCGCAGATCCTCTCCCGGGTTACCCTTCCCTGACCGCGACGAACCAGCAACAGCTCCTGCTCGTCCTCCCCCCCCACCGGGATCACCATGGAGCCCCCCTCGCGCAGCTGCTCCACGAGGGAGACGGGCATCGTCGGCGCTCCCGCCGTCACGATGACCCGGTCAAACGGCGCCTCCTCGGGCCAGCCCCGGGAGCCGTCGCCTACCCTGTAGTGTACCCCCAAGAAGCCCGCCCTTTCCACGTTCTCTCGGGCCCTTTCGGAAAGTTCGGGAACCCGCTCGACCGTGTAGACGTCCGCCCGCAGCGCCTTCAGCACCGCCGTCTGGTAGCCCGAGCCGCTGCCGATCTCCAGGACCTTCTCCCCGCCGCGCAGCCCCAGCGACTCCGTCATGCGGGCGACCATATAAGGCTGCGAGATGGTCTGCCCGCCCCCGATGGCGACCGGATGGTCCTCGTAGGCCTGCCGCACGAGGGTCTCGGGGATGAAGCCGTGGCGGGGGACGCGGCGCATGACTTCGAGCACCCGCTCGTCCCGGATCCCGTGCCCCGCCAGTTGGCGGTCCACCATCCGGCGGCGGCTCTCGGCGAAGGCGTCCTCGGGGAAGTAGGCGGTCATGCTCCTCTAACGCGGAAGCCGTTCCCAAGTGTCGGCGGAACTAGTTCGGGGATTCCGCTTCCTCGACCCGCTTGATCTTGAGCTTCAGCACCTTCTTGGTGCCGTCAGTGATCTTGACCTCGTCGCCGATGCGGTAGCCGACCACCCAGACGATGCGCTTGCCGTCGGTGAGGATGGGGACGCGGTCGCGCACGGCCTTCGGGACCTTGTTGTCGATGAAGAACTTCTTCAGCTTGGTGCTCCCGCGGGAGCCCAGGGGCACGAAGTGGTCGCCGAACTTGCGGAGCCGGACGGTCAGCGGACCGTCGAGCTTCTCGAAGTCGATGATCTCCTCGGTGTAGTCCTTGTTCTTGATGTAGTCCTTGAGGCCGACGATCTTGCCCTCCTGGACCTCGGCGTCGATCTCCAGGTTGAGCTTCTTGATGATGGTCCGTCCGGGAACCTTGATCCTCCGGTGCGCGAACTTGATCGCCGGCGGCGGCGGCTTGGGATGCGCGATCTTGAGGATATAGCCCTCGCGGCGGGCCTCCAGGCCGCGGGGCAGCCGGATCGCCTTCTGGTACCCGTGCTCCCCGCAGAGCGAGATGATCTCGAGATAATGCTCGAAGTTCAGCTGGGGGACGCGGCCCAGCACCGTCTTGACGGCCCGGTCGATGATCAGCGTCTGGATCGCCGGCGGCAGCTTCGAGAACTCCTCGACCGAGAGGCAGACCTCGCCCTCGCCGGAGATCATCTTCGTGTTCTCGTACACCTCGTTGGCGATCTCGCGGAGCAGGAGGTAGAACGAGCCCGAGGTCTGGCCGAGCTTCACCAGCGCCATTTTGACGCGCGGGTTGAATTCGCTCTCCAGCATCGGGATCAGCTTGTGGCGGATCTTGTTCCGCGTGAGCGACGTGTCGTAGTTCGACAGGTCCGTCCGGTACGCGATCCCCTTCTCGCGGAGGTAGGACTCGATCTCGTAGCGCTCGATCTCGATCATCGGACGGACGACGAAGAGGTCGGCTTTCTTCGAAATCACCCGGATCGGGGCCATTCCCTTCAGGCCGCGCAGGCCCGTGCCGCGCAGGATGCGGTGCAGGATCGTCTCCGCCTGGTCGTCGAGGTTGTGGGCCACGGCGATCTTCTGGGCGCTGATCTCGAGCGCGACTTTTTCCAGGTAGCCGAAGCGGACCTCGCGGCCCGCCTCCTCGAGGGTCTTCCGCTCCTTCTGCTGCACCGCCTTGACGTCGACCTTCGTCGAGTGGAACGCCAGCTTCAGCTTCTCGGCCATCCCCTTGACGAATTCCTCGTCCTCGTCGGAGGCCTTTCCCCGCAGCCCGTGGTTGACGTGGGCTACGTGGATCTTCCAGTTCATCTGCTGGACGTCGTTGAGCTCCTTGAGGATATGGAGCATCGCCACCGAATCGGGACCGCCGCTCACCGCGCAGAGCATGGTCTCGCCTTGGCGGATGAGGTCGTACCCTTCGATGGTCAGGTAAACCTTTTTGAGGATGTTCACGAGGTCTGCTTTGAGTATACCGTGTCAGCCCCGGATTATAGGACCGGGCCACCGGCGCACAAGGGAATTTCCCGCGCGCGTTCAACGTCCCTGCAATCGTTCCCGCAACGTGTTCGCGAGACTCTCCGGAGGCTGCGCGGCGAGGGCCTTTCGGTAGTACGGCTCGGCCGTTCCGGGCCGCCCCGCCTCCCGGTGCAGCTCGCCCAGGTAGAAGAGGGCGAACACCTCGATCTCCCCCGGCGGGCGGGCCG
>DASQOM010000221.1:0-15386 GCA_035644495.1 Planctomycetota bacterium | reverse complement strand
CCGAGGAGGTCGAGGCCTTCGTCGCCGATCATGCCCGAGACCCGCAGGCCGCCGTCGATGGCCTCGTCGACCGCCTGCTCGCGTCCCCCCGCTTCGGCGAACGCTGGGCGCGGCACTGGATGGACGTGATGCGCTACGCGGAAACCCACGGCAGCGAGGGCGATCCCGCCATCCCCCAGGCCTGGCGCTACCGCGACTACCTGGTCCGCGCCCTGAACGCCGACGTCCCCTACTACCAGCTCGTGCGCGAACAGGTCGCCGGCGACCTGCTCGAGAAGCCCCGCGTCGACGGCGGCGTCAACGAATCCGCCCTCGGCATCGGCCAGCTCCGCATGGTCCTCCACGGATTCTCGCCCACCGACTCGCTCGACGAGCTCGTGACCTTCACCGACAACCAGATCGACACCGTCAGCAAAGCCTTCCTCGGCCTCACGGTGTCGTGCGCGCGCTGCCACGACCACAAGTTCGACGCGATCACGCAGGCGGACTTCACCGCGCTGTACGGGATCTTCTCGTCCACGCGGCCGGCCCTCATCGACGTCAACGTCCCCGAGCGCCAGAAGCTCCATCTCGACCGGATCGCGGCCCTGAAGCGCGAGCTGCGCGCGAGCCTCGCCGCGCAGTGGCTGGGCTCCGTCGACGCCGCCGTGACCGCGCTCCGCGCCTGGACGCCCGACCCCAAAAAGCAGGACGGCCCGCTCGCGGCCTGGGTCCGGCTCTCGAAGAAAGCCCCCGAGCCCTGGGCGGCCGAGTGGGCGAAGCTGAAGGCGCAGGACGCCGAGCGGGCCCGGCGCCTCGAGGCGTTCCGCGCGCAGGCCGCCGTCGTCCGCTGGGACCTGCGCGGCGACGACTATAAGGCGTGGACGGCCGACGGCGCCGGCCTCGCGGGCGGTCCCTCCGCGGCCGGCGATTTCACCTTGAATGTCGAGGGCGATGCCGCCGTCTCCGCCATCCTCCCCGCCGGCGTCTACTCGAACCTGACGACCGACCGCCATCGCGCGCTGCTCGCCTCGCCGCGCTTCACGTCGGAAGGCGGCAAGCTCTGGATCCGCCTCCGCGGCGAGAAGGCCCGCGCGCGCTATGTCGTCCAGAATTACCCGCGCACCGGCACCATCCACTATAAGGCGGAAGTCACGAGCGAGACCGACACCTGGGTGAGCTGGCCGCTGGACTACTGGAGCGGGGACCGGATGCACCTCGAGATCTCCACGCTCGCCGACCCGCCGCTCGAAGGCGCCGACCGCGGCCGCTCCTGGTTCGGCGCGAGCGAGATCCTCTATGCGCGCGACGGAGCGCTCACGCCCCCGTCCGGCCAGCCGTCGCTCGTCCGGCTGGACGACGCGGCCGATGCCGCCGCGCTCGCCGAACGCTATACGGAGGCGCTGCGGCGAGCGATCGAGGAGTGGCGCGACGGCAAACTCGACGACGACGGCGCGGACTTCCTCACGGCCTTCGTCCGCCTGGGATTCCTGCCGAACAAGGCGGCCGACCTGCCGCTCGTGCAGGACTACCGACGGCTCGAGAAGGAGATCCCCGACCCGACGCGCGCCCCGGGCGTGTTGGAGGGTTCCGCCTCCGACGCGCCGCTCTTCGTCCGCGGCAACCCCAAGACCCCGGCGCAGGTCGTCCCGCGCCGCTTCCTGGAGGCGATCGACCCGACCCCTTATGCTCCCGCGCCCGGCCGCAGCGGCCGTCGCGAGCTGGCCGAGAGCCTGACCGCATCGGGCAATCCCTTCGTCGATCGCGTCATCGTCAACCGGCTCTGGCAGCATCTCTTCGGGCGTGGCATCGTCGCGACCCCCGACAACTTCGGCCGCCTCGGCGAGCTGCCCACGCATCCGGAGCTGCTGGACGATCTCGCGCGCCGCTTCCGCGAAAACAACGGTTCCCTGAAGTCGATGATCCGCTTCCTGGCGACGTCGAGGGCCTTCCGTCTGGATTCGCACCCCTCCGTCGAAGCGGCCGCCGCGGACCCCCAGAACCTGCTGCTCTCCCATTACTCCTCCCGCCGCCTCGAGGCCGAGGCGATCCGCGACGGCATTCTCGCGCTGACCGGAAAGCTCGACCTTGCCGCCGGCGGGCCCGCGGTCGACGGCGGCGCATACCGGCGCTCGGTGTACGTCCGCGTCGTCCGCAACAACCTCGACCCCTTCCTCTCGGCCTTCGACTTCCCGGTGCCGTCGGCCTGCCGCGGCCGGCGCGACTCGACGAACGTCCCCGCACAGTCGCTCGGCCTCCTCAACGATCCGACCGTCGCGCGCTGGGCGGACGACTGGGCCCGGCGCCACGCGACGCTCGATCCCGACGCGGCCGTGTCGCGCATGTTCCTGGAGGCGTACGGCCGCGGTCCGGGTCCGACGGAGCGGGAGCTGGCGAAGGCGCATGTCGCGGAGGCGGGCCTGAAGAGTCTCGCCCTGGCGCTGCTCAACACCAAGGAGTTCATCTATGTGCGCTGACCTCTGCTCCCGTCGCGAGGCGCTCGGACTGCTCTCGAGCGGCTTCGGCCTGGTGGCGCTCCACGACCTGCTCGCGCAGGAGGGGCCCAGGGTCCCCCGCCATCCCGCGAAGGCGACGAACGTCATCCTCTGCTATATGTCGGGCGGCGTGTCGCACGTCGACACCTTCGACCCCAAACCGGCGCTCGAGAAGCTCGCGGGCAAACCGATGCCGGTGCCCGTGCTGCGGACGCAGTTCAACCAGAACGGCTCCGTCACGCCGTCGCATTGGGCCTATCGGAACCGCGGAAAGAGCGGCCTGCCGGTGAGCGAGCTCTTCCCCGAGATCGGCTCCTGCGCGGACGACCTCTGCGTGGTGCGCTCGATGACGTCGAAGTTCAGCGAGCACGCCCAGGGAAACCTCTTCATGCACTCGGGCTTCCCGTTCATCGGCTATCCGAGCGCGGGAGCGTGGACGAGCTACGGCCTGGGCAGCGAGTCGAGGAACCTCCCGGGCTATATGGTGCTCCGCTCCGGCGACGCAGCCGTGCCCCACGGCGGCGTCGGCGTCTACGGCAGCGGCTTCCTCCCCGCGCAGCACCAGGCGTCGATGCTCAGCGTCGACCGGCCCGAGCCGCTGCCCAACGTCAAGCCGCGCGAGGAGGCGGGCGCCCAGCGGCGGCGTCTCGACCTGATCGGCGCGCTGGACCGCGGCTTCGCGGGCGCGCCGGGGTCGGATCCGTCGCTCGAAGCGGCCATCGCCAACTACGAGATGGCCTGGCGGATGCAGTCGGCCGTCCCCGAGCTCTGCGACCTGAGGAACGAAGACCCGTCGATGACCAAACTCTACGGCCTGGACGATCCGGAGCCGAAGACCGCGGCCTACGCGCGGCAGTGTCTGACGGCGCGGCGCCTGGTCGAGCGCGGGGTGCGCTTCGTCGAGCTCTCGTGCCTGACCTACAACATCGGCGCGGGGAACGCGCCCAATCCCTGGGACCAGCACAGCGACCTGAAGAAGGGCCACGGGGCGCAGGGGCACCAGATCGACCGGCCGATCGCGGGGCTCCTCAAGGACCTCAAGGCGCGCGGCCTGCTCGAGACGACGCTCGTGATCTGGATGGGCGAGTTCGGGCGCACGCCGTTCTCGCAGGGGAGCAACGGGCGCGACCACAACCCGCACGGTTTTTCGATCTGGATGGCCGGCGGCGGCGTGAAGGGCGGCTTCGCGTACGGCGCCACGGACGAGTTCGGCTACCACGCGATCGAGAACCCCCTCACCGTCTACGATGTCTGGGCGACGGTGCTGCACCTCCTCGGCATCGACCACCAGGAGCTGACGTTCCGATTCGGAGGCCGCGACCTGCGCCTGACCGACGTGCATGGTCGCGTCATCCGCGACCTTCTGGCCTGATCGGCGTTATAATAGTCCCGCCCATTTCCTTTTGGAGAGCCGCATGCGCACCGCCCTCCTGATCGTCACCCTGTGCTCGACGGCGCTGTCCCAGGAGGACAAGCCGGTCAGCTTCGCAAAGGACGTGTTCCCCATCTTCAAGGAGAACTGCCTCTCCTGCCATAAGGCGGACAAGAAGAAGGGCAAGCTGGACATGTCGACGTATGCCGACCTGATGAAGGGCGGCAAGCAGGGGTCGCCGGTCAAGCCGGGCGATCCCGCCAAGAGCCTGATCATCGAGATGACGACCGGCAAGGAGCCGGAGATGCCCGAGAAAGGCGATCCGCTCAAGCCCGAGCAGGTCGAGCTCCTCTCGCGTTGGATCAAGCAGGGCGCGAAGCCCTGATCCGACGATGACGCAGCGCCGCAAGCTCCTGATCGCCAACGAGTGGGTGGACGCGGCGGATTCGATCGCGGTCCGCAGCCCCCATACGGGCGAGGTGGTCGGCGAGGTCGCGAAGGCCGGCCCCGCCGAGATGGAGCGCGCGGTTCAGGCCGCGGTCAGGGGCTTCGAAGAGACGCGGAAGCTGTCCTCGATCCGGCGCAGCGAGATCCTCTCCCGCGCGGCCGCCGGCCTGGCGAAGCGCAAGGAGGAGATGGCGCGGACGATCACGTCGGAGAACGCGAAGCCCATCCGGCTCTCGCGCGGCGAGGTCGACCGCGGCGTCGCGACCTTCACCATCGCGGCCGAGGAGGCGAAACGGATCGGCGGCGAAGTGCTGCCGCTCGACCTGAATGCGCAGTCGGAGGGGCGCCTCGGCATCACGCGGCGCTTCCCGCTGGGCCCGATCTTCGGGATCGCGCCCTTCAACTTCCCGCTCAATCTCGTCGCCCATAAGGTCGCCCCGTCGATGGCCGCGGGCAATTCGCTCGTGCTCAAGCCTGCGAGCTCGACGCCGATGTCCGCGCTGCTGCTCGGCGAGGTCCTGCTCGAGGCGGGGATGCCGGCCGGGATGGTGAACGTCACGCCCTGCGGCGCGGATCTCGCCGACCAGCTCGTCGCCGACAACCGCTTCAAGCTCGTGACCTTCACGGGGAGCCCGGGCGTCGGCTGGGAGCTCAAGAAGAAGGCCGGCCGCAAGCGCGTCACCCTCGAACTCGGCGGGAACGCGGCGGTGATCGTCGAGAGCGACGCCGACCTGGATCTCGCCGTCGACCGCGCCGTGACGGGCTCGTTCGCCTACGCCGGGCAGGTCTGCATCTCGGTGCAGCGGATCTACCTGCACGAGAAGATCGCCGACGCGTTCACTCAGAAGTTCCTCGAGCGGACGAAGACGCTCGTGATGGGCGACCCGTTCGACGAGAAGACGGATCTCGGACCGATGATCGACGAAAAGTCGCTGACGCGGACTCAGGCCTGGGTCGACGAGGCCGCGAAGGGCGGCGCGACGGTGCTCAGCGGCGGCAGTCGCGAGGGGCGCTTTTTCCCGCCGACCGTGCTCACCAACGTGAAGCCCGAGATGAAAGTGCACGGCTCCGAGGTCTTCGCGCCGATCGTCAACCTCTACCGCTATAAGGAATTCCCCGCCGCGCTGGCGGCCGTCAACGATTCGCCGTTCGGCCTGCAGGCCGGAGTCTTCGCGCGCGACATCGGGCGCATCTTCCAGGCCTTCGAGACGCTCGAGATGGGCGGTGTCATCGTCAACGACGTCCCGTCCTGGCGGGTGGACAGCATGCCCTACGGCGGGGAGAAGGATTCCGGCCAGGGTCGCGAAGGCGTCCGCTACGCGATCGAGGAAATGACCCAGCTGCGCCTGCTCGCGCTCAACCTCCGATGACCGTCGAAATCCTCGAGTTCGAGAGCCGCGTCCTGCGGGGGAACCCGCTCGGCGATCCCGTGCGTCGACGGACGCCGGTCTACCTTCCGCCGTCGTACCCCCGGAAGCGCTACCCCGTCTATTACATGCTGACGGGATTCACCGGGTTCGGCGAGATGCAGATCCAGCGCGGCGCATGGTCGGAGTCGCTCCCGGAACGTCTGGACCGCCTGATCCGGACGAAGGCGATGCGCGAGGCGATCGTCGTCATGCCCGACTGCTTCACGCGCTACGGCGGGTCGCAGTACCTGAATTCCACGGCGACCGGCCGCTACGAGGATCATGTCGTCCGCGAGCTCGTGCCGCACATCGATGCGACCTATCGCACGAACGGCCGACGCGCGGTGATGGGGAAGTCGAGCGGCGGGTACGGGGCGATGGTTCTGGGGATGCGCCATCCGGACGTCTTCCACGCCCTGGCCTGCCACTCCGGGGATATGTATTTCGAGTACTGCTACCTCCCCGACTTTCCGAAGGCGATCGACCAGCTGCGGAAGCACGGCGGTCTTGAGAAATTCCTGAAGGCCTGGGAGAAGATGCCGAAGCGCATGGCCGGCAACCTGCACGCCGCGGTCAACACGATCGCCATGGCCTCCTGCTACAGTCCGCGCTCGACGAAAATCGACTTGCCGTTCGACTTGGAGACCGGGTCCGTCCGGGCCGACGTCTGGAAGCGCTGGAAGGCCTGGGACCCGGTCGAGATGCTCGACCGTCATGCGCGCGACCTGAAGAAGCTCGACGGCGTCTTCGTCGACTGCGGCACGCGCGACCAGTTCGCCCTGCACCACGGGATGCGGATCTTTGCCGAGAAGGCCCGCCGCCTGGGGGTCCGGCTGAAGGTGGAGGAATTCGACGACGACCATTCCTCCATCTCGTATCGCTATGACCGCTCCTTCGCCTTCCTACAACGCTATCTATGAATCCTTCGGAACAGCCTGGTTTGTTTGAGGGGAATTGCGTTTTGGTGAAACTTATGGATCTCTTTTGTCGTTTAGGTTATAGCGTTACTAACTAGTATGGGAAACCGAGAAAAGCTCCTGGAAGCCGCGACCGCCATCCTGGGCCTCAACGGATACCAGGCGACGAGCGTGGACGATATCCTCGAGGCCGCCAAGGTGGCCCCCTCCAACTTCTACTACCATTTCAAGTCGAAGGAAGAGCTGGCCATGGAGGTGCTGGAGGGGTACTTCGAGAAGTCCCGAAAGCAGATGGCGCCGGTCTTCATGAACCGGTCCCTCTCGGCATCCCAGAAGCTGGAACGTTTGCACCAGGCCTTTGTCGACAAGGCGGCGTCCAGCGGCTGCTGCGGGGGCTGTCCCATGGGCAATCTTGCCCAGGAACTGTCCGACAGCCATCCGGGGTTCCGGATGAGGCTGGCCCGTCACTTCGAGGAGTGCATCGAGGCCATCGCGGCCGTGATCGACGAAGGGGTCCGCGCCGGGGAGTTCCGGGAAGCCTCCCATCCCCAGTCTACCGCGTATCTGATCTTCGGGTCGATCCAGGGCCTCCTGCTTCTGTCCAAGAGCATGAAACGCGTGGATCCGCTGGAGCAGGGATTTAGACAGTGTCTGAATCTTTTGAAGAATAAGGGCTAACTTTTTTTTGTTATTGTCGTAGATACTATCGTTCCTAACTAGAGGATAGGCGAGGGAGCCATGGAAACCACTTTCGAAACCCTGATCGAGTCTCACCGGCAGGCCCTGGAGCGCGCCGCGCTCAAGTTCTGCCACGGCGACTTCGACCTTGCCCAGGACATGGTCCAGGACACGTTCGTGAAGGCGCTGAAGAATGCCAACCGGTTCGCCGAAGGCACCAACCTCCGCGCCTGGCTGATGCGCATCTTGTACAACACCGTGATGAGCGTCTATCGTCACCGTCAGGTCGCCAAGGAAGGCCCGTATCCCGAGGGCTTTGACCCCGAGGAAGGGCTGCCCGCCGACCTGGAGGTCAGCGACGAGGTCTTGGAGGCCGTGAGCAACCTGCCTGAGGACTACCGCAAGGTCTTCCTGATGGCCGCGCTCGAGGACTCCCCGTACCAGGAGATCGCCGACAAGCTCGGCATCCCCGTGGGCACGGTGATGAGCCGCCTGTGGCGCGCCCGGCAGACGCTCCAGCGCAAGCTGGCGCCCGTCTCGTCGAACTAAGCCGCGATTTTGTACCGTCTCTGCAGGGACCGCTCCGATCCGGAGCGGGACCTGCGGGGGCGTTGACGCCGCCCTTTCCCCACACCCCGCTTGACAGAATCCCCCCCGACGGTATCATGCCGCGAGCGCTGGTGCCCGAGAGGGCCTAACAGGGAACCCCGTGGGAATCGGGGGTGGTCCCGCCGCTGTGACCGGAAAGAGTCGTAGGGGTCCCGCCACTGGGAACGATCCCGGGAAGGCGTGACTTCAGAGATCCGGAAGCCAGAAGACCTGCCAGTGCGCGCATTCGACGGCGCTCCGGGACTCGAGTTGCCGTCGGCTGGAATCGAAGCAGGCCGGGGTGCTGATTCCCGTTGGAATTGGGACCTCTCGTGCAGGATTCCGCCCGACTCGTCCTCATCCGCCATGGTGAATCCGTCCTCGGACGCGCCAGGCGCTACGCGGGACACCGGGATACCCCGCTCACGTCGGAAGGCTGCGACCAGATCTCGCGCCTTCGCAGCCGCTTCCGCAAGCTCCGCCCCGAAATCCTTGTCTCCAGCGACCTGAAGCGCTGCCGCCAGACCGCCTCCCTGCTCGCCCCGGGCGTCCGCTTCGTCACCACCGACCGCCTCCGCGAGCTCGACTTCGGCGACTGGGACGGCCTCACGGCCGCGTCCTGCCGACGCCGGGATCCGGGTCTCTTCGACCGCTGGATGCGCGACCCCTGGTCCCGCCGGCCTCCCGGCGGGGAGAAGCTCGCGCAGCTCTGGACCCGGGTCCGCGCCGCCGTCACGGAGCTGGTCCGCGATCACGCGGACCGCACGCTCGCCATCATCACGCATGCGGGGCCCATCCGGGCCCTGCTCGCCTCCGATCCCGCGCAATTCTGGACCGCGAGCGTGCCTCCCGGCGCGCTCTTCACGCTCCGCTGGAAGGCCCCGCCGGGGCGGAAAGGAAGGTGACGCGAAGACCCATCCGCTGACTCTGTGCACGTTGATGCGACCCGGACCAAGGGAAGGGAGTGAGAATCTCCCGCCGCCCCGCGACTGTCATCGGGACGAACGCCGCATCCATGCCACTGTCCCGCCGAAGCCCGGAAACGGGCGAAGGGGGATGGGAAGGCGCGGCCAGTAGGACGAACGAGAGCCAGGAGACCTGACCCGGGCGCCTTTGTTTCCCCAACATCCTCCAGGGAGGAGAAAGGGCAATCTGATGAACTTCAAGACCGCACCCCTGATCGCAGCCTGGACCTGCTGCCTCCTGCTGCCGGCGTCGGCGCAGGATCCCGCTCCGAAAAAGGACGCACCCCCCCCGGCCAGGGAACAGACCTCGACGAAGGACAATGACAAGGATAAGGACATCCTCATCACCGCCTCGCGCCTCGACGAGTCGCCGCGCGACGTCGCCAGCTCGAACACGGTGATCAGCTCGAAGGACCTGAAGAACGGACAGCAGCGCATGACCGCCAGCGCGCTGAAGGAGGTTCCCGCGCTGGACGTGGTGACGAACGGCGGTGCCGGCACCCTCACCAACATCTTCATCCGCGGCGCGGAATCCGGAGCGACGCTCGTCCTCATCGACGGCGTCGAGGCCAACAATCCGATCTCGACCGACCGGGGCTACGACTTCGCCAACCTCACGACGGACAACATCGAACGCATCGAGGTGATCCGCGGACCGCAGAGCGTCCTCTACGGTTCCGACGCGATGGGCGGCGTCATCAACATCATCACCCGGCGCGGCCAGGGCGATCCCCACATGAACTTCCTGCTCGAGGGCGGCTCCTTCGGGACCTATCGGGGATCCATCGCCGTGAGCGGCGGGTCCGACACGGTCAATTACTCCTTCGGCGCGTCCCGATCCCAGACGAACGGCATCTCCGCCGCAGCCCACGACCTCGGCAACCACGAGCGGGACGGCTACCGCAACGAGAGCTTCTCCGGCCGCGTGGGCCTGACGCCGCTCCCGTACTTCGACGTGGACTTCGTCGCCCGCGGCTCGACCGCCAACGCCGACATCGACAACTTCGGCGGCGTGGGAGGCGACGACCCGAACCACACGTTCAACACCACCCAGTGGCTCTTCCTGATCGCGCCGCGACTGCGTCTCTTCGACAACATCTGGGAGCAGACGCTGTCGTTCTCCCTGACGAACCTCGAGTCGCACGACGACAACCCGCCGGACGCGATCACCTTCGGCTCGTACTCCTTCAGCACCTTCAACTCCCAGCTCGTCACCCTGGACTGGCAGAACACGTTCAATCTGAGCCCGCTCCACAACGTGATCGTCGGGGCGACCTTCCGGGAGGAAAGCGGCGACACGTCGAGCCTGTTCTCCAACGCCGTCCCTCCCCCCGCGGACTTCATCGACGTCATGGAGAATCAGACCGCCTGGATCCGCAGCGCCTACGCGCAATACCGGATCCATCTGATGGACCGGCTGACCGCCACGGCCGGCGCCCGCGTGGACGACCATAAGGAATTCGGCACGCACGGCACCTACCGCGGGACGGCCGCCTATATCCTCCAGGAAACGGACACGAAGTTCCGCGGCACCGTCGGCACCGGGTTCAAGGCGCCGTCCCTGTTCCAGCTCTTCTCGTCGTTCGGCACTCCGACCCTGGAACCCGAGGAGAGCCTCGGATGGGATGCGGGCGTCGACCAATACCTGGCGGGCGGGACGCTGATCGCCAGCGCGACCTACTTCAAGAACAACTTCACGAACCTCATCGACTTCGACAGCGCCACGAGCAAGTATCTCAACGTCGGCCGCGCCCGCACCTCGGGGGTGGAGACCGCGCTCCGCATGCACCTGGTTCCACAGGTGGAACTGCGCCTGAGCTATACGTACACCAAGGCCGAGGACAAGAGCACCGGCGACCCGCTGCTGCGCCGCGCGCCCCATAAGGCGGGGGCCCGGGTGATCTATTCCCCGATCGAGATCGTCCACCTGAACCTCTCGATCAACTACGTCGGCAACCGGAAGGACCTGGACTTCTCCACCTTCCCGGCGACGACGGTGACCCTCGACGATTACATCCTGGTCGAGCTTGCGGCGTCGTGGCAAATCAGCGAGCATTTCGAGGGATTCATCCGGGGGGAGAACCTGGCGAACCAGAGGTACGAGGACGTTCGCGGGTTCGGCGTCCCGGGTCCCGCCGTCTATGTCGGTGGCTCCTTGGGATTTTGAGCGGACTTCATGAAGCTTCGACGCTGGATTCTGATCGCGATCGTCGCAGCCGCGTTCGCCGGAAGCGATGCGCTGAAGCGGAATCTTGCCGTCCGCCCGGAGGCCCCCGTCGGGCCTCCGGGCGGGGCGGCCCGCATCGTCTCCCTGGCGCCCAGCATCACGGAAGTCCTCTTCGAGCTCGGCCTGGGCGACCGCGTCGTGGGCGTCACCCGGTACTGCGTGTTCCCGCCCGAAGCCCGGGCCAAGCCGCGGATCGGCGGCTACTACGATCCCAACTACGAGGCGATCTCGGCCGCGCGGCCGGACCTCGCCGTCGTCCTTCCGGAGCACGCGGAGATCCGGAAGGAGTTGGAGCACCTGGGGCTGAAGACGCTGACCGTGGACCATACGAGGGTCCCGGGAATCCTTGCCTCCATCCGCCTCATCGGGGATGCGTGCGGGGTCCCGGAAAAGGCGGCGCTGCTCCACGCCCGGCTGGACGCGCGGATCCGGAACGTCGGGACGCGGACCCGCGGGCGGCCCAAGCCGCGGGTGCTGATTTCGATCGGCCGCATGGCCGGGGACGTCTCGATGAACCGCATCACCGTGTGCGGACGAAAGGGCTTCTTCGAAGAGTTGATCGAGCTGGCCGGCGGCGTCAACGCCTTCGAAGGCGGGATCGCGTTTCCCTCCCTTTCGGCGGAAGGCCTTCTCCAGACGAATCCGGACGTCATCGTCGACCTCTGGCCCGACCTGAAGGAGAAGAACCTCGATGCGGAAAAAGTCCGCAGCCAGTGGAGCTCGATTCCGGGCCTGAAAGCCCGGATCCACGTCATCGGAGAATCGTATGCCATGATTCCGGGACCCCGGGTGGTCCTGCTGCTGGAAGACCTGGCGCGGGCTTTTCACCCCGGGGCGATGAATGACTGAGCCCGCCGTGTCCGTCGAGCGCTACTCGCTCCGCCTGGGAGACCGGGAGGTCCTTCGCGATCTCACGTTCAGCATCCCGGCCGGCGACTGGACCGCGCTGATCGGCCCCAACGGCGCGGGGAAGACGACGCTCCTCAAGGCGCTGCTCCGGATCCTCCGGGGCGGACGGGGCGGGATCCGGATCGCCGGAGTTCCCCTGGACTCCTACTCGCAGTTCGACCTCGCCCGCCGCCTGGCCTACGTCCCCCAGGGAGAAGGCCGGTCGGCGCCCTTCACCGTGCGGGAGATGGTCGAGATGGCCCGCTACCCGCACCGGGGCCCGCTGGCTCCGCTTCGCCCGGAGGACCGGAGCGAAATCGACCGCGCCCTGCAGGAGACGGGCATGAGCGGCTTCTCGAGCCGGTCGATGGACGCCCTCAGCGGAGGCGAGCGGCAAAAGGCGCTCCTGGCCGCCGCGCTCGCCCAGCAGTCCGAGATCCTCCTCCTGGACGAACCGACGGCATTCCTGGACCCTTCCCAGCAGGCCGACGTCCTGGGCGTCCTCGGGCGCGCACACCGCGAGAAGGGGATGACGATCGTCGCCGTGACGCACGACCTGAACGAGGCCCTCACCCACGCCCGGCGCGTCATCGCCCTTCGCGAAGGAGCGGTGGTGTTCGACGGGCCGAGCGCCGATCTGACGTCCGGCGACGTCCTCCGTCGCATCTACGATCACGATTTCGTGATCGGCACGCATCCGAAGACCGGGCGGCCGGTCCTGTTTCCGGAATGACCTGATGAACCGTAAGGCGGGAGTCCTGGCGGGAATCGCTCTCGCGGCCGCGGGCGGGGTGCTGCTCGCGCCGGCCCTGGGCATCGTCTCGCTCTCGGATCTGAAGACCGTCCCGGTTCTCTGGGAGATCCGCGTCCCCCGCACGCTGCTCGCCTTTCTCGCGGGTGCGGGCCTGTCTCTGGCCGGCATGACGTTTCAGGCGATGTTCCGGAACCCGCTGGTCGAGCCCTTCACGCTGGGCGTCTCGGGCGGCGCCGCGTTCGGCGCGACGGCGGCCATCCGCCTCGGATGGACCTTCTCGGTGCTCGGGGTCTCCTCGATCTCCCTCGCCGCGTTCGTCGGGGCGCTGGCTTCCCTGATCCTCGTCTACGCCCTGGCGATGGCACGGAAGTCGTTCTCCCCCGCCCTCCTGCTGCTGGCCGGCGTGGCGATGAGCTTCTTCTTCTGGAGCCTCATCCTCTTCACGCAGTACATGAGCAACTTTAGCGAGTCCTTCCGCATCCTTCGTTGGATGATGGGGGGCGTGGAGACGGTCGGATTCAACGCGGTTCTGGACGTCCTTCCGTTCGTGCTCTCCGGCTCGGCGATCATTTTGTGCTACTCGCGCGAGCTCAACATGCTGGCGGCGGGCGAGGACCTGGCCTCGAGCCGCGGGGTCTCCGTAGGACCGGTGCGCGCCCTGCTGTTCACGGCGTCGACCCTGATGGTCGGCGGCGTCGTCGCGGTCTGCGGACCGATCGGATTCGTCGGGATGATCTGCCCGCACATCTGCCGCCTGCTCATCGGGACGGAGCACCGGTTCCTCGCGCCCGCCACGCTGCTCTTCGGCGGGCTGTTCCTGGTCGCCTGCGACACGCTGGCCCGCCTCATCATCGCCCCCGCCGAACTGCCGGTCGGCGTGCTCACCGCGCTCCTGGGCGGGCCGTTCTTCATCGCGCTGCTGTTGAGGCGTCCGGTCGGCGGAAGCTCGTTCACCTGATCCTGGTTCATTCGGAGTCGACGTCATGCGCATCACCCGGGTCTACACGAAACAGGGCGACGAAGGCTACACGCGGCTGGGGGACGGATCCAAGGTCCCCAAGGATCATCCGCGCGTCGTCGCGTACGGCGAAGTCGATCTCGCCAATTCCGTGATCGGCGTCGTCCGCGCCGAATTGAAGGATCGCGAACTGGACCAGGTGCTGGAGGATGTCCAGCACCGCCTCTTCGACCTGGGCGGCGTCCTCTGCGTCCCCGGCATGGACGAGTCCGCCTTCACCGCGATGCTCGACGACCGCACGGCGAAGCTCGAAACCCTGATGGACGGCTGGATGGCGGCGCAGGGGCCGCTGGAGGAGTTCATCCTCCCCGGCGGTTCCACCGCGTCGGCGCAGCTGCACGTGGCGCGCTGCCACGTCCGCCGCGCGGAACAGCTCGTCATGACGCTGCACCGCTCGGAGCCGGTCAACGCCGCGGTGATCCGCTATCTGAACCGCCTGAGCGACGCCCTCTTCGTCATGGCGCGCGAGGCCAACCGCCGGATCGGGATTCCCGACGTGACCTGGAAGCCGGCGGCCCCGCCGGGAAAGGGCAAGTGAGGTGCTGATCCTGATCGGCGGCGGCGTGCGCTGCGGAAAGAGCGCCTACGCGATGTCGCGCGCGCGCGTCCTGGGCACGCGGCGGGTCTTCGTCGCCACCGCGGAGGCGCTCGACGGAGAAATGGCCGAACGGATCGAGAGACATGTCCGCGAGCGCGGATCGGACTTCCGCACGGTCGAAGCGCCCCGTGACCTCGTCGAGAAGGTGGAGGCGATCGTCGACGCCGACGTCGTCGTCATCGACTGCGTCACGCTCTGGCTCACGAACCTCCTGCTCCGCGGGGACCTGGAGGCGGCGATCCTCGGGCAAGTGGACCGGCTGGCGGCGGCCCTGCGCGCGAAACCGTTCCACGCCCTCCTCGTCACGAACGAAGTCGGCCTAGGCGTGGTGCCGGACACGGCCCTGGGCCGGGTCTTCCGCGACCTCTGCGGTCGCGCGCACCAGGCGCTCGCCCGGCCGGCCGACGAGATCTATTTCGGCGCGCTCGGGACGCTGATCCGGCTGAGGCCGGCACCCCTGGCCGTCCTCACCCCGGCGGAGACGAATTCATGAGCCTGCTGGACGAAACCCTCGCGCGGATCGTCGCCCCCGACGAACGCCTCCGGGCGGAGATCGCCCGGAAACTGGACTCGAAGACGAAGCCGCCGCGCAGCCTGGGCCGGCTGGAGGATATGGCCTGTGCGATCGCCGCGATCCAGCGCACGCCGACCCCGCAGCTGAAGAAGAAGGCCATCGTCGTTCTGGCCGGCGATCACGGCGTGGCGGCGGGCGGCGTCAGCGCCTTCCCGCAGGAAGTGACGGTGCAGATGCTTCTCAACTTCGCCGACGGCGGCGCGGCCATCTGCGTGCTCGGGCGCCACGCGGGCGCCGACGTCGTCATCGCGGATATGGGCTGCCGCGTCGCGCCGAAGTCCCATCCGAAGATCCTGGACCGGCGCATCGGCCCGGGAACCCAGGACTTCACCCGCGGCCCCGCGATGAGCCGCGACGACGCGCAGCGCGCGGTCGAGGCGGGCATCCGGATCGCCCTGGACCTGGCGGAGCAGGGGACGGCGCTCATCGGCCTGGGGGAGATGGGGATCGGCAACACGACCGCCGCGAGCGCCATGG
>DASQOM010000220.1:0-3196 GCA_035644495.1 Planctomycetota bacterium | reverse complement strand
CTTGAACTGGGCCTTCATCTCGTCGATATCGCCCCAGAGCTCCGACTCATAGGCCTGCCCCGCGCATTCGAAGACGCCCACGATCATCCATTTCCGCCCGCGGAAGGTCGGGGTCTTCCCGATCCCGAGGTCCGCGAAGCGGCGCCGGGCGCCCACTCCGACCACCAGCTCTCCGACGCTCGGATTGAACCAGCGGCCCTCGATGAGCTTGAGCTCCGGGCGCAGGCCCTTCGACATGGGGCCGGCGCCGCGGATCGGCACGTTGGCCTTCCCGCCGTCCTTCTTCACCGCGTTCGACACCTCCACCAGCTCCGGCGACACCATCAGCTCGCCGTGCGCGTTCCGGAGCAGGCCGGGGATGCCCATGACGTCGTCCAGCTGCTGCTTGGTGATGATGCTCTGACTCTCCGCGGTGGTGCCCACGCGGAGCGCGATGACGCCGAGCGGATCTCCGGAGCCCTTCAGCGAGCGCTCCATCCCGAGACCCATCGCGAAGAGCATGACGAAGACGACGGTCACCAGGACGATGCCGAGCACTGTCAGGAGCGACGTCACCCAGCGGACGCGCAGGTTTCTCAGGTTGTATTTGAAGGGGATCGCCATCAGACCACCTGGCGGAGGCCGTCGGAGATCTTCCGACGCGCGGAGCGGATCGCCGGAACCAGCGAGCTGAAGACGCCGCAGAACAACGCCGCCCCGAGCGCGATGCCGACCGTCGACGACTCCACCATGAACACCGGGAAGTACACGGGGCTCGGACTGAAGCGCAGGACATTGAAGATCACGAGAGAGACGCCGATCGAGAGCCCGGCCCCGATCATCGAGACGAGGATGGATTCGGCGACGATGATCGCGAGGATGCCGCCCGCCGAGAACCCGAGCGTGCGCATCACCGCCACTTCGGTCACCCGCTCCCGCGCGGCCATCGCCATCGTGTTGGCCGTCATCATGATCATGATGATCAGCACGACGATCCCGATTCCCGTCACGATCGCCTTGACGTTCCCCATCATCGCCGAGAACTGCGCGGCGAACTCCTTCTCGGTGACCGTCTCGGTGGGCGCGCTGGAGTTCTTCGTGTGGGCGTCGATCAGCTCCTTGAGCCTCGGGACATCCTCGAGCGAGCGTGCCTCCATCCAGTAGGTGCTCACCATCTTCTGCTGGTTCATCAGCTCGTCGAAGTAGTCCCAGCGGAAGAACATCTGCACGTCCTGGTGCGGGTCCGTGGCCTGGAACGTCCCGACGATCTCCAGCTCGGGGTTCGCCGGATAGAAGGTCCCGATCAGCGTGACCCGCTGGCCGACCTTCCAGTCGAACTTCTTCATGAGGCCCACGCCGACCACCGTGCCGTTCTTCGTCGCTCGGAGCTTCTTATAGACGTCATCCGAAAGCTGCAGCTCCGTGAACAGGTCCCGCAGGACGTCGACGTCGACCGCGAACTCGGGCATCAGGTTGTCGCGGTCCTGGTAGTAGCCGCCGAACCAGTTGAACTTGGTCACGTTCTTGGCGTGGCGCTGGATCTCGTCGCTCTGGAGATAGTTCTCCAGCTCGATCGGCAGGAACGCGGTGAGGCCCTCGGCGTGCTGGACGACGACCCGCAGGTGGGGCGCGGCCACTCCCTCCCAGGCCTGCATCTCCGTCAGCGCGGTGCGGACGAAGATCAGGACGAACAGCAGGAAGCCGATGCCCGCCAGGGTCAGCAGGGTGCGGAGCCGGTTCCGGACGGCGTTCCGCCAGATCAGCGGAAGGAATTTCATGCCTTCGCGACCAGGGCGCCCTTCTCCAGCATCACCGTCCGCGCCGCGCGGGCCGCGGCCTTCGGATCGTGCGTCACCATCACGATCACCTTCTTGAACTCCGTGTTGAGCCGCTGCAGGAGCGTGAGGATCTCCTCCTCGCTCTTCTTGTCCAGGTCGCCGGTCGGCTCGTCCGCCAGCAGCAGGGTCGGATCCGTCACGATCGCCCGGGCGATCGCCACCCGCTGCTCCTGTCCGCCCGAGAGCTGGCGCGGCGTATGGTCCTTCCGGTCCGCCAGCCCCACGACCTCCAGCGCCGTCATCACGTGCTGCTTCCGGGCCGACCTCGACAGCGGCGTCAGCAGCAGCGGGAGCTCCACGTTCTCGAAGGCCGTGAGCACGGGAATCAGGTTATAGAGCTGGAAGATGAAGCCCACATGGCGGGAACGGTAGGCGGCTAGCGCGTGCTCCGACAGGCCCGAGAGCTCGCTGCCCGCCACCTCCACGCGGCCCGACGATGCGCGATCGATCCCCGCGATGATGTTCAGCAGGGTCGACTTCCCGGAGCCGGAGGGGCCCATGAGAGCCACGAATTCGCCCTCCGCGACCTCGAGGTCGATGTTCTCGAGCACGGGCACGGGCGTCTGGTCGCGGTAATACGTCTTCGCGACGGCTTGGACCCGAACGACCGGAGCGCCCATCTATTTTCTCTCCTTGAGCTTGACCTCGGCGCCGTCGTCGACCATCGCGCCCCCGGTCAGCACCTCCTCGCCCCCTCGCAGGCCGGAGACGATCTCGACGCCGTCCTCGCCTTCCGCGCCGGTCTCCACCGGCTGAAAGCGCGCGCGGCCGGCGTCGAACAGGAGGACCCCCTTGCGGCCGCCGCGGTCGCGGATGGAGCCGCGTGGGGCGAGGACCTTCCTCGGCGCGCCCGCCACGGCGCCCTCCCGGAGGAATGCCGCGCGCGCCGCCATCTCGGGCAGCAGCGCGTCGTCCGGATCGAGCAGCTTGACCTTCACCTGCACGACGCCCTTGGTGCGGTCCGCCGTCGGCACTACCTGGCGGACCTCGCCCTTGTACTTGCGGTCCGGCCGGGCCTCCGTCGCCACCTCGGTCTTCTGCCCCACCTTGACCTTCGCGATGTTCGTCTCGTTCACGTCGGCCACCATCTCGAGCGAGTCCCGGTCGATCAGCGTGCAGAGCGAGCCGCCCGACTGCACCGTCCCGGCGGGCCCGACGTTCTCCCCCGCCTGCGCGGAGCGGCGGACCACGACGCCGTCAAACGGCGCGCGGATCAGCGTGTATTCGAAGGAGGCCTCGGACTGCTTGAGCCGCGCTCTCGCGACCTGCAGCTGGGTCTCGGCCTTGTCGAGGCGTTCCTTGGGTTCGATGCCTTTCTCCACGATCATCTTCCAGCGGTCGTATTCCCGCTGGGCGTCGACGAGGGAAGCCTTCGCCTC
>DASQOM010000219.1:0-8312 GCA_035644495.1 Planctomycetota bacterium | reverse complement strand
AGTGAGTCGACTGCTGGTGGCGTTGGCCGTGGCGGGCATCTGCGCCCAGCCCCTGTACGCCGACGTCATCCCCACCCGTCGCGCGGAGGACACCCGGGATGCCTCGCGCAAGGTGGAGAGCCGTCTCACCCAGCTCGGCGTCAGCTCCGAGGCCGCAAAGGATCAGCTCCAGAAGCTGACGGACGACCAGACAACGTACTTCGCGGGCAGCCCGGAGCGCATCCAGCTGGTCGGCCAGGAGAACTTCGGCGGCCAGTCGGACAATCTGTGGTGGGAGTGGGTCTTCGGCATCGCTGCGCTCGTCGGCGTGGCGGTCTTCATCGTCATCGAAGTCGGTAAAGACTAACTCGTGGGTGACGGCACTATGAAAAAGCTCCTCCTGGGGGTTGTGACGTTTCACCTCGCGCTGATTCCGTGCTTCGCCGACGTCATCCCCACGCGGCGCGCCGAGAACGACACCGCGTCGGAGCAGAAGATCAAGTCGCGCCTGCAGACGCTGGGCATGCCCGCCGCCGAAGCGGAGCGCCAGGTCCGCGACCTGAGCCCGGAGGACACCAACTATTTCGCCCAGGATCTCAATCGCGTGCAGAACGCCGCCGGACTGTACTGGTACGAGTGGGTGGGCGGACTCGTCCTGTTGACCGTCGTGGTCGTCATCATCATCATCAAGCTGACAGATTAGCCTGAAGCATCCCCGCTTCCTTTTCGCAGTCCTGACGGCGGCGCTGATCGCCGGGTGCTCCGGAATCGGAAGCACGGTGGACCGGATCCCCGACGACCCCGCCCTCGGATATGTGATCCTGCCCAGGCCCGTGACCCTTCCCCAGAGCCGCCTCACCGCGGAATGCGTCCCCGAGTCGGTCTGCGCCGTCATGAACTACTGGGGCAAGGCGGCCTCCGTCGAAGAACTGTCGTTCTACGGCCGGAACTCGAACTTCAACGGCATGCTGTCCACGCAGGTCCCCCTGCTCGCGCGACAGAAGGGCTTCCGCGCGACGTTCGTGGAGGGCAGCGTCGGACGGATCAAGAACGCCATCGACCGGGGCGTGCCCCCCATCATCGGGGTCGAGGCCGGCGGCGGGCGGTATCACTGCTTCGTCGTCATCGGATATAGCGACAAGGAGCAGACGATCGTCTGCGAGGAGTACCACGACAGCAAACGGCTGATCCCGTACGACGAGATCGAGACGCTCTGGCAGCCCGCGGGACACCTGATGCTGGAGCTCGAGATCTCGAAGGCGGAGGAGATCTTCGCCGACGCCGCCAATCTCGAGGCCAAGGGCCGGTATGACGAAGCGGCGTCACTGTACCGCCGGGCGCTGAAGGCTGACGAGTCGCTGTACGAGGCGCGGCTGGGACTCGGGAACTGCCTGTTCTTCCAGCACCAGCCGGAGGAGGCGCTCAAGGAGTATCTGCTCGCCCAGAAGACGAACGGTGCGGATCCGCGGGTGTGCAACAACCTCGCCAACGTTTATCTGGAGCTCAAGCGGGAGCCGGCGGAGACGGAGCGGCTCGCCGAGCGCGCCGTCGAGGCCTACGAAGCGGCGCTCCAGCGCGCGCACAAGGCCGTCGAGCAGGAAGGGGACGCGACGATCCGGTCGGTCCGACAGAAGGTCGTCCGCAACGCGGAACTCGACGTGGCCGACGCGATGGCGACGCTGGCGCAGGCGCGCGTCTTCAACGGAAAGCACGAACTGGCCATTGCGGCCTGGAAGGCGTCGATCGACCATACTCCGCTCACCGAGTTCGACGTGCGGGCGAAGCGGATGGCCGAGATCGCGTTCTCCTGCCGCGCGCTGAACATGCCGGCCGAAGCGCGGCGCCATCTCGACGCGGCGCTTCGCGAGGCGCGCGACCCCGACCTCCGCGCCCGCCTCGAAGCCGACCGGACGAAGTAGTCCCGGCGCGGTATAACTGATCCAGTAGGCGAGACGCCCGACGTGATCTGGATCGCCCTTCAGCTGGCCGGTACGGCGCTCATGCTGTGGCTGGGCGTCGCCGCCATGCGGCGTCCGCGAAAGCAGGCGACGGCTCTGGTGGCGATCATGCTCGGCCTCGTCCTGGTGAAGCCCGTGATCGCCCATATCCCGGCCCTCGAACCCCGGCTGTTCCCCTGGAACTGGTATCCGGCGGTCGAGCACGGGTGGTTTCTCCTCCCGGCGATGTTCGTCTTCGGCGCGGGACTGGCGCATGTGTGGAAATCGGTCTGGAAGCGGGACCTGCTTCTGGCCGTCGCGGGTTATCTCCCCATCCAGTGCGGCGTGGTGGCTTATCTGGCCACGATTCCGCACGAATTGACCGGCGAGGCGACTCCGGACGGGGTCTGCATCCAGACGTCCGGCTACAGTTGTGCGGCGGCGTCTTCCGTCATGCTCCTGCACCGATACGGCGTGGTCGTGACGGAACAGGAGATGGCGGGGCTCTGCAGGACCCGGGCGGGCGGCACCAGCCTTTCGGGCACCAGCGATGCCGGCATCATGCGCGGATTGCGGATCAAGATGGAAGGCCGCGGGGTGCCGGAGATTCTCGCTCCCGATTACGACGGGATCCCGGTGCCCTCGCTCGTGATGACCCGGATCAACGCGCGCGTCGGGCACTGCATCGTCGTCACGGAGGTCGGAGGGGAGCGGGTGTCCGTCCTGGATCCCCTCTATGGCAGGGCTTCCCTCCCCCGCGCGCAGTTCGAGCGGGACTGGCAGGGGGTGGCGATCCGGATCCGGCCGGCAACGCCGTAAAAAGAAAAACCCCCGTCGTCCCCGACGGGGGTTTCCCAGTTATCCCCAGATTTACTTCTTCTTGTCGTCCTTCTTGGCGGGAGCCGCGGCCTTGGCGTCCTTGGCGGGGGCGGCACCCTTGGCGGCGGCGGCTGGAGCGGCGCCCTTCGCGCCGGCAGGGGCGCCTGCGGCAGGAGCCGCGGCGGCCGGAGCGGCGGCGTCGGCTTCCTTTTCCTTCTTCTTCGCCTTCGCCATGATGTTGCGCATCTTGGGAAGGTTGAAGATGGACTCGCCTTCCTTCCAGCGCCCTTCCTTCTTCATGGCGTCGAGGCGCTCGGAGCGGGTCAGGACATTGCGATGACGGCGGAGGTTTCCGGCCGTCGCGAGGCTTTTGTGGATCGACATAGGTGGGTCGAAGGATACGAAAACAGGGGGGCCAAATCAAGAACGATCCGCAAATAAAAAGGCCGCGAAGACGCGTCCTCTCCTGGACCGCGGCTCCGCGGCCTGCCCAGCGATGGCGGTCGCCGGGAGGGTCCTGTCGCGTTATCGGGGCTGCACTTCCTCGAAGGCGGCCTGGGCGAACGGCGTCTGGTTCTTGAAGCGGAAGTTCTTCATCGCCGTCAGGGCGGCCTTCGCGGCGTCCGAATTGTTGTCCGCGAAGCGGTCCACATAGAGGGCCATCCGGACCTCGCTCCCGCGGTTGATGAAGGCCTTCTCGAAGCCGCGGTGGCCGGCGCGCTCCAGCGCCTTCTTCAGGTCCGCGTCCTCGGCAAAGGCCAGCGCCTTCAGCCGCTCCTGCGACGACGTCGTCTTCATCTCGCAGAGGCGGATCGTGAATTCCTTGCGCGGGGCGGGAGGCGCCGCAAAGACCGGGGGCGGCGCGACGGCCCGGACCGGCGGCGGAAGGGGCGCCGACGGGCGCGCGGCTTCCGGAGCGGCCGGGACGGCGGTCAGCGCGGCGGCCTTGCCGACATGCAGGCCGACGGCGTACGCGATGAAGAGCAGGCCGACGGCGATCATCCCGCCGAAGAGCAACGTGTTCCAGGTGACCGTCATGCTGCGCTCGCCGAGGCCGGGCCGCGCGGGGGCCTCGGGCTCGGTGTCCACGACGATGGCGGACGCCGCGGGCGCGGAACGCTCCATGCGGGTCGCGACGGGCATGGGCGGCGGCGTGGGATCCGGTTCGAGGACGAGGGTGGTCGCGCTCACCTTGGGCGCGGGCGGCTCCGGCCGGGATTCGACCGAGACCGACTGCGCCGCCGCGAGCTTGGCGGCCTTGTAGGCGGCCAGGCGCTCCTGGAGCGTGCCCTGATTGCCGTCGCCGACCGGCGTGGTATCCGGAGCGGAGGGCGCGCCGGCATCGCCGGAGGGCCGCGACGCGGACTTGAGGACTTCGTAGAGGCTGCCCGACTTGCTTTTCATACTCCCTCTCTCTCCTGGACGCCGATCTTCCCCCGGGGTGGAACCGTCTGTTACAAAATATAACTCACAAATTCGAGGAAGTCCAGCGGCCCCCGGAAAAAAGAACGGCGGCGGCCGCGCCAACGCCCCGATCCGCTCCCCAGAAATCTGTTGCCCGCCCCCGGAGCCCGCGCTATAATCGCCTCCGTATCGGGTGAACTGAAACGAGGTGAGTGCTTGATCCGCGTCAAAGTCCGGATGAACGAGAGTCTCGACCAGCTCCTCAAGCGATTCAAGAAGGCCTGCGAAAAAGAAGGCCTGACGCGCGATATCAAGCGCACGGCGTTCTATGAGAAGCCCAGCGAGAAGCGCCGCCGCCAGGAACGCCAGCTCATTCGCAAGATGCAGAAGGAAGCCAATCTCCGGTAGTCCTCGGAGATTGTGATCAAAAAGCCACGGAGTCGACGCCGTCTGGTCCGTATCAACTGACGACTCGTTTCTCGTGGCTTTTTTTACAGGCGGAATGACCCATGGACGCCGTCATTCAGACCGAGGGGCTGACCAAGGTCTATAAGGACTTCTGGGGGCGTCCCAAGCACAAGGGTCTCGACAGCCTCTCCATCTCCATCAAGCCCGGCGAGGTCTTCGGCCTCATCGGCCCCAATGGATCCGGCAAGACCACCACGTTCAAGCTGCTCCTCGGCCTGATCTTCCCCACCTCGGGCAAGGCCACCATCCTGGGCAAGCCCCCCACCGACGTCGCCGCCAAGTCCCGGCTGGGCTTCCTCCCCGAGGAGTCCTACCTCTACCGCTGGCTCAACGCCGACGAGACGCTCGACTTCTTCGGACGCCTCTTCGACCTCGACCGCGAGACGCGCCGCAAGCGCGCCGACGAACTCATCACCCGCTTCGGCCTTGCGCACGCGCGGCACCGTCAGATCCGCGAATACTCCAAGGGCATGACCCGGCGCGTCGGCTTCTGCCAGGCTCTCATCAACGATCCCGACATCGTCATCCTCGACGAGCCGACGAGCGGACTCGACCCGATCTCCTCGCGCCAGATCAAGGACCTGATCCTCGAACTCAAGCAGCGCGGCAAGACGGTCCTCCTGTCGAGTCACCTGCTCGCCGACGTCCAGGACGTCTGCGACACCATCGCGATCCTGCATCAGGGCCAGACGAAGGTCCACGGGCCCGTGCGCGAGATCCTCGTCAAGCGCGACTCCGTCTCGCTGACGTTCAAGGACCTCTCGGACAGCGCGCGCGCAAAGATCGAGGAGCTCGCCCGCGCGGAGGGCGCGAGGCTGGTCCACGCCGAGAATACGCTCGAGACGCTCGAGGACGTGTTCCTTCGCACGGTTCAGGAGAGCGGCGACGGGCTGACCTACAAGAAGCCGCAGGCGGACGGGTCCGGGAAGCAGTGACGGCGCTGCTGGGACCCCTCTGGGCGATCGCGTCCATGACGCTGCTGGAAGCGCGGCGGCGGAAGGTCTTCACCATCCTCCTTCTCTTCGGGCTCGCGCTGATGAGCTCGATCCTGTTCTTCCCCGCCGTGGAGGTGGAGGCCCGGCTCCGACTGATCGAAATCTGGGCCCTCCGCGCGTCGGCGATCTTCACCGCGATCGTCGGGCTCTTCCTCGCGGGCTTCTCCCTGCCTCAGGACTTCGAGCAGAAGCGGATCTACCTGATCGTCACCAAGCCCGTGTCGAAGCCCGTCGTGTTCCTGGGCCGCTACCTTGGCTACGCGCTGCTCCTGGCCGTCTTCATCGGATCCATGGGCGCCGTCACCACCACGTTTCTCCGCACCGTCAAGCTGTTCTCCGGCGGCAAGTTCCCGCCCCTCGTCGCCTACCCCCGACTGCAGGCAGGCTCCTTCGCCTTCCCGGGGGGCGACGCCCTCGAGGGGGGACCGGCGAGCGCCGCCGTGGAGTTCGGCCCCGACCGCGCCCTGGTCTGGACCTTCCCCGATCTCCGGCGCTCGGATTTCGGCGACACGGTCCGCATGCAGGCCCGGCTGATCTTCGGGGCCAAGGGCGATCCCTACCGCGCCTCCGGCACGGTGGACATCAAGGTGATCGGCCCGTCGGGGGCGTCCCACAAGACCCAGGTGTCGATGAACACGAACGAGGAGCGGGAATTCGAATTTCCGGGCTCCCTCCTGGGCGATCGCGGCGCCCTCCGGGTTGAGTTCCGCGGCGCGGACGGCGACGGCATCATCGCGGCGGCTCCGGACTGGCTCATCCTCTATGAGAAGTCGATGCTCTTCGAGCTGGCCTTCGCCCGGGGCCTCCTGCTGGTCCTCCTCCAGTCCATGATCGTGCTGTCCATCACCCTCATGGCCTCGACGTTCCTGTCGGCCCCGCTCAGCATCCTGCTGGGCATCCTGCTCTATCTCGTCGGATCGATCCACGGCTACGTCCGAGAGGGGTCCCGGGACATCGACCGCTCCCTCGCCGAAATCCATCTCTCCAAGGACAAGAAGGTGGAGACGCCCGAGAACCTTCCCCTGGGCCTATTGAAGTTCTCCACCCAGACCTCGAAGATCGTGCTGGCCGCGGTGCCGGACTTCGCCCACTTCGACTTCTCGGTCTGGGTTCTGAAGGACCAGGCGGTCTCCTGGCGGGAGATCGGAATCGCCGGCAGCAGGGCCTGGATTCCGATCGTCGTGATGATCGCGCTGGGGACGCTGGTGATGGCATTCAAGGACTTCGACCGATGAGCCGGAAGAGCTCCATCGCCCTGGTCGTGGTGCTGTCGGGTCTGATCCTCCTCCAGCATTTCGGGCTGGAGAAGCAGCCCGAGACCGTTTCCGAGGCGCCCATGAAACGGGTGGCCGGGCTTCCCGCCAGCGACGTGCTGCCGACCTACGTTGCTTCGCTCTTCTTCGGCGCATTCCGGGCGGTCGCCGTCGACATCCTCTGGATCCAGCTGCGGAAGGTCGAGGAGGAGAAGCGCTGGTACGAGCGCCGCGAGATCATCAAGCTGATCTCCTACGTCCAGCCACGGAATCCCGAAGTCTGGTCGCACCTGGGATGGCATTCGGCCTACAACGTGGCCAACGGATTCACGGATCCCGAGAAGTCGTGGGAATGGGTGAAGTTCGGCCTCCAGTGGCTGCGTCGCGGCATCTCCGTGCTCCCGAACAATCCCTACCTGAAGGACCAGCTTGCCTATACGCTCTGGCACAAGCCCTCGTGGAGGGACGGCTCGCTGGACATGCCCCTGCTGAAGCGCATCGAGGACGACCGGGAGCTGCAGCGGGAACTCCTGCCCGACGGGCGGACGTCCGACCGGTCCCTGGGCGCGTTCGAGCTCGCGATCCCCTGGCTGGACCTGGCCCGCGAGGAACTGCTGGACAAGGACTTTGCGCTCACGCAGATGGGGCTGTATCTCTACCCGGACACCATGGACGGGTTCATCCGCTTGTGCCTGGTGATGCAGGGCATGTACAAGTGGAAGCTGGATGAGCGCGAGGAAGCCAAGGCCGCCTTCCGACGCGCCCAGAAGCAATGCGAAGACATGATGGCGCGGGCACCCGACTCCCCCCTGCCCGCCCCCGGCGGGCGGAGGTACAAGAACCTCATCTCCACGCTGTTCTCGGACCAGGCCAAGCTGTATGCCCGCTATCCCGACATCGTCGACCTGGAGTACAAGGCCCGGAGCGGAAAACGGGAAGACCGGCTCGAACTTCTCAAGCTGCTGCAGGGATTGATCCTGCAATATGGCCCGATCGACGAGCAGTGGCTCTGGGGCCGCTTCAATCCGCACGCCCTCCTCAACCGCACCAAGCTCTCGCTGACGAACGGCGACGACGTCCAGGAATGCAACGATCGTCCCGACATGGCCTGGATCCTGTCGCCCGGCGAGGAGGCCCTTCAGGCGAACCTGGCGCCGGAAGGCCTGGATGTCGACTACTACATCACCGAAGTTCAGCCGCCCGACCCGCCGCCCGGAGTCGCGCGACTCCAGGTTCCGCCCCAACCCATTCCGCTGACGTACACCTTCACGCGGCCTCCCGGACCGTCGATGCCCCTCAAGATCACCCTCTTCGACGCGGATCGCAAGCCCATGCTGGAGGAGACAGTGACCAGCGGCCGCGCGCTCAAGGTTGCCGTTACCTCCTATGGACGCTATCTGCTGAAGATCGAAGCCGCCTCCCCCGAGCTCCCCTGGCCCCCGGAAACCCGTTACGGG
>DASQOM010000218.1:0-16889 GCA_035644495.1 Planctomycetota bacterium | reverse complement strand
GGTCAGGAACCGCGACGACATCATCAGAAGGCGGACGAACGGCGGCGGGTCTTGTGACGGTCCCTAGATCGCGATGGACTCGAGCGCGGCCAGTTCCTCCGGCGCGAGCGTGAAGCGCTCGCACTGGAGGTCTTCCGTCATATGCTGCGCATTCGTGGTTCCCGTCAGCGGCAGCATTCCGATCTGCTGCGCGAATCGGAAGACGACCTGCGCCGGGCCCGCGCGGTGACGGCGCGCGATGTCGGCCATCGCGGGATCCCCGAGCACGTCCGGGTTGGCCGTCAGCAGCGAGAAGCCCTGGTAGACGATGCGGTTCTCGCGGCAGATCTCGCGGATGTCGCGATCCCAGCCCATCGACGCGTAGCAGCGGTTCTGCACCATCATCGGCTTGATCTTCGCCTTCGCGCAGAGTTCGTCGAGCTGGCCCGCCGAGACGTTGCTGATCCCGATGAGGCGCGTCTTCTTCGCCTGGTGGAGCGCCTCGATGGCCGTCCAAACCTCCCAGTCCTCGGGACCCAGGCCGCCTCGGTAATACGGGCCGTGCAGGACGTAGGAGTCCAGATGGTCGGTGTGAAGGTGCTGGAGCGAGCTCTCGAACGACTCGCGAACCTGCGTCGTCAGGTCCGCGGACGAGTCATAAGGGGTGTGGCCGCGCTGGCCGCCGACGGACGTGAACTTGGTCTGCAGGAACAGCTTGTCGCGGCCGACCCCCTTCTTCGCGAGCGCGAGCAGCGCCTCGCCGACGCCGACCTCGTTGTAGTGCACGAGCTGATTGGCGGTGTCGATCGCGGTGAAGCCCGACTCGACCGCGAGCTGTACGAGCGACGCGGTCGCATCCTTCTTCCACGCCGTCCCGTAGAGGAAGGAGGGCAGCGCGACGCCGTCGTAGGTCTTCAGGGTCATGGGCGGGCGGTGACGTCTTCGGCGACTCCGACCAGGCGGGTGACGGCGCCCCCGGCGTTGCGCACTTGGAGGGCGCGGTCACGAATCTTGCGTACCATCCCGTCGGAACGGACGATGCGGGATTCGATGTAGTCCGGGGCCTGGCGCCCCTCGTTGATCGCCTTCGAGAGGACGCGCTCGCCGTCGTCCGGGTGGAGCGCCTTGACCCAGACATAGGGCGCCGCCATCAGACTCTCGCGGCTCCGGCCCCAGGCCTTTTCGAAGGCCGGGCTGATGTCGATGACGCGCTCCTCGACGAGGTCGCGGAACCAGAAGACGAGGTCGAGGTTCTCGACCAGGAGCTGGAGATGCTGGAGCGATTCGCGGGGTGGCGCCTCCGAGGGCCCGGTCATGGCCGCCATTATGGGACGGGGACCGCCGCACTTCAACGTCTGCGCGTCAGTGAAGCGGATTCGCCTCGAAGAGCTTCCAGAGCCGCTCAAACTCGCCGCGGAACGCCGTCAGCAGCCGGCGGTCGTTGCTGAGGATCAGGTTCTCCTCGTTGTTGGACGCGGCCCCTCGCGTCCAGTTGTAGATGCCGGTGAGGATCACGCCCTTGTCGAAGATCGCGAACTTGTGGTGCATGGGGACCGCTGCGGAGGATGGCGGGATGGCGGTCGTCCAGGGCCGCATCGCGCAGCCGTTCCTTGAGCGCGAGCTTCTCCGCATGGGAGAGCTTGCCGTCCGCCAGGGTCTGTTCGAGCATCCTGTCCCAGGTCGCGGGATCCCGGTCCATGGACTCCTCCCCTTTATTTCGCCAGTCCGAGCTCCGCGAAGCGGGTGCCGACCTCCCCGACCCCCTGCTTCACCCACCAGGTCACCCATTTCCGGAGATAGGCCAGGTCGAGCAGTTTCTGGCGCGCGACGATCGCATGGACGTCCATCACGTCGCGGTCCCGCCAGGAGACGAGCTTGTAGATGAGGAGATCCTCGGGGGAGGCGACCCAGACGTTGCGGTCGAACAGTTCGTGCCGCTTCCGTCGGGCGAGGGCGCTCTTGTCGAAAGGGCTGTCGCCCAGGGTCAGGTCCAGGTGCCACGGGCTCTTGCGGTCGCCGAAGGGAAGCCGTGCCCAGCCGCTGACCTGGATCTGCTGGATGGCCAGGTCCTCCTCGATGGCGAAGCCGTGCTTCGCCGCCTGCCGGAGGAATTTGTAGGATTGGCGTTCGGGGAGGAAGAGGACGAAGTCGACGTCTTCGGTGTAGCGGGGTTCGCCCCAGAGGGCGGCGGCGAGGCCGCCGTAAAGAAGATAATCGAAGTCGCCGGAATCCACGGTGTCGAGGGCCGCGAGGAGTACCGCCCTCGGGCTAGACATGCTTCCGGCGGGTGCGGTGGCCGGAGGAGACCGGATGCTCCTCGCGGGGAACGGGCGGCGCGGGCGGATCGGAGAGGAGGCCTTCGAGCACCTTCCTTGCCCGTTGCGGCGTGAGCCGCCGGGTCTCGGTGCGCCGAGCCTCCTCGTTGGCGTCGGCCATCCGCTTCAGTCGCGCCTTCCAGCGTCCGATCACAACCCCAGTATACTCCTCCGCCGTTGCAAGTCTAGGCCAGCAGTTGGGGGATCACTTTCGCCGGCTCGACGCCCGTCAGCTTCGCGTCCAGGCCCTGCCATTTCACCGTGAAGCGGGTGTGGTCGAAGCCCAGCAGCTTGAGCACCGTGGCGTGGAAGTCGCGGATATGGACGGGGTCCTTGATGATATTGTAGCTGAAGTCGTCGGTCTCGCCGTAGATCGCCCCGCCCTTCGCGCCGCCGCCGGCCATCCACATCGTGAAGCAGCGCGGATGGTGGTCGCGGCCGTAGTTCTCCTTCGAGAGGCCCCCCTGGGAGTAGATCGTGCGGCCGAACTCGCCGCCCCAGAGGATCAGCGTGTCCTCGAACATGCCGCGCATCTTCAGGTCCTGGATCAGCCCGGCGCAGGCCTGGTCGACGTCCTTGCACTGCGACGGCATCCGGCCGCCGAGGTTGCCGTGATGGTCCCAATTGTTGTGGTAGACCTGGACGAAGCGGACGCCGCGCTCGAGGAGGCGGCGCGACATCAGCACCGTATTGGCGAAGGAGCCGGGCTTCTTCGCGTCCTCGCCGTAGAGCTTGAACGTGCTGTCGGGTTCCTTGTTGAGATCGAGCAGGTCGGGCACGCTGGCCTGCATCCGGAAGGCCATCTCGAACTGGCTGGTCCGGGTCCGCGTCTCGGGATCGTTCGTCTGCGCGTAAGCGAGGTCGTTGAGCTGGTGGATGCCGTCGAGCGTGGCGCGGCGGACGGTGTCGGAGACGCCCGGGGGATTGTTGATGTAGAGGATCGGGTCGCCGTTGCTGCGGAAGGAGACGCCGGCGTGCTCGCCCGGGAGGAAGCCGGAGGACCAGAGGCGGCCGGAGATGGCCTGCTCCTGCTCGCGGTTGGACGGGACCGCGACGAGGACCACGAAGGACGGCAGGTTCTGGTTCATCGAGCCCAGGCCGTAGGAGGCCCAGGAGCCGAGGCAGGGACGGCCGGTGACCTGGCTGCCGGTCTGCATACAGCAGATCGCGGGTTCGTGGTTGATCGCCTCGGTGTGCATCGATTTGATCCAGCAGATGTCGTCGGCGACCTTCGCGAGGTTGGGCATCAGCTCGGTGATGGTCATGCCGCACTGGCCGGCACGGGTGAACTTGAACTTCGAGGGGGCGATGGGGAAGCGCGCCTGGCCGGAGGTCATCGTCGTCAGCCGCTGGCCGTTGCGGATGCTCTCGGGCAGGTCCTTGTCGTACATCGCCTGCATCTGCGGCTTGTGGTCGAAGAGGTCCATCTGCGACGGGCCGCCGACCATATGGAGGTAGATGACCTGCTTGGCCCTGGCGGGGAAGTGCGACCCCGGCTTGAAGGCCGCGTCGTCGGCGAAGGCGCTGCGCGCGCCGCCGAGGAGCGACGCCATCGCCGCGGCGCCCATGAGGTTGGCGCCGCCGGTGAAGAACTGGCGCCGGGTCGACCGCACGTACTCGTCGAAGAGGCTCATTCGATCTCCCTACTTGTTCAGGGCTTCGTCGAGGTTCAGGACCTGGTTGCAGACCAGGGTCCAGGCGGCCAGTTCGGCGGGGTCCAGCATCGCGTCGGGCTTGGACTCTCCGACGGCGATCAGGGCCTTCGCGTCCTCCGCCTTCGCCTTATAGACGGCCAGCAGGTTCTCCCGGATTTTCAGGAGGATGCCGGCTTCCTTGTCGGTGAGGGGCCGGGACAGCACCCGCAGCGTGATGACCCGCAGGCGGGCGGCGTCGTCGCTGCCGATCTTCATCGCCCGCTCGGCCAGGGCGCGCGCGGCCTCGATCATCTGCGGGTCGTTCAGCGTGACGAGGGCCTGCAGGGGGGTGTTCGTCCGCTCGCGGCGCAGGCAGGAGACCTCGCGCGACGGCGCGTTGAGGATCTCGAGCGAGGCCGGCGGCGCCATCCGCTTCCAGAACCAGTAGAGGCTGCGACGGTAGAGGGCGTCGCCGCTGTCGCGCTTGTAGGTCTTCGTGTTGCTCTCGCGCATGCCGACCGCGTCCCAGACGCCGTCGGGCTGGTACGGCTTCACGCTCGGACCGCCGACCTTCGGCGACAACAGGCCCGACGCCGCCAGGGCGCCGTCGCGGATCATCTCCGCGTCCATGCGGAAGCGCGGCCCGCGCGACAGCAGCCGGTTGGCCGGGTCCTTATCGAGTTTCTCTTTCGTCGCCACGGCCGCCTGGCGGTACGCGGCCGAGCCGACCAGGAGCCGCAGCGTCTTCTTCACGTCCCAGGTCTCGCGGAACTCCACGGCCAGCCAGTCCAGCAGCTCGGGGTGCGACGGCGCATCGCCCATGATGCCGAAGTCCTCGGCCGTCTTCACGAGGCCCGTCCCGAAGAGCTCCTGCCAGAGGCGATTGACGGTGACGCGCGGGGTCAGCGGGTTCTCGGGCGACACCAGCCAGCGCGCCAGCCCGAGCCGGTTCTTCGGCGCATCGGCGGGCAGCGGATGCAGGGCGGAGAAGACCCCGGCCTCCACCTTGTCCTTGGGCTTGTCGTACTCGCCGCGGGCCAGGATGTTGGCCACCGGCATGCTGTTCTTCTTTTCTTCCATGACGTGCGCGACGTAGGCGCGGTCGCGGATCGCCTTCAGCTCGACCTCGAGGCCGGAGAGCTTTTCCGATGCGGCGGCCATAGCGGGGTCGCCGGAGGCGACGACGTCGGCCAGCTCGTCCTTCTCCTTGCCCTTCCGGTCGGCGGGCGCGCGCGCGAGGAGGGCGCGGGCCTTCTCCGCCATCGCGAGACGGCGGACCTCGCCGGGGCTGAGCCGGCGCGAGTAGATGCGGAGGTCCTGCACGAGCGCGTCGTTCAGGCCCATGCTCTTCTTGCGGCCGCCGAGGAGGAAGGGCGTCTGCGTCTGCGTCGTGCTCTTCAGCGTATTGGCGTCGACCTTCAGCTTCGCGTCCTTGCCGTCCACGAAGATCTTGAAGCCCTCGGCCTTGCCGGAGCCGTCGTACGTGACGAAGACGTGCTGCCAGGCGCCGGGCTTCATGACCTTGCCCGTCGTCGCGACCTTGATCGCGTCGTCCTGCCAATGGTGAATCAGGTGCGACGTGAACTCGCCGTCCTGGGCCGAGAGGTCCCAGCCGCGGAAGCCGTCGTCGTCGTCCATGCGCGCGAGGATGGAGGCGCTGCCGCTGTAGGCCTTGGGCAGACGCACCCAGCATCCGAAGGAGCGCGCGCCGTCCTTCTCGAAGCGGCCGATGTCGGCGCCGATCTCGATGGGCGCCTTCGCGTCGAGGTGCAGCGCGAGGCCGCGGCGGCCGCTGTCCTCCCAGCGAAGGGAGCCGCGGGGCTGCGCGGTCATGGGCTTGCCTTCGTGGACGCCTTCCAGCTCACCCAGCGGATAGCTGGAGTCGAGCGGCAGATGAAAGGCGGGCGCGCCGATCTTCTCGACCTCCGCGTCCCAGTCCTCGGCCTTCGCCGTCTCGATCCACTGGTCGAACTCGGCCCGGAGCTTCTTCTTCAGCTCGGCGATATCGGTCTTCTTCGCCTCGATCTCCGCGGGGATCTCCTTATAGCGCTTCTCGTCCTCGGTTTTCGGGAGCACGAGCACCGGCGCGGTGTCGCGGATGTTCCCGTCGAGCGCCCCCTGGGTGGTGTTCCGGAAGTACGCGCTCATCGAGTAGAAGTCCTTCTGCGTGACCGGGTCGAATTTGTGGTCGTGGCAGACGGCACAGTTGGCCGTGAGGCCGAGCCACACCCAGGAGGTGGTCTCGACGCGGTCGCGCGCGTAGTTGGCGAGGTTCTCCTCCGCGATGGTGCCGCCCTCGTTCGTGGTGATGTTGCAGCGGTGGAAGCCGGTGGCGACCATCTGCTCCTGCGTGGGGTTGGGGAGGAGGTCGCCGGCGATCTGGTCGATCGTGAACTGGTCGAACGGCTGGTTGCGGTTGAAGGAGGCGATGATCCAGTCGCGGTACGGCCAGATGTCGCGGAAGTTGTCGAAGTGGAGGCCGTGGGTGTCCGCGTATCGGGCCGCGTCCATCCAGGTGCGGGCGCGATGCTCGCCGTAGCGCGGGGATTCCAGGAGCTTCCCGACAAGCTTGTCGTAGGCGTCCGGGGCGGTGTCGTTCAGGAAGCTCTCGACGAGCTCGGGCTCGGGCGGGAGCCCGGTGAGGTCGAGCGAAAGGCGGCGGGCGAGGGTGCGGCGGTCGGCCTCGGGCGCGGGGGCGAGCCTCTGGGCCTCGAGGCGGGCCAGGATGAAGCGGTCGACGGGCGTGCGGACCCAGGCGGCGTTCTTCACGGCGGGGAGAGCGGGGCGTTCGGGCTTGATGAGCGACCAGTGGGCCTCCCAGGGGGCGCCCTGGGCGATCCAGCGGCGCAGCAGGTCCTTCTCCGCCGGCTTGAGGATCTTGTGCGACTTGGGCGGCGGCATCAGCTCTTCAGGATCCTTGGACATGATGCGCAGGAAGAGCGGGCTGGTCTCGGGCTTGCCCTTGACGACGGTGGGCCCGGCTTCGCGGGCGCCGAAGAAGCCCTCCTCGCGGTCGAAGCGCAGCTTGCCTTTGCGGCCGCCGGGGTCCGGCCCGTGGCACTGGTAGCATGCGCCGGCCAGGATCGGCCGGATGTCGCGGTTGAAGCGGATTCCGTCCTCCGGCGCGGCGGGGGAGGGGGACGGGCCGGCCGCGCAGAGGGCGGCGGCCAGCAGTCCGGCGGCAAGGGCTCGATGCATCGCGGGTCGTCCTCCGTGGAAGCGCGTGTTCATTCTATCCCGGCAGGAGTCTCCGTGCTGATTACCTGCGCGGGTCGGCTGCGGGTAGCCCATTTGTTCCGCGCGCGCCCGGAAGCGGCGGGGGGCAGCGCTGTCGGACCCCGGCACCCATAAATCACCGGGTATGGGCCGGCATCAGTATGGGTTTTGCACTTTTGCATGGATGATGTATATTTAGAAGCCGTACGGCGGCCCCCGGGTGGGGGCCGCCCGGGTGGGAATTCAGGGGAGGCGTGTCATGGCCGTCACCCAGCTCGACATCGCTCGGCGCGTGGGCCTGGACGTGTCCAGCGTCAACAAGATCCTCAACCGGCGCCCGGGACCGGTTTTCCGGAAGGACACCATCAAGCAGGTGTTCCGGATCGCCCGCGAGCTCGGGTACGACTTCGGCCGGCTCAAGTACCATCACAAGCGCGGCGCCACGCGGCGCGCGTTGGCCATCCCCCTGGAGCTGTCGATCTACAACGCCGACGGAACCCTCTTCGACAAGGGCGCGGCCATCATCAAAGACGTGTCGCTCTCCGGCGCGCTGCTGTCGGCCGTCGTCCTTCCCCAGCAGAGCATCCCGCTGCGTCCGCACACGATCGGAATCCGCATGCTCGACGGCGCGCTGAAGGGCGTCGAGATCATGGCCCGGCCCATCCGACTGGCCCACGCGGGCCAGGGTCAGGGCATGAACCTCGCGATCGAGTTCCTTCGCACGGAGGAGCTCAAGCTCCGGAAGCTGCGGAAGATCCTCTAGCGCCTCGTCCGCCGCAGCGGCACCGCCACGCCGCCGACGTCGAGCAGCGGCGACATCCCGCCTCCCGACGTCGCCCCGGTCTGCGGATTGTAGTTCACGCCTCCCGAATCCGGCTGCGACTGCATCACGAATCCGCCCGGCCCCGTCCCCGGCGAGCCGGGCGCCGCGGACATCCGGCTGCCCGTCCCCCATCCGTTGTAGTGAAAGCCGTAGATGGAGGGGTCGATGCCGTTTCCCCCGCCGCCCGCCGGGGCGTCGACTCCGGGCGTATGCGGGGGCGAGGTGATGTAGACGTAGGTCACGTTGGAGATGGCGCCGGGATCCGACGGGACCGCGGCGGGCGCGGCCCCGATGTTCTGCGTCAGCGTCCCCATCCCGTTCTCGTGGACCAGCGCATCCCGCAGAAGACCGCTGGCCATTCCGCCCGCGATCTGCGCGGCGGGATCGACCCCGCGCGCGACCGCCGCCTGCGGCTTCGGACCCGTGAACAGCAGCGGGATCACGTGCGGGATCGCGTCGCTCCGCCTCAGCTTCGCGAGCCGCGGCTCCCGCGACGGCGGCGCGGCGGCCGGCGGAATCGGCGGCAGGTAACCCCCCGTCGTTTTCCACGCGTAGGTCCGCCGCTGGTACAGCCACGCCACCGCGGGGAAGCGTTCCTCCGGCAGCGAGGAGACATCGATCTTCACGATCAGGTCCGGGTCCTTCGGCGTCAGCTCGCGCGCGACGAGGGTCACGTCCTTCGTCGGACGGCCGAGTCCGTGCGCGACGACGACTCCCTGGGGGATCGACGCAGACACTTCATAGTGGCTCACGAGCACATCGGCCTTCACCGACGACGCGCGCGATGGAAGCTGGATCGCCTCGCGCGGCGGAAGAGTCAGTGCCGCGACCGGCGTCGGATCCTTGATCGGGCCCGCGTAGACCGTCAGCGGCTCGTGCGCGGGACCGTCGGCACTGACGCGGTCGGGGAAGGGCACGACGAGGACGCGTCCGAGCGTGAGGCCGTCGGCGCCGACGAGGTCGATCATCAGATCCGCCGCGAGGACGGTCTCGCCGAAGCCGACATAGGCGGCCTTGAGAATCTCCGCGTGGCGGCGGGAGGCGTCGAATAGGTAGACGAAGAACTGCCGCGAGTTGCGCGGCAACGTGAACGCCCAGAGCGCGCCGTTCGCGGTGGTCAGCGGCTTGCCGCCGGCGAAGGGCTGGACCGAGAGCAACGGCTCCGCGGCGGAGACCGGCTTGACCACGGCCGTGACCGCGTCGGGCAGCGCGTAACTGGAGCGCGCGTCGCTGTCGCCGGCCTTGATCTCCTGAGCGGGGCTGACGAAGGAGATCGACTCCGGCAGGGCGGCCTCGTCCCGGCCCAGGTCGATCGAGAGTCCGGGTTTGCCGGCGGGCACGCGCAGAACGCCGCCGGGCAGATGCGCGTGGTAGCCCCACTGCTTCGGGTCGTGCAGCACGATCCTGCCGCCGGGCTCCACGAAGAGACGGAGGTCGGGCAGGTCCTGCAGCGCCTTCGCGAGCGAGGGCCCCAGGCACTCGGCGAAGGCGTGCGTGTCGTGGAAGAGGACTTCGGTCTGCTGCACGGGATCGCGCGGATCGGTGCGCGGGAGCCAGGTCGTCGCGGGCCGCGAGGCCTCGACCGGAGCCTCCGTCGACTGCAGCGGCGCGCGCCGCTCCTGCCAGCGCTCCTTCGACCAGTCGATGCTGAAGATGGCCGCACGAGGATAGGTCGAGACGACCGTCTCGCGCTCGAGGATCACCTGCCGCCCGGTGTCCTCGAGGATGCGGCCTTTGACGACCTCGCCGTTGACGAGGCGGACGGAGTCGAGTCCGTCGCGCGCGTCGCCGGAGCCCGCGCGCGGCGGCGGGGAGGATCCGGGACTGGAGCAGGCCGAGTTCAGGGCGATGACGGCGAGGATGGAGCAAAGCCGGTGTGCGCGCATAACCTTTCCTCCCTAATACTCCCCAGCCTGGCCGGTTGTAGCAAACTGGAACCTATAGTTCAAGAATTCGCGACTGCCGCCGGAGCAGTGGGGCAAGGGGCGGAAAAGTCGGCAGGAAAAATGATCCGGACGCGGAATTTCGGTATCTTGGAGGTCGGCATGGAGGAAGTTCGACGGGAGATCGATCTCGAAGGCCGGCGCGTCCCCTACCTGATCAGGAGGAGCGTGCGGGCCCGCTATCTGCGCGCCGACATCGGGCTGCGGACCGGCCTGCGGGTGACCCTGCCGGAAGGGCTGAACGAGGCGCGGGTCGAGGCGTTCCTGCGCTCGCGTCGCCGCTGGGTGCTGCGGGCCCTCACGCGCCTGGAGCGGCTCGCGTCGATCATCCCCGACCGCAGCCTCGCGCATGGGACGACGGTGCCGTACCTGGGGGCGACGCTGACGCTGAACCTGTCCGTCGGTTCCCCGGCGCGGGCGGGGAGGGTGGGAGATTCGCTGATCGTGCATGCGCCGCGGCGGACGCGGTCGGCGGTGCGGGCGGCGCTGGAGGTCTGGTACCGGGGCGAGGCGGCGAGGGTGCTGGGCGGCCACGCGCGGGAGATGGGGGCGCACCACCCTCTCCCCTACAAGAAGATCGTGATCCGCGACCAGAAGCGCCGCTGGGGGAGCTGCTCGTCGAACGGGACGCTCTCGTTCAACTGGCGGCTGATGCTGGCGCCCGCGGAGGTCGCGCACTACCTGGTCGCGCACGAGCTTTCGCACCTGGCTCATCCGGACCATTCGCGGCGGTTCTGGGCGAAGGTCGCGGAGCTTTGCCCCGGCTTCCGCGACCAGGAACGCTGGCTGAAGCGAAACGGCGTCAGCCTCGTCCTCTGAAGGCCTACTTGCCGGTGATCATCTCCTTGATCGTCGGCAGCACCGCGTCGGCCCAGAGCTGGTAACCCTTCTCCGACAGGTGCAGGAAGTCGGGCATGATCTCCTTGCTGATCGACTTGTCCTCGTTCATGAACTTCTCGCCGATGTCGAGGTACTTGAGCGTCTTGCCGCCGTCGTCTAGCTTGGCGACCATCGCGTTGACCTTGTCGTTCTTCTCGCGCCCCGGATTCGGCATCGGCCCCCGGGGGAAGATCCCGAGCAGCAGGACTTTCGTGGTGGGCGACTTCTTGTGGATCTCCTTCACGATCGCGGTGATCCCGGCCGCGACGTCCTCCGCCGAGTCGCCGCCGTTGTTCGTCCCGATCATCAGCATGCAGAGCTTCGGCGTGATCCCGTCGAGCTCGCCGTTCTGGAGGCGCCAGAGGACGTGCTGGGTGCGGTCGCCGCCGATCCCGAAGTTCGCGGGCTTGAACTCGTCGAACGACGCCGCATAGACCTTCTTGCCGCCGCCGCGCCAGCCGTCGGTGATCGAGTCGCCCATGAGGAGGAAGTCGACGCCGCCCTTCTTCGCGATCTCGACGAAGCCCAGGTGGCGTTTCTCATCCTTCATGGCGGGCTGGGTGGTCTTCGGCCCGTCCTGGAACAGGGGAAGCAGCAGGATCGACAGCGTCGCAAGCGTCTTCATGGAAGGTTCCTCCGGTGAATCAGGAATCTAACAACTGCCGGGGGCCGAAAGTTCCCCGGGACCTGTACCATAGCGGGAAGGAGGTGACGCGTGACGAGAACCCTCTCGGTGCTGGCCGTTCTCCTGATGGCGTTCGCCCCGCAGGAAAAGCAGAAGTCCTATCGGCTGCCGTCGACGGACCTCAAGCAGCGCGTCATCTGGGGCTCGACCTGCGAGGTTCTCGACGGCCCGTCGCTCGCGTTCGGCGGACAGGACCAGCAGTCGGAAGACGGCAACCCGCACACGCGGATCAAGGTCAACGGGGAGTGGGTCTCCATCTATGATAAGCTGCGTGCCGGTAACCCCAACCAGGAGCGCGCGGATCGCAGTCGTGCTGCCCTGGAGGCGTCCAAGGCCGCCCGGGCGAGGACCCGTTTCGCGTGGTTCGAGGGGAAAGGCCAGGCGCTGGAGAAGGAAAGCCTGGTCGATCAAACGTCGGCAGAAGGGGACAACTGCGAACCGTCGCCCCGCGCGCTCAGTCCCATCGCCTACGACGCGAAAACGAAGCTTTTCGTCATTTTCGGCGGCGACCATCTGGACTATCTGATGAACGATACGTGGGTTTTCGATCCCCAAGGGAAACGATGGCGGCGGCTCCTTGGGGTGAAGCCCCCTCCCCCGAGGGCGAATCACACTCTGATCGCGCCAGGAGACGGAACCATCATCATGAAAGGGGGCTATACCTATACCTCGAGCACGGATTACGTCGGCGGTCAATATCGGGACCTCAATGATGGCGAATGGACGCTCAGTATTGCTGGGGGAATCTGGGACGGGAAGTCAGGGGAGGGGCCCTCGCGCGTCTATCGGACGGGCCGACTGCATCCCGAGTACTACATGAAGGATCCCGCACCGGATCCCAAGGCGTTCGCGGACCGGCTCGCCGCGGTTCCGGTCAACACGTGGACCCTGACCAAGCCGCCCCAGCTGCCGGCGCTGAACCGCGACTGGGGGACGGCGGTGCTGGATCCCGACCGCGACCTGATCCTGCGCTGGAGCGGCGGCCATTCGGCACACGGCGGGACCGACGTGCTGCAGTATCACCTGAATACCAATCGCTGGGAGCTGACGGCGCCCGTCGAGTTCCCGCTCGGCCAGCTCTACAACAATACGGAGTACCCGGACGGCTGGAACTTCAACCATCGGCCCTGGATCACGGGCCACACGTATCAGAACTACGGCTACGATCCGCTGCTGAAGAAGATGCTGTTCACCGGCCGTCGCGAGCACTGCTACGTGTACGACCCCGGCCTCGGCGACTGGACCACCCGCTTCGCCAAGCCGAAAGGGATGGTCTACGGCGACTGCTTCTATACCCTCACGCTGACGCCGACGCCGAAGGGGCTGGTCTGCTGGACGAATGAGGGCAAGCTGTTCCGCTTTGAGGATCCGGAATGGAAAGAGCTGTCGCTCAAGGGCGCGAAGATGCCGGGGTCGGTCGTCGACAACTCGACGATCGTCCACGACTCGAAGCGCGACCGGCTGCTTGCCATGCGGAAGGGATATGGCGACAGGAACCAGTTCGACGGGACCATCGCCATCGTCGAGGTCAAATCAGGGGAGGTCTCGCTCCTGTCGCCCGCGGGGAAGGAACAGGCGGCGGCGGTCCCTTATCTGTGTCAGTTCCGCTACGACCCCACAACCGACCTTGTCCTGGGCGGCTGCACGCTGGAGCCGGACGCGGACGGCGTCCGCCGCACGCCGGCCTTTGACTGCGCGGGCAACCGCTGGGTTTCGCTCAAGATCGGCGGCGACGATCCGAGCGGCAAGAAAGGGCGGAACGTGTCGCTCGGGATGATGGTCGACGCGAAGCGGAAGCTCTATTGGGCGGTGGACACGAACAGCAACGTCTACGTCCTGCGCCTGGACGTCGCGACCGCCGACCTGAAGCCGATGTAATCCCTACTTCCCGCTGGCGATGCGGCGGGCGACCGACTGGCGGACGAAGGGGATCTTACACTCGGCCGCCAGCGAGGACGACTTGGCCAGGTCCGTCACCACCAGCGGCTCCGTCCCGTACCAGAGCATCGCCGGGATATTGGGGTCTTCCGCATCCTCGGCGTGCGCCGCCAGGGCCTGCACGATCGGCCAGCGCTCCGCAAGCCCCAGCCGCTGCAGGGCCGAGGCCAGGAAAAGGCGCACCAGCGGCGACGCATCCCTGGCGGCCATCGACGCGAATTTCTCCACCGCCGGCGCCGACGCGGCCCGCTCGTCGACGATCAGCCGCACCGCCCACGCGCGCACGTGCTCGTTCTCGTGATCGAGCAGCGACAGCAGGTCCTTCCCCGGCATCCCGCCCGACGAGTACAGGGCCCACAGCGCCCGCAGCTTCCGCGTCACGTCGGCGTTGCCGGCGAGCATCTTCCGCAGCGTCGCGTGGGCCTCCGTCAGATCCTTGCCCGCAATCGCCCGCTCCTGAAGCAGCCGCCGCGCCTGCCGCACGTACCAGTCGTTCACGTGCAGCTGGAACGCGACCAGGTCCGCGTCGGAGCTCTTCGCGAGATCGACGCCCTTCGCCGCCTTCGGCTCGCCGTACACCACCTTATAGATGCGGCCGCTCGTACGGTGCACGCTCTTCGTGTCGTGGCACTCGCCGACGTCCGACCAGTCGCTGACGAAGACGCCGCCGTCGGGCCCGTACTTCAGGTTCAGTCCGCGGAACCACGGATCGGCGGAGCGCAGGAAGTCGGGGCCGTGCTTGCCGACATATCCCGAGCCCTGCCGCTCGAGAAGGTCGCTGTTCACGCGGTGGCCGTGGATGTTGATCATGAAGATCGAGCTGCGGTAGGTCTGCGGCCAGTTGTCGCCGAGGTAGATCATCGCGCCCGCGTGCGCGTGCCCGCCGCCCAGCACGTCGTGCGCCTCGCCGCCGCGCGATTTGGTCCAGTCCTTGCCCGCATAGTGGATATGGTCGGAGCAGGACTTGAGCAGCGTGTACGTGTTCGGCGTGAAGTCTTTCCCGTACATGCGCTCATAGTGCGCGCCGGGGATGACGTGCCACAGGTGGCCGATGACGCAGTTCGTGAAGAACGCCTGGCCGTAGTCGTCCCAGTCGAGGCCCCACGGATTCGTCGTCCCCTCGCAGACGACCTCAAAGGTCTTCTTGACGGGGTGATAGCGCCAGATGCCGCCGTTGAACTTGATCCGCTCGCCGTCGGGGGCGCCGGGTTTGCCGACCAGCGACTCGCCCTGAATCCCCTGGTTGCCGTAGAGCCAGCCGTCCGGTCCCCACTGGAGGCCGTTGACGACGCAGTGGCCGATCTTGCCGTCGTTCCAGCCGTTGAGGAGCACCTCGGGCGGGCCGTCGGGAACGTCGTCGCCGTTCCTGTCGGGGATGAAAATGAGGTTGGGCGTCGCGCTGCACCAGACGCCGCCCAGCCCGGGGACGCAGCTCGTCAGGTTGTCCGCGCCGTCCCAGAAGACCTTGCGCTTGGAGTAGTGCCCGTCGCCCTTTTCATCCTCGAAGATCAGGATGCGGTCGTGGACGGAGTTCTTCCAGGGGCCGCCGGAGCTCTCGTACGAGTAGCACTCCGCGACCCAGAGGCGGCCGCGCTCGTCGAAGGCCATCGAGATCGGCTGGGCGACGTCCGGCTCCGCGGCGAAGAGGGTCGCCTTGAATCCGTCGGGCAGCGTGATGCGCTTGAGCGCCTCCTCGGGCGGGAGGGGGATGTTCTTCGGGTCCTCGGTGTTCTTCGTGCCCTTGGGATATCCCTGCGACTCGGGATCCTGGGCGGCGAGGAGACAGACGACCAGGGCGATCGCCGGGAAAAGGAGGGTTTTCATTCGGAACATCATAGCGAGACCGGGACCGCGCGTCGCAAGACTTTGATAGGATACGCCGCATGTGGAGCGCCTGCCTGACGGGGCTGATCGCCGGCCTGATTCACGTGTTCGCGGGACCCGACCATCTTGCCGCGCTCGCCCCGCTCTCGCTGAAAGCCCGGCGCCGCGCGTGGGCCGTCGGCTTTCGCTGGGGGCTGGGTCACTCCTCGGGCGTGCTCGTGATCGCCGTGATCGCGTTCGGGCTGCGCCAGGTGGTCCACCTCGAGGCGTTCTCCAGCTGGGGTGAGCGGTTGGTCGGCGCGACGATGATCGTCCTGGGTCTCTGGGGCCTCCGCAGCCTCTTCCGCGACCGGCTCCACGCCCACGAGCACCATCATGAAGGCGGCGCCGATCACGTTCACTTCCACGTCCACCAGACCGGCGAGAAGCACGAGTCGGCGGGCGCCCACGTCCACACCCACGCCGCCTTCTGGGTGGGGACGCTGCACGGGCTGGCCGGAACGGCGCATCTGGTCGGCGTGCTGCCGAGTCTGGCGTTGCCGACGGGTCGCGAGACCGCGGGCTACCTCGTCGCCTTCGCGGCGGGCACGATCATTTCCATGACGGCCTTCGCGGCGATCGTGGGAGGCTGCGCGCCGTCCCGCAGCCTGCGCGCGCAGCGCTGGGGCCTCGCGGCGACCTCTGCGTTGTGCGCGCTCACCGGGGTCGCCTGGATCGTCCTGCCCCTTTACGGCGTGCCCCTGCCCTGAGCGCGGAACGCGGTCGGCGTCATCCCCGCCGCCTGCCGGAAGACGGCGTGGAGATGTTCCACGTACGTGAAGCCGGCCGCGCGCGCGATCTGCTTGAGCGGCCAGTCCGTCTGACGCAACAACGACTTCACCTTCCCGAGGCGTCGGCGCTGCAGCTCCTCGTGCGGCGTGCGGCCCAGCGAGCGGCGGAAGCGCAGCTCCAGGGTCTTCCGGCTGAGGTTCGCCGCGCGGAGCACGTCGGCGATCCGGAGCGGGCGGGACAGGTTGGCCTCCATGAAGCGCACCGCCGACACCACCGCAGGATCGGCCATCGCGAGCAGGTCGGAGCTGCGACGCGCGATCACCCCCAGCGGCGGGACGAGCAGGACCTTTCCCGGCGGTCGCCCGCCCTTCATGAGCCGGTGCAGCACGGAGGCGCCTCCGTAGCCGATCGCATCGGTGTCCAGCGCGACGCTGGAGATCGGCGGCGTGGACAGCTCGCAGAGGGTCTCGTCGTTGTCGACGCCGACGACGGCGAGGTCGTCCGGGCTGCGGAGTCCGGCGAGGCGGGCGGCCTCGAGGACGTGGCGGGCGCGCTGGTCGTTGGAGGCCATGACGCCGGCGGGGCGGGGGAGGGCGCGGAGCCAGCGGGCCAGGCGCTTCTGCTCGCGTCCCCACGTGCGCTCCGAGGCGCGACGCGGCCACTCGTAGACGGACGAGGAGAAGCCCGCGGCGGCGATGGATTCGGCGAACGCGTTCCGCCGCTGCGATTCCCAGAGACTGATGCCGTCCTCGACCGCGGGCCAGCCGACGAACGCGAAGTGCCTCAGGCCGCGCGAGAGCAGGTGCTCCGCGGCCATCCGCGCGACGCCCGGCTCGTCGTTGCAGACGCCCCAAGGCACGAGCCCGGGGATCGTGAAGTCCA
>DASQOM010000217.1:0-2360 GCA_035644495.1 Planctomycetota bacterium | reverse complement strand
TGGGCCCATTCCTCGGCGCTGTGGGTGCAGACGGCGGCGCCGTCGATCTTGAGCGCATGCTTCCCGGGGGCGAGGCCGGCCTTCTTCACCGCCCGCGGCCCGATGGGCAGCGTGGCCTCGGTGACGGGCGAGCCCGGAGCGTCCAACACCCGCGCGAGCGGGGGAAGCCCGAGCGCGCGCTCGATCGTCCACGTCGCCGCGCGGTACCCGCGGTCGTTGAGGTGGATCCCGTTCTGGGTGAGCGGCTGACCCTTGGAGCCCGCGAGGTCGAAGAGATTGACGAAGTCGCAGTTCCGCCGCACGGCGGTCTTCGCGATCGCATCGACGTAGAGGGCCAGGTGGCGGTTGTGTTCCGCCGGGTCCGGCAGCGGCCGCCCGAGGTCCTCGTGGCGCACCGGAGAGAGCAGGATCAGGCGCGCCTGGGTCCGCGACAGCATGTCGAGCATCTTGTCCAGCTGCTGCGTGAACGGGGAGAGGCCGCCGGGGCCCGCGAACGACTCGCTCATCCCGTAGGCGACGAAGATCACCGTGGGCTTCAGGTCCGCGACGTGCTTCGACAGGCTGTTGAAACCGTCCGCGGGGCTGCCGAACTCGGCCCGGGCGTCGCCCCAGACCGTGTCGCCGTCCCACCCGAGGTTGCGGAACGTCACGCCGCGATCGGGCCAGCGGGCCGTCAGCGCCGTCTCCAGGTGGTTGTATCGCAGGTCTCGCTCGAAGAAGGTGTTGCCGACGAAGACGACGCGGTCGCCGTCGACGAGCTCGAAGGGCTTCGCCGGCGCGAAGCCCGCGAGCAGAAGGGAGAGCAGGATCAGTCGCTTCACGGCGTGGTCACCCCCAGCAATTGGGCCGCTATTTCGAATTAGCTAGAGACTATACGTCGGGCCCCGCGGATTATAACGGATCGGCGCGGAGATCGAACCGGAGATCAGCAGCGCACGGAGGAGCCGGCGCGCTGGATCGCGCGCTTCAGGTCCGAGAGGGCGAACGGCTTCTGGAGGAAGGCGAGGTGCTCGACGGCGCTGCAGGAGACCAGAGCCTCCTCCGACAGGTAGCTCGACATCAGGACCACCGGCGTCATCAGCCCCCGGGCCCTCAGTTCGTGCACCAGCTCCACGCCGGACTTGAAGGGCATCATCACGTCGGAGACGACGAGGGAGTAGAGGTTCTCGGCCAGCTTCTTCGAGGCCTGGTCGCCGTCGTCGACGACGTCGGCGATGTACCCCTCGCGGACCAGGGCCTCCCGGAGCAGCGAACCGATCTGGGGCTCGTCGTCGGCCACGAGGCATCTCAACGGTGCATTCGTCAGGGCCATGGAGTCGCTCTCTCTCCAGTCGGTCGGGCGCGCTGAAGATCCCAGAATTCTAGTTCGAACCCTCCGCCTGTCAATCGTTCTCTGGGGATCCGGCGGCGCCGGACAGGCGATACAATGAGGGACGATGCATCGAGAGGATTTCTTCGACCTGTCGATCGCCACGGTCGCGCCGGGGGAAGCGGTCCCCGGAGACGCCCACGTGGTGCGGCTCCTGGAGCCGTCCAAGGCGGATGTCGGAGCCCGCGCGGGGGACGGCTGGTTTTACAAGCCCTGCTACGTCACCTACGTTCTGCGCGTCCGGGGATCGCTGGAGCAGTACGTCGAGGAGGCCTTCCATTCCGGGACGCGGAACAAGCCCCGCCGCCTGTTGCGCGAGGTGCCGCAGCGCTATGCGCTCTCCGTGGAAGAGGACGGCCGCAGCGTCGACGCATTCAAGGAACTCTACCGTCGGACGATCGTCTCGAGGCCGAGGGGACGGGACCGCGTGAGCGAGCACGACGAGGGCTTCGAGGCCGGCTGGGTGGGCTTCTACCTGCGGGAGGGACCGGCGCTGGTGGCCGGCATCCTGGTCCACGAGCTGCGCGACCACCTCTCGGTCGCTTACGGCGCCTTCGACCCCGCCCATCGCGGCCTCGACCTCGAGCACTACCTGATCATGCAGGTGATCGAGCGCTGCGTCCGCCGCCGGGTGCCGGTGCTGTCCCTGGGGATGGACACCAACCGCTATGGGCATCACCTTGCCCTGGGGCTTCCGGCCTACAAGCTGCGCATCGGATTCACGCCGCTGCCCTGGGAGCCCGCGGGGCGGGAGCTCGTCCGCTACCAGCGCTTCGAGTGCTTCGAGAAGGGGCTGTTCTTCTACTCTTATGAGGGGCGCGGAATCGTGGGGAACCTGTTCACGCGGGGCGAGCCCGACCTTCGGCCGTTCCGGCACCACAACGCGCCCGAAATCCGGACCTTCCGCATCCCGGGCTGAAGCTCATGAACGGCGAACGATCGACCCGAATCCTGGTCCCGGCGGTGCCCTTCCTCGTCTCCTTCGCCCTGT
>DASQOM010000216.1:0-12648 GCA_035644495.1 Planctomycetota bacterium | reverse complement strand
ACCGCGCAGAGCAGGGGAAGAACGCCGGCGTAGACCGCCTTCTCGTGCCAGAAGTACAGGGCCCACTTCCCTTCCGGGAGGAGATCCTTGCGGGGATACAGCGGGATACAGAACGTGCTGAAGTCCCGCGGGAGCCAGGAGACGTCGGGATTCTGCTCCTCGGCCAGGTCGCCGGCCGCGAGCGTGCTTCGCGAGGCATGGCGGCGCACCTCGAGCGACGGCAGGACGTGGACGGCGCCGATCAGGACGGCGAGCAGACCCGCCCCCGCCAGCCCCGCGAACGCGCGAATCGCCCGGGACCGCTCCCGGCGGATCGCGGCCAGCTCCGCCACCGCGAAGACGGCGGACAGGAGCGCCAGCTGGTATACGAACGGCGGATGACCGGCCAGAGGCACGGCCGCGGCGAACAGGGCCAGGACCAGCGAGCGTCTCAGAGTCGGAGCGGACACGACCTCGCGGATCAACCCGAGGAGCAGCGGCGCCTGGCTCAGGGTGACGAGCGCCCCGTAATGCCCCGCGCCCAGGCGCGCCATCACGCCGAGCGACAGCGCGAAGCTGCAGCCCGCCAGCGCGCACGCCATCCGCGGCAGGCGGTAGGACCGCGTCAGACGGTACATCCCGAAGGCCGACAGCAGAAGATGCAGCGCCACCAGGATTTCGAAGGCGCGACCGGCCGGAAGCAGGAGGAACAGCACGTTCGGGGGATAGAAGAGGCCGTCGACGAGGTTCCCCAGGAACGGGGCCCCCCCGAACTCGTTGAAATCCCAGAGGGGAAGCGTCCCGGTCTCGAGGGCCTCGCGCCGGATCACGTCGGCGTGGGGAAAATACGACGACCCCAGGTCCACCCCCGCGTAGGTGGAGCCGCTGAGGGCGACCCCGGCGGGCAGGAGCAGCGCGGCGACGGCAAGAAGGACCAGGGGCAGGCGCCGCTTCGGGTGCGGGCGGCAGAGAAGTCGCACGGCACGATCTTACCACACGCGATGCCGTCGCTCGCGGGGTCGGGACCCTGCCCTGTTTCAGGGGGATCCCGACAATCGCGGCAATCGCGCGGCCCAGCCGCTATATAGTTAGGTCGCTTCGAAGAACCCTGATCCGGCTGGGAGACAGTGATGAACATCCGCTTTTCCGTCGCCGCCGTCGCGCTAATCCTCGCGCTCCTCCCGGGCCCGGCGCCGGCGCAGAGCAGCGACCCGGTCAAGCTCGACAAGGGCGCCCATGTCGTTCTCCTGGGCAACGGCCTGGGCTCGCGCATGACGAGCTTCGGGGTCTTCGAGACCGAGCTCCAGCTGCGCTTCCCCGAGCTCCAGCTCCTGGTCCGCAACATGTGCGACGAGGGCAACACCGCGAGCTTCCGCCCCCACTCCTCGCGCAAGAACCAGCTGGGCTTCCCCGGCGCCGAGAAGTACGCCGGCGCGTACTGCGACAACCGCATCGCCGGCGGCGAAGGCCACTTCGAGACCGAGGAGCAGTGGCTCGCGCGTCTCAAGCCCGACGTCCTCATCGCTTTCTTCGGATTCAACGAATCCTTCCTCGGCCAGGCGGGACTTCCGAACTTCCGCGCCGAGGTCGACGCCTTCGTGAAGCACACCCTCAAGCAGAGCTACAACGACAAGGCTCCGGCCCGCCTGGTCCTCGTCTCCCCCACCGCCATCCAGGACCTCAGCGCGACCCTGGACGTTCCGGACGGCCGCATCCAGAACGGCCTCCTCGCGACCTATACCTCGGTCATGGAAGCCGTCGCGGGCGAGAACGGCGTCCTCTTCGTCAATGCCTTCAAGGCCTCGCAGGGCTGGTACCGCGAGTCGAAGGCGCCGCTGACCGCCGACGGCGCCCTCCTCAACGAGGCCGGCTACCGGAAGCTCACGACGCTGCTCGCCGACCGCATCTTCGGGGGCTCGTCCGCGAAGATGGAGGCCAAGCGCGCCGCCGTGCAGGCCGCCGTCCTCGAGAAGGACTTCTTCTGGCTGAACGACTTCAAGATCCCCAACGGCGTCCACGCCTACGGCCGCCGCTACAACCCCTTCGGCCCGGCGAACTATCCCTTCGAGATCCAGAAGAACCGGGAAATGCTCGCGATCCGGGACCAGGCGCTCTGGGCCGCCCTCGAGGGAAAGACGATCGACGTGGCCTCCCTGGACTCCGCCACGACCGTGCTGCCCCCGGTCGAGACGAACTTCAAGCCCAAGGGCGGCGGGATCAAGTTTCTCGACGAGAAGGAAGCCCTCGCCGCCTTCAAGCTGCCGCCGGGCTACAAGGCTGAGCTGTGGGCCAGCGAAAAGGAATTCCCCGACCTGGAGAAGCCCGTCCAGATGTCCTTCGACAACAAGGGCCGCCTCTGGGTCGCCTGCATGCCGACCTATCCCCACTGGCGCCCCGGGGATCCGAGGGCGGACGACAAGCTGATCATCTTCGAGGACACGAAGGGGGCCGGCAAGGCCGACAAGCAGACGATCTTCGCCGACCACCTCAGCATCCCCATCGGGTTCGAGTTCGCCCCCGAGGGCGTGTACCTCTCGGCGGGCAACGGCCGTCTTTCCCTGCTCAAGGACAAGAACGGGGACGACAAGGTCGACGAGACCGAGCTCATCTTCGAGGGCTTCGACGACCACGACACGCACCACGCGATCAACGCGTTCACGGCGGATCCGTCCGGCGCGATCATCCTGGCCGAAGGGACCTTCCTGCGGTCGAACATCGAGACCGCTTATGGTCCCGTCCGCGGCACCGACGGCGGCTTCTTCCGCTTCCAGCCCCAGCGCCGTCAGCTGGAGCGCCATGCTCAGCTGCCGATCCCGAACCCCTGGGGCGTCGCCTATGACGAGTGGGGCCAGCACTTCTTCCTGCACACGTCCGGCCCCGACTTCGAGTGGATGGTGCCCGGCTCGATCAAGTCGCGCTACGGCGCCGCGAATCCCCGCAGCCCCGACCTGCTGGAGCAGGCCCATAAGGTGCGCCCGACCTCCGGCCTGGAGTTCGTCAGCAGCCGCCACTTCCCGCCCGAGGTGCAGGGCGACGTGCTCATCAACAACAACATCGGCTTCCTCGGCACCAAGCAGCACCAGATGATCGACGACGGCACCGGCTACAAGACCAAGTGGCGCCAGGACCTCCTCGTCTCGAGCGACCCGAATTTCCGCCCGGTCGACCTCGAGTTCGCGCCCGACGGCTCGCTCTACATCATCGACTGGCACAACCCCCTGATCGGCCATATGCAGCACAACGCGCGCGACCCGAACCGCGACCACACGCACGGCCGCATCTACCGGATCACGTATCCCGCGTTGCCGCTCGTGACGCCGCCGAAGGTCGCCGGTGCGACCGTGGCGCAGCTGCTGGAGAACCTCAAGCTGCCCGAGTACCGCGCGCGGTACCGGTCGCAGCGCGAGCTCCGCGCCCACAGGCCCGCCGAGGTGCTGCCCGCGGTCACGTCGTGGGTCGCGTCCCTGGACGCCAAGGATCCGAACTGTGAGCGGTGGATGCTCGAAGGGCTCTGGGCCACCTGGGGCCAGAACCATGTGGACGAGGCCCTGCTGCACGGCCTGATGGACGCGAAGGACTACCGCGTGCGCGCGGCCTGCGTCGACGTCATCCGTTACAACGGCCACCGCCTCGCGGACCAGGTCGAGCTGCTCAAGAAGTCGGCGCGCGACCCGCACGGCCGCGTCAAACTCTGCGCGATCGTGGCCGCGTCGTGGATGGGCAAGGACGCCGGCCTGTCGATCCTCACCGAGGCGGAGAAGAGCGCCGATCCCGCGGACATGCTGACCAAGGACCGCTTCATCAAGGACACGTACCGCGTCGCGAAGGCCTACCTGAACAACGAGACGGTGGAGGACGTGACGGTCGTCCGGGCGCCCGAACATCTGAAGGGCGACGACCGCAAGCTCTTCATCAAAGGCGCCGAGATCTACGGACGCGAGGGATACTGCTCGACCTGCCACCAGCCCGACGGCGAAGGTCTGGCGCTGTCCGGCTTCCCGCCGCTCGCGAAGAGCAGCTGGGTCGGCGACGACGATCGCCTCGTCAAGCTCACGCTCAAGGGCATGGTCGGCCCCCTGGAGCTCGACGGAAAGAAGTATCCCGGCCTCGTGCCCATGACGCCGTTCGGCGGTCTGCTGAACGACGAGGAGCTGTCGGCGGTGATCGCCTTCGTGCGCAATTCGTTCGGCAACAAGGGCGCCGTCATCCCCGCCGCGAAGATCCGGCAGGTGCGCGAGGCGACGAAGGCCAAGCAGGATTTCTACTCGCCCGAGGAGCTGCTCGATCCGAACTTCAAGCCCGCGGCCAACGCGCGGAAATTCCAGAAGATGTGGACGATGGAGGACTTCAAGGGCGCCCTCGACGCGCCGCTCAAGGGCCGCAGCTTCGCCCGGGGCAAGGAGATGTTCCAGGTCGCGGGCTGCATCTCGTGCCACAACGTCCAGGGCCAGGGCGGCCACGTCGGCGCGGACCTCTCGAAGGTCTCGATCGAGTATCCCGGCCCCGAACTGCTGCGGCAGATCCTGGATCCGTCGCTGAAGATCAAGGACGAGTTCCGAGTGGTCGCCGTCTTCCTGAAGAACGACGACCGCTTCAAGGGCATGATCGTGAAGCGCGACGGCGACGCGATCCAGCTCGCGGAGAACCTGGCGGAGCCCGACAAGGTCGTGACGATCAAGAAGGCCGACATCAGCCGCGTGACGCCGTCGGACGTCTCGCCGATGCCGACGGGCCTGCTCGTGATGCTGACGAAGGACGAGGTGCTGGACCTCATCGCGTACATCGTCGCGATGGGGAACGCCAAGCACCCGGCGTTTTCGGACTAGGCGGCGGGCAGGCGGCAGCGGCGGAACAGCCGGGTCTTCTCGTGTTCCGCATGGACGCCGACCCAGCCGTCGAGGACGAGGAGCGTCATCGGGACCAGCTCCGGGTTCATTCCGAGCGCGATCTTCACCTCGCCCCCCGGCGCGTCGTTCAGGCGGAACGTCGTGACCCAGCCGCTCAGCAATCCGTTCCGGTACACCGTCGTGATCTGGGTGATCGCGGCGCCCATCTCCCTGCCGAGACTGTAGAGCGCCCGGACGCGGCGGCGGTAGCGACGCGCGAGGAGGAGGATGAGGACGCCGACGGCGAAGAGCGGGCCGCTCGCCAGCATCCAGTCGGCGCGCCCGTGGTCGCCGGCCGCTGCGCCGAAGAGCGCGACCGATCCCACGACGAACAGGATCCCCCAGACCAGCCGGCGGACATAGCCTTCCACCGGAAGCCCTCGGGCATCGCGCGGAGTCTCGGGCAGGCGCGGCATCTTCGGGGTCGAGCTTAGAAAATCCGCGCTCGACGGGCTACTTCTTCCGCGTCTTCCTCTTCGGGCGGGAGGGCTTGGAGTGGTACGGGCAGGAGATGCAGGCGTATCCTCGTCCGTTCCAGAGGAGCTTTCCTCCGCAGCGGGGACAGACCGGGGCGCTCGTCACGATGCGAATCCTTCCGTATCCGGGTCGTCTTGAAACTTCGAACAAAGAAACGAAAACGGGCATAGTGTTACGCGGGAAATGCGGCGCTGGTGAACGTCAGCGCGCGCCGTCGATCCGGCCGTCGGCTTCGAGGTAGGCGAGGAGGTCGAGCAGCTCCAGCCGGCTCAGCGTGTTGACCAGCCCTTCCGGCATCGGGGAGAGGGTCGACGGCTTGCGCCGCGCGATCGCCTTTCGCGCGATCCGCACCGTCGCATCCCCGAGCGGATCCGGCCGCAGCGTGACGCTTTCCGCGTCCTCCGAGAGGAGGCGGCCGACGATGACGTCGTCGTCGACGGTCTGGACCAGGGTGTTCTGATACTGATCGGAGACGTTCTTCGAGGGGAGCAGGATGGCCTCGAGCAGGTCCCGCCGCGAGAAGCGCTTCGAGAGTCCGGTGAGGTCGGGGCCCACCGCGCCCCCTTCGCCGTCCAGGCGGTGGCAGGCCAGGCACTGCGCCTTGACGAACGAAGCCTTCCCTCGCACGAGGTTGCGCCGGCCCAGGCCCTTCTCGATCTCGGGCGCGATCTCCTCGACCGTCCAGACGTGGACGACCGCGTCCGGCGAGGGCGGCACGATCCGCATCGTCGCCCGGAACTGCCCCTCGAGCAAGGACTCCAGCGGCTTGCGCTCGGCCTCGGTCATCGTCGACAGCGCATCCGACCGGATGTTGCGGAGGAAGAGGGGGAACCCGATGTCCCCCTTATAGTCGGAGAACCTGCCGAACCAGGAGAAGTACTCGCGCCGTTCCTCGGTCGTCCAGCCCTTCCGCAAGGTCCGCAGCACGAACACAAAATGCGTCGCTTCCTCCTGCGACCTGGCCGCGCGGATCCGTGCGAGCGTCCGCGGCACGATGCGGGGCGCGTCGAGAAAGGCGAGGACTTCGCACAGCGCCCGGTCGACGGGGTCGCTTCCCGACGGATAGCGCGCATCCAGCTGCTCCAGCGCCCGGGCGCGGGCCTCCGCTCCGGGCGGCGAGAGCCGGAGGAAGCCCAGCTCATAGAGGCGGAGCAGCTCCAGCCGGTCGGCCTCGGAAGATGCCGCCCAGTCGATGCGGCCCAGCGCGGCCAGGAACGGATCCAGGTCCTCGCGGGTTCCCGACCGGGCCAGCGCCAATAACGCCGTCAGTGCCGCGCGGGGATGCTTCTCGGACAGCGCGCGGGCGCGCCAGGAGTCGACCGGTTGCCGCTCGAGGGCGAGGATCGCCGCCGTCCGGATCGAGCGGTCGGCATTGTCGAGCGCCGTCCAGGGATCCGCTCCCGCCTCGAGCTGCCGTCGCAACTCGCGCGCCGGCGACGGCGTCGCCGCGGGGTCGGTCCCGGCCGGTCCGTCGTAGGCGACCTTATAGAGAGAGGTCCGCGTCCCGCGGCCGCCGGTGATGAAATACAGCGCCCCGTCGGGTCCGAACTCGAGGTCGGTCACGTTCATCGGCTGGCCGGTGACGAAGGGCTCGAAGGTCGCGTCATAGGTCGCGCCGCGCGGCGTCAGGTGCACGGCCAGGATGCGGCCGAAAGCCCAGTCCGCGGCAAAGAGGGCGCGGCGGTAGCGCTCGGGGAATCGGCTCCGCGTCCCGAAGACCACGCCGGTCGGCGAGCCGCGACCGACGTCGACGATGGACGGGACCACGTCGGGCCACGTCGACGGCCACTTGCCCGTCCCGGAGCGCCAGCCATATTCCCCGCCCGGGACCAGGTGAAAGATCCGCGTGGGGCGGTACCACGGTGTCCCGAGGTCCCGCTCCATGTCGCTGTCGTAGGTGAAGAGCTCTCCGTCGGGATTGAACGCGAGGTCGTAGGAGTTCCGCAGGCCGCCGCAATAGAGCTCCCACTCGCGGCCGTCGGGGTCGGTGCGCAGGACGACGCCGCCCGGCGCGAGGAGTCCGACCGCGTGGCCGGTCGCGTCCCACTGGCGCGGGAGGAGCAGGTCCTCCTTGTAGTTTCGATGGGGCGAGCGCGGGGAGAGATCCTTCGGGACCGGCGTGTAGTTGCCGTTGATGAGGTAGAGCTTGCCGTCCGGGCCGAGCGTGATCCCGTGCGGGCCGTGCTCGGTCATCTCGATCGGCCAGGCGCGGAGGAGGCGGACGTCCTTGTCGCGGATGCGATACAGCCCGGCGCCCGACGGCCCCTTCCCGTTCACGTAGAGGCTGTCGAAGGCCCATAGGAGACCCTGCGCGTCGCCGACGGGGACGTCGATCGTCTCGACGCGGCGGGTGGTCGGATCGACGATTCTCAAGGGTCCCTTCTCGGGAGAGACGATCAGGCGGCCGCGGCCGTCAAAGGTCATCGCGACCCAGGAGCCCAGCTCGGGAGGAACCTCCAGGAGCCGTTCCACCTTATAGGACTCGGGCGCGCGCGGCAGTTCGTCGTCGGCGACGAGGCCCGCGACCAGAAGCAGCGCGACCAGGATCATTGCCCATTGGTAAGGTTTCAGGGCCCGTATCTAACAACATGGTAGACTCCGTCGATGGCCGGCATGATCGTGCCGAAGTACTGGGCGGAGGGACGGGCCCGCGACCGGCGCGGGGGGCGACAGATCACGGTCCGGCGCTGGGGCTGGTCCGACGCGAGCCCGGAAGACGCGCTGCGCCATGGCGACGCCCGCGCGGCGGATGCCCTCCAGCGCATCCTCGCCGGCGAGACCCTGCGGCGCCGCGAATTCCGCGTCTCCTATAACGGCGCGGACGGCGTCCCCATCCGGGAGGAGATCGTCTCCCGCCATGGCGAGACGCTCGTCACCCGGAACCTCTACGGCGCCCTCTGCCTGAACACCCCGGACGTTCTGTTCGCCGACATCGACTTCCCCGACACGGACCCGCCGGGGCGGTCGCCGAAGATCGAGGCGGGCGCGGAGGCTGCGGCGCGCGGCCGGGTCGTGAAGTTCATGTCCACGCATCCCTCCTGGAGGACCCGGATCTACCGGACGCCCGCCGGCCTTCGCGTGCTCGTGCTGCACCAGCTCTTCGACCCGTCGTCGGCGTCGGTCGCGGAATTCTTCCAGGCGCTCGGCAGCGATCCCCTCTATGTCCGCATGTGCACGCGGCAGTTCTGTTTCCGCGCCCGCGTCAGCCCCAAGCCCTGGCGCATCGGCATCGGCCGTCACTTCCGGCCCGCGATCTGGCCGGTGAATGCGGAACGCAAGGCGGCCCGCGACCAGTGGGTGACGGTCTATGACAAGGCCGCCGCCGGACACGCGTCGTGCCGCTATCTGGAGACCCTGGGGACCGGCGCGGAGGATCCCGCCGCGGACGAGGTCCGGAGGATCCACGACGACCTGAGCCGCGCGCTGACGCCGCTGCCGATCGCCTGAGTCCTCAGCGCAGGTCGGAGCGCGAGGTCTCGGCGGCCATATAGACGCAGACCAGCGTGAGCAGCGACGACGCCGCGAGGTAGAGCGCGACCGACCAGGACTGGCCGTCCGAGAGGCGGAGCAGACCGCCGGCCATGAGCGGCGCGAGTCCTCCCGCCAGCGCCGACGAGAGCTGGTAGCCGAGCGAGGCGCCGCTGTATCGCACGTTCGCGCCGAAGAGTTCCGAGAAGAACGCCGCCTGCGGGCCGTACATCGCCGCGTGGGCGACGGCCAGCGCCAGGATCAGCGCGGTCCAGAGCATCGGCACCGAACGCAGGTCGACCATCCAGAAGAAGGGGAAGGCGAAGAGACCCGTGAGCGCGGCGCCGAGCATATAGACGGGCCGTCGCCCGAAGCGGTCGGACAGCGCGCCGTACAGGGGGATCGTCACGAACTCCGCCGCGGACGCCGCGAGCAGGCCGTTCAGGGCTGCGGATTTCGGGAGTCCGAGCTGCACCGTCGAGTAGGTCAGGATCCAGGCGGTGAACAGGTAGAACGAGACGTTCTCCGCGAAGCGCGCGCCCATGGCCAGGACCACGTTCTTCGGATGGGTCCGCAGCACCTCGAACAGGGGGATCCGCGCGACGCCCGTCGATTCCCGCACGCGGGAAAACGCGGGCGTCTCGAGGACTTTCAGGCGGATGAACATCCCGATGCCGACCAGCGCGATGCCCAGGAGGAACGGGATCCTCCAGCCCCACTCGATGAAGTGATCTCCGGTGAGCCGGCTGGTGGCGGCGAACACGCCGTTGGCGATGATGAGGCCGGCGGGGACGCCCGCCTGCGCCCAGCTCGCCGAGAGTCCGCGCTTCTTTTTCGGGCTGTGCTCCGCCGCCATCAGGACCGCGCCGCCCCACTCCCCGCCCACCCCGAAGCCCTGGACGAAGCGGAGGACGACGAGCAGCAGCGGCGCCGCCGCGCCGATCGTCGCATAGGTCGGAACGAGCCCCACCAGGAACGTCGAGACGCCCATCATCATGAGCGTGATGACCAGCATGGACTTCCGGCCCACCCGGTCGCCGAAGTGGCCGAAGACGATGCCTCCCAGCGGCCGAGCGAAGAAGCCGACGGAATACGTCGCGAAGGCGGCCAGCGTCGCGTTGGCGGGCTCCAGTTTCGGGAAGAAGAGCTTGTCGAAGACGAGGGCCGCAGCCGTGTTGTAGAGGAAGAAGTCGTACCACTCGATGGCGGTGCCGATGAAGCTCGCCAGCACGACGCGGCGCAGCGTCCGGGGGTCGGAATCGTCGGGCGGAGTCATGAGGCGGGGAGGAGAGGTCGCGGCACCTCCCTACCATACAGGGACGGGTGCGGTCAGGCCAGAATCTCGCGGATGACGTGGCCGTGCACGTCGGTGAGGCGGCGCTCGATTCCGTTGTGATGGTACGAAGGCCGTTCGTGGTCCAGGCCCAGCAGATGCAGCATCGTCGCGTGCAGGTCGTAGATCGTCGCGACCTTCTCCACCGCGCGGCGGCCGAATTCGTCGGTGGCCCCGTGGCTGTGGCCGTGCGGTTAACCATCAACCGAGTTGCAAAAAAATGCCCCTCACCGGGAGGCGTTCACCTCGATCGTCGACACGGGCCCGTCCACCCCGAAGCGGTTCACCGTCTTCAACTCGAGCTTGTTCGATCCCGCGTGCAGGGTCCAGGTCAGCGACTCCGCGGACGCCGCCCAGGGGCCCCCGTCGATCCGCGCCCGGTACTCCTTGAAGTTCGGCGTCATCGTCCGGAGCGCGACCTTCAGCGCTCCCCCGTCGACCGACACGCCCGGCGCCGCCTGTCCCAGGGGGAAATAGGGATCCACCGCGGGGTTGGCGGGGTTGACGCGTTCATGCCACTTCGTTCCCTCGCACCAGTGGTCCTTGACGATGAACATCCTGCCATAGTCGTCGCCCGCGTCCATCAGATTGGTGTTGGGCACGTAGCCGATGAACCCGTATTTCTCCATCTCGTTGGCGGGGACCGTGAGGTCGCCGAAGCCCGGGAAGCGGCCGAGAAAGATGGGCAGATCCGCCTTCCGGTGGCGCTTCCGTTCCCTGCCGACGACGAAGACCAGGTCCTTCCCCTCGCGCTCGAACCACTCCGTCCGGATCTCGACGCCGTTGAGCGGTACGCCGTCCTTCTCGACGTACATGTCGGCCGTCGGATCCATCACCGCCCACTTGCGGTATTGGTTCGACCAGATCTCCGTCGACGTGTGCTCGGGCGCTCCGGCGCCGGGGTAATCCTTGTGACGTCGAAGGGCCAGGGTGCGGTCGACCCAGCCGAGCGACGCGGCCGCGGAGCAGTAGGTGGCGCCATAGTGGGCGCAGAAGAAGGTCTGCCCCTCCTCCACCCCCTTGAGGATCTCGAGCGCGCCCTTCGGATTCGCCGTCGGGCGGCCGAACTTCTTGAACTGATGATGGGTCCAGTCGAGCAGCAGCACCTGGCGGTCGAACTCGTCCTTCCCCGCGGCGACGACGTCGTCGAGGCGGTACGTCTCGCGGAGTTCCTTCAGCTTGGGGTTGTCGGCGGAGTCGAAGCGGAAGCGGCGGGTATAGTCGCTCTCGACGCAGGGCAGCGCATCGATCCGGGTCACCGTCACCTTGAATCCGCCGACGTCGACGACCGAGCCTTCCTGGAGATCTTGGGCGGCCAGCAGGGCGAGCAGCAGCGTCATCATGACTGTGATACGCCCGCCGGCCTCTGAACTGGTCAGACCACTTTGGATTTTCCGCGCAGCAGCTTCATGAACTCGCGCAGGAAGGGCGCGTTGTCGTGCCAGGTCCGCGCGCTGACTAGGTTGCCGTCCACGACGACGGGCTTGTCGACGTAGCGCGCCCCGCCCTGCGCGGCGTCGCGGGCGCACTTGGCCACCGTCGTCACCGTGCGACCCTCGATCACGCCCGCTGCGGTCAGGATCTCGACGCCGTGGCAGACCGAGGCGACGGGCTTCCCCGCCTCGAAGAAATGTCGTGTGATCCGCAGCAGGTTTTCGTCGTCCCGCAAATACTCCGGCGCCCGGCCGCCGGAGAGGAAGAGCGCCATATAGTCCTTCGGATTCACCTTCTTGAAGGCGATCTCGGCGCGCAGGTGGTAGCCGGGGCGCTCCTCGGTGATGTCCCACGGAACCTTGGAGCCGGGCGGGACCTCGTGCAGCACGAGATGGTAGAGCCGCGCCTGCGGACCGGCGACCACCGGGACGAAGCCGTCCTCCTCGAAGCGGAAGAGCGGATAGAAGGTGTCGAGGACTTCGCTCGCGTCGCCGATCGGGATGAGGATGCGTCCGGCTCCGGCCTTGCCCATGGAGGCTCCTTTCAAGGTCCGGATGTTGTACCCGATCGACGCCCGTTCGACGAGGATCCTCAGAGATGGGCGCCCAGGGCCGCCATCATGGACTTCCCGCGTTCCGCCGTGAACGCGCGGGCTTTCGCGACGGCTGAGGCGGCCGCGTCGGCATCCGTGAAAATCGCCAGCAGGCGTCGGCCGATGTCGTCGCCCGAGGCGGCGTCGATCTCGAAGAGCCAGTCCTTCAGGCCCACGTCGCGCCACATCTGACCCTTGCGCGTATCCGTCGGCTGCCGCAGGTGGATCGCGGTCATCACCCTCTATAAGCGCGGCGTCCCGGGATCATTGCAGGGGTGGGGACCGAAGAAGGGACCGGCGCGGGGGCTCAGGAGGGCGAACGTCCGGAGCCCCGGACCGGCCGCGCGCGACGGTCGAGGCCGCTCCGGCGATCCTTCGCCAGCGCCCCGGCCAGGGCCCAGGCGCCGGAATCGTCCTTGCGGCGATCCTGCGGCTTGGGCTTGGGACCGCTGAGTGGTCTCAGGAATTTCATCAGGCTT
>DASQOM010000215.1:0-6137 GCA_035644495.1 Planctomycetota bacterium | reverse complement strand
AGATCGTCGAGCATGCCTGCGGGGTATCCCCCCAGGCATGCTCGACGATCTGCGGCCAGCCGGTACGGCCGGCAACCCTCTCCAGATAGCGGTTCAGTGCTTCCAGCGCCATCCTGTCCGGATGTTACTTCTTCGCCGTCCGGACCGTCAATGGAAGTTACCTGGCGGGTCGGAGGGTGATTTTCGGCGGCTCGCCGTAGGAGGCCCAAGCGGCGTCCAGGTCGTCGGCCGTCGGCCTGCCGTCGGAGACGATGAAACGGTAGCGCGCGACATAAGGCTTGCCCGGCTCGATCGAGAAATCGCCGCCCTGCGGGACGGCCCAGTTGAAGAAGGGCTCGTCGGGGTGGATCCGCATCGGCTGCGGAAAGCGGAAATCCGAGGGATGGCAGAGGAACGCGATCGACGCCTCCGCGCCGCCGACTTTGCCGCTCTCGACGCACCACTTCGCCTTCGTGGCGTGGCCGTCGATGCGCGTCTTTCCCTCGCTCGTCAGGAATTCGGCGCCCGTCCTGCCTTCCCAGTCCGCGGAACCCCGGAAGCCGATCCCGCCGTAACGGTACTCCTTGATCACGAGCGGCTGCGAGGTCGCCGCGGTCTGCGTCGAGACGAGGTCGAACACGAAGCGGTCGGCGCGCGCGTAGACGCGGACCTCCCAGACCTCCTCCAGCGCGACCTTGGGCCCGTCGGGCGCATTGAGGTTGATGAAGCGGTGGCGCGCCTTGAAGCCGGCGAAGACGGGACCCGACACGATCTCCTCGACCTTGAGGCACTCGATCCGACCCTGCTTCTCCTTGGATTCCCAGAAATTCGATTTGCGGCCTTCGAATTCGGAGCTCGTCCAGGCCGACCAGAGCCCGTGATGGTGACGGTGGTTCGGGGGGGAGTCGTTCGTGATCGTCTTCCCCGCCGGCGTCCAGATCGGATGCAGGTATCCGCTTCGCGAGAAGACGGGGTCGGACTGCTCGATGACGGCGTGGTTGTAGCGGAGAACGGGCTTCCCTCCGAACGACACGGTCAGGTTTTTCCCGTTGTCCACGCACTCGACCCTCGGGAAGTCCGAGGGGACGGCCCCTTCGACACGGCAGTCCTCGGTGCCCGGGCCGGCCATGAAGACGATCGATCCGCCGACCGCCTGGGCCGGAAGCTCGCGGCCGTCGGAGGCGCGCTTCAGCTTCCAGGGCCTGGCGAGATCGACACCGGCCGGAGCGGGGAGCTCGACGGGCGCGTCCTGCAGCAGCAGAAGGAGGGCGAGCGTCAGCATCTACTTGTTGTTGTGCTCGGCCTCGTGGTGGGCGCGAAGGATGTCCTCGCCGAAGTTGCTGGTCGGATCGTGCCAGACCGAGTGGACGTGGTTCGCGCCGTTCTGGACGTTGTCGTACTCGACCACGAACGTCGGCCCCTGCACGCGATAATAGTGGGGTTCGCCGCGCTCGAGGCCGCCGGCCCAGCCGAAGCTGATCTTGTCGCGGCCGGCCTTCTCGATCCGGTCGAGGTCGCGCTCCGCGAACTCGCCGCGAAGGCGGTTCGCATACTCCTGGATCAGCGTCCAGACGGCTTCCTGCTGCTTCGAGTCGAGCTTGGCCCAGGCGATCCCGACGGGGTCCAGCTGCCGGATTTTCTCCTTCGGGACGAGGATCACCTCCTTGGGGGCTTCCTTCGTGAAGATGGCGGCGGCCTTCTGTTCGTCGCTCAGGGATTTGACGATCGCGCGGCCCATCTCCTCGTCGTTCCCGAGCACGCGGAGACCCTTGCGCGGTCCGTTCTTCACTTCGCCCGGATTGCTGCCGAGGAACGCCGGGGTCGCGGCGATCATCTTTCCGCCGGCGAGCGTGATGTTGATCGACACGTGATGGCCTTCGACGCGCCAGCCCCAGACGCCCTTCGCCTCGGGGGTGCCGAAGATCGAGACGTAGTACAGTTCGGGGTCGCGCGGCATCTTGCGGTTCGGGCCTTCCATTTCGGCCAGGATCTGTTCGATGCTCATGATGGTCGTGGCCTTCTCGAGGCCCTTCGCGCTGAGCGCCGTCGAGAGCAGGGCGATCGCGAGTTTCTTCTGGTCGGCCGTCATCTCCTTGATCGGAAGACCCTTCCGGTCGCGGGGGATGAAGTGCCAGTTGAGCCGCTCCTCGTCCTTGAATTCGAAGTGCGCCTTGGCCTGCTGCTCGGGAGTCAGGCTCTTCCAGAGGCCGGTGGCGGCGGCGCACATCTCCTCGCTGACCTTGGTGAAATCGCCGGCCGCGCGGGACGGCGTTTCGACGGTAAGCGCGGCGACGGCCATCAGCGCGAGGCCGGCGGCGGCGCCCAGGGAGGTCGCGATCGTCTTGAAGGGGGACCGGGTCATGAGATGGGCTCCTTTTGAAGGTGCGGACACTCTATATACGCTGCGCATTCCCCGTTGTTTCGGAAGGGCCCGAAGAGGATAATCGCGCCCGTGATTCCCCTCCTGCTGGCGCTGGCCGCCGACGGCATCGACTGGCGCGGCGATTATGACGCGGCGCGCACGGAGGCCCGGGAGAAGAATCGGCGGCTGCTGGTCCATTTCTACACCCCGAACCGCCCGCTCTGCCAGACCATGGATGCGGAGACCTTTGGCCACCCCGATGTCGCGCGGGCGGTCCGGGAGCGCTTTGTCGGCGTCCGGCTCGACGGGGAGACGCGCTCCGACCTCTTCGAAGCCCTCATCGGCAGCCGGGGCGTCCTCGCGAGTTGCGTGGTGGACTCGGACGGCGACGTCCTGTCGGAGCTGCGCGGATACGCGGGGCCGCAGACGTTTCTCCGTTTCCTCGAGAAGGCCGAGTCGGGCGTTGCGGCCGTGAAGTCGGCACGACAGGCGCTGGAGTCGGCCCCCGACGACCCGGGGCGTCTCTACGCGCTGGCGGAGGCCTACCGCTCGTCGGACAGCCCGAGGCGCGCGGACGAGTGCTACACAAAGGCGGCGGCGGCGCCGGGCTCGGACCCCGCCATCGCCGCCGCCCACGAGCGGCTGGCCCGGCTGCGCGTCATGCGCGGCAGGAACATCGACGCGAGAAAGCACCTGGAGGAGGCCCGCCGGCGGGATCCCGACGGGCACTCGACGGCCGTCGATCGGCTCCTCCTGACCGAAGGCCTGGTCCTCGCGGTGGAGCGCAGGCACCTCGAAGCGGCCGCCGTCCTCCGCGACGCCCTCCAGCGCTTCCCGTCGAGCGCGGAACAGGATCATCTCCTCTTTGCCCTCGGCTTCGTGCTGCACCAGGCGTCCCAGGACAAGCCGGCCCTCGCAGCGCTCGAGGACCTGGCCAAACGCCATCCCGACTCGTCCTGGATGCCCGCGGCCCGCGAGCTGATGGACCATATCCGGAATCCGCAACCCGACCATCAGCATTAGGGTAAGGAAGGAAGACCGTTTTTCGAACGCCATTCCTTGGGGAGGAAACCGTGAGCCAGATTTCGCGCAGGGGAGTCATCCGGATCTTCGGCCTGGCGGGCGCCGGCGCGGCGCTGATGCCGCAGCGTCTGTTCGCGGCGCAGGACAAGATCGTCGTGGGCGACGGCGTCCACAAGTATGAATGGATCCCCGGCTGGGCGAAGCTGCCCGCGGGCATGAAGTACGTCGGCAGCACGCACGGGAACGTCCAGGTCGACTCCAAGGACCGGGTCTACTTCAACACCGACACCGAGAACGCGGTCCTCATCTTCGAAGCCGACGGCACCTTCGTGAAGGCGTGGGGCAAGGAGTTCAAGGGCGGCTCCCACGGCATGAAGATCGTGAAGGAAGGCGACAAGGAAGTCCTCTGGCTCTGCCACCTCGGCCGCCATGAGGTCGTGAAGTGTTCGCTCGACGGCGAGGTCCTCATGACGATCGGCTATCCCGAGATGGCCGGAGTCTACAAGGACAAGGGCCAGTACAAGCCGACCGGGGTCGCCCTCGCGCCGAACGGCGACGTCTACGTCGGCGACGGCTACGGCCTGAGCTGGGTGCATCAGTGGAACGCGAAGGGCGAATACGTGCGCTCCTGGAACGGATCGGAGCGGCAGGGCGGAAAGTTCAACACGCCGCACGGGATGTGTCTCGATACCCGGGGCGCGGACCCGCTGATGGCGGTGGCCGACCGCGGCAACAGCCGCATCCAGTGGTTCACGCTGGACGGAAAGTTCGTGAGCGAGAGCAAGGAAGGCATGCGCAACCCCTGCACGCTCAACATCCTGGGCGACGACATCATCGTCCCCGACCTCCAGGGTCGCATCACGATCCTGGGCAAGGACAACAAGCTGATCGAGCACCTGTGCGAGAACTCCGATCCCGGCCTGCGGGGCAAGAATCCGATCCCGCCCGAGAAGTGGAAGGACGGGGAGTTCATCTCGCCGCACGGCGCGGTGTGGGATTCGAAGGGCGACCTCTATGTCGAGGACTGGAACGCCACGGGCCGTATCAACAAATTGAAACGGCTGAAGTAGCGCGGCCGCGGTCCCGGGTCCGCTTTCTTGACACCCCGAAAGAGCGCCTCTATACTGCGCCCATGCCCAATAACTGGGTGAAGGCCGGCACGGTCGACCAGGTGACTCCTGGAAACGTCGTGAAGGTCGAGCTCAACGGCCAGGAACTCGCTCTTTACAATGTGGACGGCAAGTTCTTCGCCACATCCAACATCTGCCCGCACCAGGGGGGACCCCTGGCAGAGGGGATGCTGGAGGGATGCAACATCGTCTGCCCGTGGCACGCGTGGGTGTTCGACGTGGCCAACGGCCAGTCGCCGGTGAATCCCCGTGCTAAAATCCCCTGCTTTCCGGTTAAGGTGGAAGGCAAGGATCTAATGGTCGGAATATAGGAGCCCGCCATGGCCTACGTGATCGCCGAGCCGTGCTACACCACCAAGGACAAAGCCTGCGTCCCCGCGTGCCCCGTGGACTGCATCTACGAGGGCCCGAAGATGCTGTACATCCATCCGGAGGAGTGCATCGACTGCGGCGCGTGCGTCGAGCCGTGCCCGGTGCAGGCGATCTTCCCGGCGGACGAGCTGCCCGAGAAATGGAAGTTCTACACCGAGGTGAACAAGAACTTCTTCCCGGAGAAGGACGAGGCGAAGGCCTGGGCGGGGCAAACGCCGCCGCCGGAGAAAGCGGCCCATTGAGGAGCATTCAGTAGAGAGCAGATAGCAACCAGCAGTCAGAAGCGCCCGTGGTCCCTGCCGGGACCGCGGGCGTTTTTATTTTTCGCGTACTTATCCGCGGGGTCAGGGCTACGTTGATCCCAGGAGGATGAGCCCATGAAACACCTGTTCGCCGCCGCCGTCGTCTGCCTGGCCGTGGCCGCCGGTCCGCAGGAGAAGGACAAGCTCCGCGAGGCGCTCAAGGACACGGAGCTCAAGGGGACCTGGATCTACGACGACCTTAACGCAGGCGTCGCGGAGGCGAAGAAGTCGGGCAAGCCGATGATGGTGGTGCTGCGCTGCGTGCCCTGCATCACGTTCAAGGGCTTCGACAAGCAGGTGTCGTCGCGCGAGGACGCCGAGCTCGCCGCGCTCATGGACAAGTTCGTCTGCGTCCGCATCGTGCAGGGCTACGGCCTCGACCTCTCGTTCTTCCAGTTCGATTACGACCTCAACTGGGCGGTCGTGCTGATGAACGCGGACCGCGCCATCTACGGCCGCTACGGCAGCAAGGCGGGCGAAAAGGGGAAGGCCGAGCGCGTCTCCATCGAGGGCCTCCGCAAGGCGCTCGAGGCCGCGCTGGACTTCCATCAGGGCTGGCCGGCGAACGCGAAGGACTTCTCGGCGAAGATCGGGCCGGCCGTAACGTGGAAGACCCCCGAAGCGATCCCCGACATGAAGAACCGCCCCAACGCGGTGCCGGCCGACGGCTCCCGGGCCAAGTGCGTGCACTGCCATATGGTCCGCGAGGCGGAGATCTGGAGCCTGCGGTCGGGCGGCCAGCCGGTGTCGGACGCGCTTCTCTGGGCGTATCCGATGCCCGACGCGGTCGGCCTCTCGCTCGATCTCAAGGAGCGCGCGACGGTGAAGTCAGTCGCTCCCGGCTCGCCCGCGGAAAAGGGCGGTTTCAAGGCGGGCGACGCGATCGTCCGGCTCCAGGGACAGCCCATCCTCTCGGTCGCCGACGTCCAGTGGGTGCTGCACAATGCCAGGACGCCGTGCAGAATCGAG
>DASQOM010000214.1:0-3618 GCA_035644495.1 Planctomycetota bacterium | reverse complement strand
GCGGCCCCGCGGATCGAGGCCAGCGGGTTCCGGATCTCGTGCGCCATGCCCGCGCTCATCTCCAGCAGCGCGCGGAACCGCTCGGCGCGCCGCGTCATCTCCTCCATCTGCGTCCGCAGCGACAGGTCGTGGAAGATCGCGATGACGCCGCGCAGGCCGCGGCCCTCGCCGTCGCCGACGCTCGTGACCGCGACGCGGACCGGGCTGCCGTGGAGCAGGAACTCCTGCGAGTGCCGCTCGCCGTCCCGCATCGCGCGGCGCAGGAACTCCGCGAACTCGCGCGGCAGGACCTCATCGATCTGGCGGCCCCGGAGCGAGTCGGGCTCGCGCAGCCCGAGCATCTTCGACGCCGGGGCGTTGATGAACTGGATCCCGCCGAAGCGGTCGGCCGCGAGCACGCCGCCGGCCATGTTCTGGAGGATCTCCTCGTTCAGGATGCGGACGCGGCTGACTTCCGCCGTCAGGCGGCCGGCGAGCAGCGCGACGACGTGGAGGGAGAGCGCGAAGAAGAACAGGAACGGCAGGATGAACTTCTGGCGCGCGCCGTAGTCGGCCACCACGCGCGGGTCCACGAGCGGCAGCTTCAGGCCGGGCTCGGGCAGCAGCGAGACGAAGAAGAGGATCCAGACGACCGAGAGGACGATCGACGCGGCCGAGGCCATCCCGACGGCCATGCGCATGCCCAGGATGAGGGCGGCGGCGATGACGGTGCCGAAGTAGAGGAACGCGAAGAAGCCGTCGATGCCGGTCAGGTAGGTGAGGACGCCGACGATGAGGATGTCGAGGACGAGCTGGGCGACGGCGAGCGAGCGGAGGGCGACGCCGGCGCGGGCGAGGATGAGGTAGACGAGGTTGAGGAGGCAGGCGGCCAGCAGGGTGTAATAGGGGGCGCCGGAGCCGGGTTCGGGCCAGCGGACCAGGAGGGTGGCGGCGATGCCGACGACCGCGATGGCGAGGCGGCTGAACATCAGCCCCTTGAGCCGGGACTCCAGCTGCTGCCGATCCGCGATCGCCGCAGCCCGGTAAGCCACGCGCGGATCCTACTTGGACAGGCTCTGCTGGATCTTGATGATAGGCAGGAAGATCGACAGGACGATGAAGCCCACGATGAAGCCCATCGTCGCGATCAGCAAGGGCTCGATCAGGGACGTCAGCGCCTTGACCGTCGCGCGGACCTCGCCGTCGTAGAACTCGGCGATCTTCATGAGCAGCTTCTCGAGGGCGCCGGTCTTCTCGCCGATCGAGATCATGCGCGTCACCATCGGCGGGAACACGCGCGTCGCGGTCAGCGGGTCGCCGAGCGTCTCGCCCTTCGAGACCGCGTCCTTGGCCTTGAGCACCGCCTCTTCGACGAGGACGTTGCCGGCCGTGGCGGCGACGATGTCGAGGGCGCCCAGCATCGGGACGCCCGACTGGATGAGCGTGGCGAACGTGCGCGAAAAGCGGGAGATGGCCACCTTGCGGAACAGGGGGCCGAACACGGGCGCGTGCAGCATGACCCAGTGCCACTGCCGCATGCCCGGCTTGGTCTTGATATACATGAAGAACCCGACGATGACGACGATGGCGACGCCGCCGACGATCAGGTACTGATCGCGGAGGGCGTCGCTGATCTTCAGCAGGATCTCCGTGGGCAGCGGCAGCTCCTTCATCTCCATCTGGATGAAGATGGTCTGGAACTTCGGCACGATGCCGACGACCAGGCCGATGGTGATCGTCAGGATCAGCACCAACGAGATCACCGGGTAGGTCATGGCGGCCTTGATCTCGCGCTTCAATTCCTCGACCGATTCCATGTAATCCGCGAGGCGCTGGAGGATGACGTCCAGCTGGCCGGACGCTTCGCCGGCCTTGATCATGTTCACGTAGATCTTGGTGAACAGCTTGTGCTCCGACAGGGCGGTCGAAAAGTCGGAGCCGGCGCGGACGCGCTCGATGATCTTGTCGAGGGTGAGCTTGAAGCCGGGGTCCGACGCCTGCTCATGCAGGATTTCCAGCGACTCGAGCAGCGGGATGCCGGCGCTGATCATGGTGGACAGCTGCCGCGTCATGACAGCGATGTCCTTCGTCTTGACGCGCGGGCGCGGCGGCCCGAAGAAGCTGCTCTTCTTGGCGGTCTTCTGCTCGATGATGCTGGCGACGGTGAGGTTCTTCTTCTTCAGCTCGGCCTGGGCCGCGCCCTTGTCGGATGCGCGGATGACGCTCTCCACCTTCTTCCCGTCGGGACCCTTGGCGGTGTAGGCGAAGACGGCCATGAGCGTTCTCCTTGCTGGTCTGGGGCTAGTGTACCCCGGGGGCCGCGCATTGTAAATGGTCGCGGGGGAGCCGGACGGCCTAGTCGTCCGCCATGGTCATGCGCATGATCTCTTCCAGCGTGGTCCGCCCGCGCATCGCGTTGAGGAGCCCGGTGCGGCGGAGGGTGAGCATGCCCTTCTTTTCCATGCAGAATTTCTTCATCTCCATGGCCGAGCGGCGCTCGATGATCATGCGCTTGACGTCCTCGTCGACCGGCAGGGCCTCGAGGATGGCGAAGCGGCCGCGGTAGCCGTTGGCGCAGGCCGTGCAGCCCACGGCCCTCCACAGCTTGGCCTCCGCCCGGTCCTCCTCCCAGAAGCCCATCTTCTGCATGTCCTCCCACTTCGGCATCGCCTCCACCGGCTGCTTGCAGCGGTCGCAGAGCTTGCGGCAGAGGCGCTGGGCGGCCACGAGGATCAGGGACGACGAAACCATGAACGGGTCGATGCCCATGTCCACGAGGCGGGTGATGGAGCTCGCTGCGTCGTTCGTGTGCAGCGTCGAGAACACCAGGTGGCCCGTGATGGCGGCCTTGACGGCGATGTCGGCGGTCTCGAAGTCGCGGATTTCGCCGATCATGATGGTGTCGGGGTCCTGACGCAGCAGGCTCCGGAGCGCGGCCGCGAACGTCAGGCCGCGCTTCACGTTCACCGGAACCTGGATGACGCCCTCGAGCTGGTACTCGACCGGGTCCTCCACCGTGCAGACGTTCTCCTCGGGGTCCAGCACCTCGCGGAGCGACGCGTAGAGAGTCGTCGACTTGCCCGAACCGGTGGGCCCGGTCACCAGGAGCATGCCGTAGGAAGCGGCCAGCGCCTTGCGGAAGGAGGTTTCCGCGAAGGGCTCGAAGCCCAGCTTGTCGATGCCGATGTTCAGGCTGGACGAGTCCAGGATGCGCAGCACGGCCTTCTCGCCGAAGATGGTCGGCAGGATCGAGACGCGGAAGTCGACCTGGCGCCCTTCGAATTTCACCTGGAACTTGCCGTCCTGCGGGACGCGGCGCTCGGCGATGTCCAGCGACGACATGATCTTGATGCGCGAGATCATGGAGTTGACCATGGACTTCGGCGGCATCCGGTTCTGCTTCAGCACCTCGTCGAGGCTCTTCAGCACGCCGTCCATGCGGTAGCGGATGCTGACGGACTTCTCGTAGGGCTCGATGTGGATGTCGGACGCCTTCGACTTGAGCGCCTGGGCGATGATGTTGTTGACCAGCTTGACGACTCCGGATTCGCCCTCGGTGATGGCCGACAGGTCGATCTGCTCGTCCTCGGCCTCCTTCTTCAGCTCGACCGAGGTGCCGCTGTTCTCCTCCTCGAGGTC
>DASQOM010000213.1:0-6657 GCA_035644495.1 Planctomycetota bacterium | reverse complement strand
GGCGTCGCGCACGTCCTCGAAGCGGAAGAGGAAGAGGCCCTCCTGAGGGCGCCGGGCCTGTTCGCGGCGGGCGGCGTCGATCATGAAATTCTTCAGCGCGCGCTTGAGGAAGCCCCGGAAGCTGCCGCGGTCGGGGCTGAGCTTCTCCCAGTCCTTGCGCTCGACGAGGCGGGTGAAGAACTCCTGGGTGAGGTCCTTGGCGTCCTCGACGTTCTTGCGTCCGCAGGCGCGGAGATAAAGATAAGCGGGCTTCCAGTAAAGGTAGATCAGCCGCTCCAAGTGCTCCCGCTGGGCTTTGCCCGCCCCGCGGATGAGGTTCCAGGAGGTGGACGGGAAGTCGCGCCGCGAGCCCCCGATCGATGTGTCGCCCATCGCCGTCATAACCCTCCTATACCTCACGACGGAGCCCGGCAGCCGCCAAAAAGTTATTTGCGGCCGGAGGGAGCCGGAAGTCAGCGTCGGCCCGCCAGGGCCAGCAAAATCCAGAGCGATGCGCCGGCCGCCGCGAGCCCGATCGCGCGGCTCCGGCGATCCACGACGGTCGCCGCGAACATAGGACCGAAGATCGCCGCCTCGACGAGCATCGCCCAGATCGTCCACGGATTGAAAAGAATGCCGGCGAGGCCGCCGACGTCGCCCGTATACGCCGTCAGGGGAAGTCCCCCCGCCATCGGGGCGAAGGCCCGGCCCCAGAATGGCTGGAACGGCGCCACGTCGGGCCCGCCCCCCGTGCAGAGGTCCAGGAGCGGGTGCGACCAGACGATCAGCGTGCCTGCCGCCAGGATGCCGGCCGCCTCCTTGCGGAGGCCCCGGAGCGCCGCGACTGCGGCCGCGAAGCCGGCGATCAGCAGGGCGAATCCGAGGGTATGGGTGGGTCCCCGATGGGGAAGCCCCAGAAGCGCGTCCAGGTCCGGGACGCAGGCCGCGGCGGCGGCTCCGGCGAGCCAGGCGCGGTGCTCCAGCGGTCGGAGCGGCGGTGTTCGCCGGCCGAGCGCCCAGAGGCTCATGCCGGCCAGCCCGTGACCCAGGATGGAGGACACTCTTCATTAGTATACCCCCCATACGGAGGGCCCCCGGAACCCTCCCTCCGGGCGCCGAATTTGTTTTTCCAAATTCCGGGGACGTTTCCGGACCCCCTCCGTACAGCCCGCCGGAACTTCAAATGGGAGAACGAATCATGATGACGAAGAGAATCAGCGGGTGGTCGATGCTGGCCCTGGTGGCGGCGTTTGCAATCGGATGCGGGGACGGCGGCGGCAGCGCGGCCACGGGCGGGCCCAGCGCGGCCCAGAAAGCCTCGGCCCAGCAGGCCGATGCCGGCAGCTCCGGCATCGAGCAGACCATGGACGCCGCCAACGACGCCATCGTCGAAAGCGGCGCGCCGGGATCGACGACCGCGAAGACGGGGTCGTCGAAGTCGTCCGCGGCGGGGACGACCATCAACTACCAGGCGACGGTGACGGTCACGGTCGACCTGGACATGCTGAACGGCTCCGGCCAGGACGCCTTCCCGAACGCCTCCGGGCAGTTCTCGGTCTCCGCGACCGGCACGCTGGTCGGCGACCCGAGCGCGGGACAGGCGACCTACGCGGTCCACGTCACGTGGATCACCGACGGCCACTTCACGGACCCCGTCTGCGGCGACACCGCCACGGTGGCGGCCGGCAGCAACTGGAACTACTCGCTCCTCGTGCAGTGGGCCAAGACGGACGACCTGAACTGGTCGATCTCGGCGACGGCGGACGTGAACGGCGCGCTGAACGCGACGGTGACGCACAACCTGAAGACGTGGACCGTGACCGGGACGGTGACCCGGCACGCCGCGGCCTCCTTCAGCCGGACGGCCGGGAACTACGCCTTCACCTTCGGTATCAACGGCACGCGGACGATCATCGTGACCGACGGCACGGTGACCCACACAGTGATCTCGACGATGACGGCCCTGGACCACATCATGATCGAGATCGACGGCGTGGTCTTCGGACCCTACACCCTGGCGCAGATCCGGTGGTGGTTCGGGTTCGAGTGCAACGGATAACGCGACAGACCCTCCGTGTAAAGCCCGCCTCTCCCGGCTACGGGGGAGGCGGGCTTACCTGTTTCCGGGGAACAAAAGCGGTAGAATGTCTGTCAGAAGCCGCGATTCCAAGCGGAGGATCGACCCCATGCGAAGCCTGGCGATCGCTCTCCTGACCGCCTTCCCTCTTCTGGCCGCCCCCGACGGCGACTCCCCCGCCCCTGACTTCACGCTGACGGACCTTTCCGGTCGTGCCGTCACGCTGTCCTCGCTCAAAGGAAAGAAGGCGGTCGTTCTCGTCTTCGCGGGCATCGAGTGCCCGCGGTCGACGTCGGCCGAGGCGCGGCTCGCGGACCTCGCGAAGAAGCACGAGAAGGACGGCGCGGTCTTCTACATGATCAACTCGAACTGGAGCGAGACGGCCGACGCGATCGCCGAGCGGGTGAAGAAGGTCGGGTTCCCGCTTCCGGTGCTCAAGGATCCCCAGAACAAGGTGGCGGATCTCTATAAGGTCGAGGTCCAGCCGACGGCGATCGTCCTCGACGCCGATCTCCGGATCCGCTATCGCGGGATGATCGACGATCACAAGACCGAGGAGCTGGTCAAGCACGCGTATCTGCGCGATGCCGTCGAGTCCGTGCTCGCGGGGAAGTCTCCGGAGACGGCCGAGACGAAGTCCGTCGGCTGCGCGATCCAGAGGGTGGCGGCTCCGGCGAAGGTCAGCGAGATCACGTATGCGAAGCAGGTGTCCCGGATCCTGAACCAGAACTGCGTGACCTGCCACCGGCAGGGCCAGGTGGCGCCGTTCTCGCTCGAGACCTACGAGAAGGCAAAGGCCTGGTCGCAGGAGATCCTGAACACGACGCAACAGCGCTCGATGCCCCCGTGGAAGCCGGTGTCGAACCACGGCTTCTACTACAACGAGCGGCGGCTGTCGGACGAGGATATGGGAGTCCTCGAGGCCTGGCATCGCGGCGGCGCCCCCGAGGGTGACGCGAAGGACCTGCCGCCCGCGCCCAAGTTCAGCGACGCGTGGATGCTGGGCAAACCCGACGCGGTCCTGAAGTCGGAGGGCGGCTTTGAGCTGAAGGCGAAGGGGCGCGACGAGTACCGCTGCTACGTCATCCCGAATCCGTTCGACGAGGACAAGTGGGTCACGGGCGTGGAGTATCATCCGGGGAACCTGCGCGCCGTCCATCACATCATCGGCTACCTGGACCTCGGCGGCGGCTCGGAGAAGAAGGATGCCGCCGATCCGCTCCCGGGATACAAGTCCGACGGCTCGGGGCCGGGGATCCTGCCCTCGGGCTCGCTCGCCGGCTGGGCCCCGGGCAACCAGCCCCGCATGCTTCCCGAAGGCACGGCCCGACTGTTGCGCAAAGGCGAGTGCCTGGTGCTGGAGACCCACTATCACAAGACCGGGCGGCCGGAGGTCGACGAAGGCGCCCAGGTGGCGCTTTATTTTGCGAAGGAGCCGGTGAAGCGCCAGCTGCACGTCCACATGATCATCAATCCCCTCGTCAACATTCCCGCCGGGGCCGAAGACCATAAGATGAACGCGATGTGGACCGTCCCGCAGAACATCCACGCCCTCGACGTCATGCCGCACATGCATCTGATCGGGCGGAACATCTCGGTCGTCGCGACGTTCCCCGACGGAACCGCGAGGGACCTGGTCGTGATCAAGGACTGGGACTTCAACTGGCAGGAGACCTACCAGTTCAAGGAGCCGATGGCGATGCCGCGCGGAACGAGGGTCCGCCTCGAGGCCCGCTACGACAACTCCGCGAACAACCCCAACAACCCCTCGAATCCGCCGCGCAACGTCCGCTGGGGCGAGCAGACGACCGACGAGATGTGCATCGCGTTCGTCGCGTTCACCAACGACCGGCAGGACCTGACCAAGTCCAAGTCGGCGGAGGACGACAAGTGAACGACGAGCCTCTGCCGCTGTCGTTCGATCCGGTGTCGAACGGGGAGTATCTCCCGCCGGAGAAGTCGGCGCGGGACAGGGAGGCCGAGCGGCGCATCCACCGCATCGCGGCGAAGAACGCGTCCCGCACGGGGGTGACGCGGCGGAGCTTCCTGTCCGGCTCCTGCGGCATCGCCGCGACCCTGGCGACGATCAACGACGTCTACGGCGGCGTCGGCGGCCGCTACGCCATCACGCCGGAGATGCTGCTCGATCCCGCCGCCGCCGCGCAGTCGGTGGAGGGGAAAGAGTTCATCTTCGACATCCAGTCCCACCACGTGATGCCCGAGGGCGACTGGCGCGAGAAGAATCCGGGGATGGCCACGGTGCTCCGCCTGATGGAGGGCGGGCGCCGCAAGCAGAAGGACAACCTCTACGGGATCTCGCGCTACTTCTACACGAAGGAGATGTACCTCGACAGCGACACGACGGTCGCGGTGCTGTCGGCCCTCCCGGCGCTGCCCGAGGGACAGCCGCTGGCGGGGAAGGACGCCGTCGAGACGCGCGCGATCGTCGACCGCCTCGGTCAGTCGAAGCGGCTGCTGATTCACGGCCTGGTGACTCCGAACGTCGACCCGATCGAAGGCCAGCTCGACGGCATGGAGCGCCTGGCGAACGAGTTCAAGATCTCCGCGTGGAAGGTCTATACGCCCTGGGGACCGAAGGGCACGGGCTGGTGGCTGAACGACGAGAAGCTCGGAATCCCGTTCATCGAGAAGGGCCGGGAGCTGGGCATCAAGGTGGTCTGCTCCCATAAGGGCTTCCCGCTGCCGTTCCTGCCGGCGAAACGGCACGAGCTGCCGACCGACGTCGGGCCGGTCGCGAAGCGCTTCCCGGATGTGGCCTTCATCATCTACCACTCGGGCTTCGACCCGAATGACGTCGAAGGCCCCTACGATCCGGCGAACGCCGAGCGCGGCGTGAACTGTCTGATCAAATCGCTCGAGGACAACGGCATCAAGCCGAATTCCAATGTCTATGCCGAGATCGGCTCGACCTGGTGGGTGCTGATGCGCAAGCCCCTGCAGGCGGCCCACGTCCTCGGAAAGCTGCTGAAGCATGTCGGCGAGGACCGCGTGGTCTGGGGGACGGATTCGATCTGGTACGGGTCACCGCAGCCGCAGATCGAGGCCTTCCGGGCGTTCGAGATCTCCGAGGAGCTGCGCGAGAAGTACGGGTATCCCGCGCTGACGAAGGAGCTCAAGGCGAAAATCTTCGGTTTGAACGCCGCCGTTCCCTACAAGGTCGACCCGAAGGAAATCCGACAGGCGCTGCCGAAGGACGAGGTCGAGAAGCTCAAACAGGCCTACCTCGAGAATCCCCAGCGGACCTACGCGACGTACGGCCCCCGGACGCGGCGCGAGTTCATCCGCCTCCTCGCGTCCCACGAGGGCTGCCCCGCCTAGTGGTGGTCCCTGCCGACGTTCACCATGGGGTGCGCATCGCGGTCGGCGCAGAGGACGACGAGCAGGTTCCCGACCATCTCGGCCTTCTGTTTCTCGTCGAGCGTGACGATCCCCTGCGAGGCCAGGCCCTTGAGGGCCATGTCGACCATGCTGACGGCGCCCTCGACGATCTTCTGCCGGGCCGCGATGATCGCGATGGCCTGCTGGCGGCGCAGCATCGCCTGCGCGATCTCCTGCGCGTACGCGAGGTGGCTGATCCGCGCCTCGTTGATGTGCACGCCGGCCTTGCCGACGCGGTCCTGGATCTCGCCGCGAAGCTTTTCGGCGACCTCGTCCGGATGGCTGCGGAGGGAGATCTCGCCGACGGCATGAGGCTCGTAGGGGAAGCGCGACGCCAGGGTGCGGAGCGCCGCTTCGCTCTGGATCCGCACGAAGCCGTTCACATCCTGGACCTCGAACACGGCTTTGGCGCTGTCCTCGATGTTCCACACCACGACGGCGCCGATCTCGATCGGGCTGCCGGAGTGGTCGTTGACCTTCAGCTGGGTCGTCTCGAAGTTCCGGACGCGGAGCGAGAGGGTCGCCTTGGAATAGAAGGGGTTGGTCCAGCGCAGTCCCTGCTCGCGGACGGTGCCCACGTAGGATCCGAAGAGCTGCAGGACGCGTCCCTCGTTGGGGTTCACGATGAAGAGCCCCTTGAGGAGCAGGAGGGCGCCGAAACTCCCGAACACCATCGCGACCGCGATCAAGGGGGACGCCCGCATGGCGCCCTCGAAGAATCCGAAGATACAGACGCCGGCGAGGCCCAGAAGGATGATGAGAGCGCCGTAGCCGTTGGCAGACGGGTGGACTTTTTCCTGCAGCATAGCTTCCTCCGCTTCTCTGACGACCATCCTGCATTTTTGCGTCGGAAAATGGAAGAGCCGAGGTGCTTCGGATCAGTTGTTTTTGGCGCCTTCCTTGACCCAGGAGGAGATGGTCGCGATCTGCGCCTTGGTGAGCGGGGCGGCCTTCTTGGGCATCTCGGGCTTGTCGCCGGAAATCGATGTCACGAGCGGGCTCTTGTCGGGATTTCCTTCGACGAAGGCCGGGCCGCCGCTGCCTCCCTTCTTGATCGAGGCGTAGCTGGATAGGTCGAGCTTGCCCTTGGCGTTTCCGCCGGAATGACATTTGCCGCAGCCGGCCTTGAGAATCGGGAGCACCTCCTTCGAGAAGCTCACCGCTCGGACGGGCTTGTCCTGGGCCCCGGCGGGGATTCCCAG
>DASQOM010000212.1:0-38103 GCA_035644495.1 Planctomycetota bacterium | reverse complement strand
GCCGCCGTCGTCGGGATCCGGGGATGCGAGGACGCCCCGGACGCTTCTCCGGAACTCGACCCTGCCTTCGGCGGCACAAACGGAGCCTCCGGACGCGGCAACGTCCCCGCCGCCTCATGTCCGCAGACCGGCACCCCCGCCGGCTCCGGGTCCGGCGGCTTCGGTACCACCCGCTTCCGCTCCCCCCCCGCGCGGCGCCAAGACCCCGTGATATCGCACCAGGTGCGCCCGCGGCGGCGGCACCAAGGCCGCTAGCTTCTCCATCAGCTCCATCGGCTCGAGAATGACGTGCGTGCTCCCGTCCGGCCGCGGCTTCCGGAATCCATAGGCAATCCGGCCGTCCGGCAACCGCTCCAGCCGCTCCGCCGAAAAGGGCGGCCGCAGGATATAGCGGCACAGATTCTCCAGGCCCTTGCGGTCTCCGCCCCCGATCTCCACCGCCGCGTGCAGGTTGAAGCCCTCCGCCCGGCCGCATAAGGGCTTCTCCGGCGGCAGGGCCCATTCCTCCCTCCGGCCCGACGTCGCCACCCGGTGCGGCCGCTCCCCCAGCGCCACCCACTCCCGCACCGACGCCGCCTGCACCGCGTCCAGCAGCGTCGGATCCTGCTCCGCCGCCGCCTCCGACGCCGCCTCGCCCGCCACCAAGCAGCCTTTCTTCGCAAGGTACTTCAGGATCTTCGCCTTCAGGATCCACGCCAGCCGCTCCACGTTCTCCGTCGACGGGTCCGGCAGCCGCTGAAATCGCAGCCCGCCCGTAAATTCGTCGCGGATATACACCCCGTCCAGCAGCAGCGAGTGGAAGTGCACATTCAGGTTCAGGGCGCCCCCGAAGCGCTGCACCGCCGTCACCCCGCCGCACAGGGCATCGCGCATCCGGGATGGCCGCGCCCGGCGCCGATAGTCCCGGAAGATCTCGTCCACGAAGATCCGCAGCACCCCCGTGAGAAGAGTCGCATCCTTGGCCAGATAGAATCGCACCGCGTGGGGCATCGAGAGCACCCATTGCCTCACCGGCACGCGGGGGAAGACCCGGTCCACCAGGTTCGCCGCGACCTCGTCCATCCGCCTCCCCGTGCAAGATGGGCATAGTCCCCGCTCCTTGCAGGAGAAGCCGACGGCCGTGTCGTAGCCGCATTCGGGACAGCGGACGCGGACGAAGCCCTTCGCCAGGATGCCGCAATCGAGGAAGCGCTCGAAGGCCCCTTCACGTAGCGGGGAAGGCCCCGTCCGTCGGGCGCGCGGGCCTCGGTCCACGCGAAGAAAGTCTCCAGGTTCTCACGGACCACCTGGTGCAGGAGCGTGACCTCCGGCCCCCGGCGCCGGTACGTCGGCGAAAGCACCCGAAGGAATGCGCAAACGGCATGCCGCCGCGCGCTCCCGGGGGAAATGCCGCGTCGCGAGGTCGCCGCGGTACGTCTCGTAACGTCATGTTACGAATCGTAACGCGGCCCCCTTCGGGTCCGCGATTTGCACGCGGCTTTTCGCGTTTCCCGCTGGCACACCGCTTGCTCCCCTTGGCTCTGTTCTTTGAAAACTCCGGCAGGCGCCCTGGGTGCCCTGTCTTCAACCCTGCCCCGTCAACGTCTGTCCCCTTAAGGAGCTGCTCTGATGATTCATCGACTGATCGATCACGCCCTGAGCCAGGACGTCCCCGACGCGGCCCTTCCCGTCCTTGAACCCGTCGTCTCGCTCCCCTCCCCGCTCAAGAACCCGCTCGGCACCCGCATCCCCGGCCTCCTCACCACCGACCAGGTGTTCCGCAGGCTCCTCGACTCCGCGAAGAAGTCCCTGAAAATCTTCTCCCCCTACGTGGACAACTCCTTCACCGGCATGGCGCAGGACGCCCAGGTCCCGATCCAGATCGTGACCAGCCTGCGGGACAACAAGCAGAAGTCGAGCCCCGTGCTGGAGCGCTTCTCCACGACGAAGCCGCTCGCGGTCCGCTACCTCCGCGAGATGCAGGGCAAGGTCCAGATGTACCAGCTCCACGCAAAGATGATCCTGGCCGACGACGTCCTGGCCTACATCGGCAGCGCGAACTTCACCGATACGAGCCTTCACTACAACTTCGAGCTCGGCGTCCTGACCGAGGAGCGCGCCGTCATCACCCGCCTCCACGCGATCTTCGACTACGTCTTCGGCTTCGCCGCCCGTCCGGCAGGCCAGGCATGAACCCTTCGCCGGGGGCAAGGCTCAAGCCTTGCCCCTTCGCGTCTCCGGGCCTACAATCCTGCCCGCATGCGCCTCTGGCGGTACTGCCTCGCGGGGCTCCTCTTCAACTGGGCCACCTTCGTCTTCTGGACCGTGCTGCCCGTCCGCGCCCTGGATTTCAAGGCGTCGTCCACCCAGCTCGCGCTCCTCCAGACGGCGTCCAGCGTCGTCTATGTCCTGAACAGCCTGTTCTCCGGCGGACTCTCCGACCGCGTCTCCCGCTCGCTGCTCGCGAGGATGTCCGTCCTCATCGCCGTCGGCGCCACCGCGCTGATGATCGCCGCGGATTCGCTGACCGGGCTCTTCCTGATCGTCCCGTTCATGGGGTTCGCGTGCAGCGTGTACTGGCCCAGCATCCAGGGCGCGCTGGGCGCCGAGGCGGGTCCCGCGCGCCTGGAGAAGGCCCTCGGCTGGTTCAACGTGTCGTGGTCCGTGGGGAAAACCCTGGGCTTCGTCGGCGGCGCCACCGTCGTCGCCCTGCTGTCCCCGTCCAGCGCCCTCTGGATGGCCGCGGCCTCGGCGCTCCCCGTCCTGCTGCTCTATCCCGGCGACCAGGCGCTGCCGCCGGAAACTGCGAGCGCCGGGGGGACGGCCGATCGCGCGGTCTTCCGCACGCTCAGCTACGTCGCCAACTTCAGCGCATTCGGCGTCGGCAACGTCTTCCTCAACCAGTTCATCAAGTACTTGAATGCGACGCCCGTCGCCGGCTGGAAGCCGGCGGAATTCTTCGGCCTCTTCCTGGGAGCCGTCTACGGCACCCAGACGCTGTCGTTCATCGTCCTCCAGAGAAGCTCCGGCTGGACTTACCGGCGCGGGCTGCTCTATATGGTCCAGGTCGTCTGCGGGGCCTCCGCGCTCGCCGTCCCCTTCCTCAGCCGCGACGTGGCCCTGCTCGCCGCCGGCGCCCTGATCGGGATCGGCCTCGGCTTTGCCAACGCCTCCAGCATCTACTACAGCCTCCACGGCCCGTCCGACCATGGCCGATATGCGGGGCTGCACGAGGCGGTCCTGGGGGCGGGAAGCTTCCTGGCGCCGCTCGCGGGAGGCGCCCTTGCCGACCTGACCCACGACCTCCGTTCGCCGTACTGGCTCGCGGGCGCCTTGACCGTCGCCGCGGTCGCGGTCGAGGAGACCGTCTACCGCAGCAGGTCGAGGAGCTGAGCGAAGCGGTCGATGCGGAAGTCGGCGGCGTCGAGCTCGCCCGGCTTGAAGTAGCCGTAGGTCACGGCGATCGCCGGAGCGCCGGCATTCTTGGCGGTCTGCACGTCCGTGCCGCTGTCGCCGATCATCACCGGCCGCGACGCGCCGGCCGTCGCCAGGCGCCAGCATTCCGGGTCCGGCTTGCGGACCGGGAACGAGTCGCCCCCGTAGACCGCGTCGAAGTGCTTCGCGATGCCCAGGCCGTCGACGATCTGCTTTGACATGGCCGAGGGCTTGTTGGAAAGCACGATCTTGCGGCCCGGGAGCTTCGCGAGCGTGTCGGCGACCCCCGGGAACAGCGAAGTTTCGTCGAGCAGATGGTCCGCGTAGTGCTCGAGGAAGGCCTCCATGACCGGCTCGATCGGCGGCGGGGTGGTCCGCTCGATCAGCTTCCGCACGCCGCCGCCGATGGCCGCCAGGACGCGCTCGTGGGGAATGCGCTCGCGGCCCAGGCGCGCCAGCGTCCGGTTCAGCGACGAGGAGATGTCCGCTGCGCTGTCCACCAGCGTGCCGTCGAGATCGAAGACCAGCAGGTCGTAGGCCACGGGGGCGTATCTTAGCGACCGGCGTTCAAATTCGCAATCCGCGGCCTTCCGATATGTTTCGGTTGACTGCCCGGGAACCCCGGGATACTCTCGATTCGTCGCTCGGATTTCCGATCGAATCCCCGGGAAGGGCGAGGGCATCGTGGAAAAAATCACGCTTTCCGTGATCAAGGCCAACGTCGGCGGCTTCGTCGGGCACACCGACATGCACGAGGACGTGCTCGAGAAGGCGCGCGAGTGCCTGGCCAAGGCCGCCTCCAAGGAGCTCCTCATCGACTCCTGGACCACCCGCTGCGGCGACGACCTGGCCCTCCTGATGACCCACGAAAAGGGCGTCGACAGCAAGGAGATCCACCGCACCGCCTGGGAGACGTTCACCGCCTGCGCCGAGGTCGCCGAGAAGCTGCACCTCTACAACCCCGCGCAGGACCTGCTGTCCGAGACGTTCACCGGCAGCTGCCGCGGGCTCGGACCCGGCGTCGCCGAGATCTCCTTCCGCGAGCGGCCCAGCGAGACCTTCATCGTGTTCCTCGCCGACAAGTGCGAGCTCGGCGCCTGGAACCTGCCGCTCTACAAGATCTTTGCCGATCCGTTCAACACCGCCGGCCTCGTCGTCGACCCCTCGATGCACGAGGGCTTCGCGTTCGAGATCCTCGACATCGTCGAGAACAAGACCCTGACGCTGCAGTGCCCGCAGGACATCTACGACCTCATCATGTTCCTCGGCTCGCGCCAGCGCTTCGTCGTCAACAAGGTCATCCGCCGCGTCGACGGCATGGTCGCCGCGTTCACGTCGTGCCCCCGTCCCATGGGCATGGGCTCCAAGGCCGGCACGGACGACCCCGCCCTCATCGTGCGCTGCCAGAACGGACTGCCCACGGTCGGCGAGGCCACCGAGGCCTTCGCCTTCCCCCACATGGTCAGCGGCTGGATGCGGTCGACGTACCAGGGCCCGATGATGCCGGTGGGCTTCAAGGACGCGCGCGCGTTCCGCTACGACGGGCCGCCCCGCGTCGTCGCCGCCGGCTTCCAGCTCGCCAACGGCGAATTCGTCGGCCCGGTCGACCTGTTCGAGGATCCCGCGTTCGACGACGTCCGCCGCAAGGCGATCACGATCGTGGAATACCTGCGCCGCCACGGGCCCTTCGAGCCGCACCGCGTGCCGCACGACCAGATGGCCAACACGCCGTTCCCGCCGCTGCTCGCGCGCCTCGAGGACCGCATGGTCCGCAACGACGGCGAGGACAAGAAGAAGAAAAAGAAGCAGACGGCGTCCGCGTCCGAAGACGGCGAATAGGCCGCCCCCCTTATGGCGATCCCCGTCACCCTCCAGCGGCACCTCACCGACCAGCAGAAGCTGCATCCCGCGGCGTCGGGCCAGTTCTCCTCGCTGCTCTGGGAGTTCGTCCTCGCGGTGAAGATGATCGCGCGCGAGGTGCGCCGCGCGGGGCTCATCGACATCCTCGGCGCGGCCGGCCACGAGAACGTCCACGGCGAAAAGGTCCAGAAGCTCGACGACTACGCGCAGGAGCGGCTCGAGGTCGGCATGGCCCGCACGGGGCTGCTCTGCGCCATGGCCAGCGAGGAGCGCTCCGAGATCATCCCGATCCCGCGCGAATACTCGAAGGGCAAGTACGTGTTCCTCTTCGACCCGCTCGACGGCTCGTCCAACATCGACGTCAACATCTCGATCGGCACCATCTTCTCGATCCACCGCCGGCTCTCGAAAGGCGACGACGGCACGCTCGAGGACTGCCTCCAGCCCGGCACCCGCCAGATCGCGGCGGGCTACGTCCTCTACGGATCGAGCGTCATGATGGTCTTCACCACCGGCAAGGGCGTGCACGGCTTCACGCTCGACCCGACCGTCGGCGAGTTCCTGCTCTCCCATCCCGACATCCGCATCCCGGTCCACGGGAAGACGTATTCGATCAACGAGGGCAATTCGGCCTCGTGGGATCCGGGCACCGAGAAGTACGTCGCATACCTGAAGGAAAAGGACGACGACACGCGGCGGCCCTATTCGGCGCGCTACGTCGGCACGCTGGTCGCCGACTTCCACCGCACGCTGATCAACGGCGGCATCTTCCTGTATCCCGCGTCGCCCAAGCCCAAGCTGCGCCTGCTCTACGAAGCGTCGCCGCTCGCGATGATCGCCGAACAGGCCGGCGGCAAGGCCATCACCGGCCGGGACCGCATCCTCGACATCGTCCCCGACGAGCTCCACAAGAAGGTGCCCTTCGTCGTGGGCAGCCCGGAGGACGTCGACCAGTACCAGGACTTCTTCCTGGGCGGCGACGGGCCGGCCAAATCGAAAGGCGTGAAATGATCATCACCGACGACCCCGAGGCGATCCGCCGCGTCTTGATGGGCTCGAAGACGATCGCCGTCGTCGGCTGCTCGAACAAGCCCGACCGCGACAGCTACCAGATCGCCGCGTCGCTGATTGAGCGCGGCTTCGACGTGATCCCGGTCAACCCGGGCGCGACCGAGATCCTCGGCCGAAAGTGCTATCCCGACGTGAAGTCGATCCCGAAGAAGGTGGACATCGTCGACGTCTTCCGCGCCCCGGAGCACATCCCGCCGATCGCCGACGACGCGATCGCGGCCAAGGCGGAATGCCTCTGGCTGCAGAGCGGGATCGTCCACGACGCAGCGGCGAAGAAGGCGAGCGACGCGGGCCTCTACGTCATCCAGGACCGCTGCATCGCGACGCTGCTGCGCGTCCTCATCCGCCAGTAGGCCTCACGTCTCAGGCAGCTCGCTTTCCCGTTCGGAGGCCGCCGTCCTAGGCGACGGTCACGTCCTTGCACAGGTAGACGTCCTGGATCGTATTCAGCAGCTGCGCGCCTTCCTTCATCGGACGCTGGAAAGCCTTGCGGCCCGAGATGAGGCCCATGCCGCCGGCGCGCTTGTTGATGACCGCGGTCGCCGTCGCCTCGGCGAAGTCGTTCTTTCCGGACGCGCCGCCCGAGTTGATCAGGCCCGCGCGGCCCATATAGCAGTTCGCGACCTGGTAGCGGCAGAGGTCGATCGGGTGATCGCTCGAAAGGTCGGTGTAGATGCGCTCGTCCAGCTTGCCGTAGCTCGAGCCGCCGGTGTTGAGCACCTTGAAGCCGCCGTTGTTCTCCGGCAGCTTCTGCTTGATGATGTCCGCCTGGATCGTCACGCCCAGGTGGTTCGCCTGGCCCGTCAGGTCGGCCGCGAGGTGGTAGTCCTTGTCCTTCTTGAACGCGCTGTTGCGCATGTAGCACCAGAGCACCGTCGCCATGCCCAGCTCGTGGGCCAGCGCGAAGGCCTGGGCCACCTCGACGATCTGGCGGCCGGACTCCTCGCTGCCGAAGTAGATGGTCGCGCCGACGGCGGCCGCGCCCATATCGGCGGCCTCCCGGACCGTCCCGAACATGATCTGGTCGAACTTGTTGGGATAGGTCAGCAGCTCATTGTGGTTCATCTTGACCAGGAACGGGATCCGGTGGGCGTACTTGCGCGCGGTCATGCCCAGGACGCCGAAGGTCGATGCGACGGCGTTGCAGCCGCCCTCGATGGCGAGCTTGACGATGTTCTCGGGGTCGAAGTAGTCGGGGTTCTTGGCGAAGCTCGCCCCGGCAGCGTGCTCGATGCCCTGGTCGACGGGGAGGATCGAGACGTATCCGGTGTTGGCCAGGCGGCCCGTGCCGTAGATGCGCTGCAGGTTGCCGAGGACCCGATTGGTCCGGTCGGACGGCGCGAAGATGCGGTCGACCCAGTCGGCCCCGGGGACGTGGATGCGCTCGCGCGCGATCTTGGGGCTCTTGAAACCGAGGTAGAAGTCGGATTTATCTCCGAGATTCCTGACGATGTCGTCGATCATGGCGTCTCCTGTCTATGCGCTTCCATCGGACTCGCAAAATCTAGAGAAAGCCAACCCTTTTGGCAACTGCTTTTTCCGGCGTGCGCTAGAGTGGGAATGCTGGATGAATCCCTCCCCCCGAATCCTTCTCCCCTGGACGGCCTTCGTCCTCACCCTCGTTGGGGCCGGCGTCTTCTGGGGGATTCCCGAATGGCGCCAATGGAGGATAAGAGAGAACGAACATGCTGCGGTTCAGGCCTTGCTTCTTCTGATTCGCGCGGAGGAAGCCTTTCGGAACAACGATCTTGACGGAAACCGGGTCAACGACTTCTGGACCGCCGATGTTGCCGCTCTCTGCAAGTTCGGGCTGATTCCTGAAGAGGTCGCGGAGGCCGACGTCGAGCCGATGGTTCGTCGGGTCTCCGCCCGGATTCCCTACAAGGGTTATTATTTCAAGGCGCTAAGGATGGATTACGGGGAAATTCCTCCCGTCGCTTATCGCCAGGAAACCGACAAGAGCGCCGGCAGGGTCCATCATCTCTCGAAATTTGGCTTCGTCGCCTGGCCTGCCGAACCCGGCGTCACGGGAAAACGCTTCTACATCGTCAACGAGAACGACACCATCTTCCCGAGCGAGGCAATGTCCCAGCTGCCCCGCGACTGGCCTACAGATCAAGAGCTCATGTCGTACTACGGGAAGAAGTGATGCGACCTGCTTGGACGACGCGCTCCAGGGGCGGTGGAAGCGGGGAGGCCGCCATCCGGGTGGCCCTCCGGCATCTAATAAAGGCATTGAAACCGCTACTTCGGCTGCGCGTTCCAGCTGCGATGCAAGTGGACGGCGAGCCAGACTTCGCCGCGGCGCTCGAAGACGTGCGTCACCGCCGCGACGGCGTGCATGCCGCCCGCCGAGGTGCGGACCTGGTAGGTCGCGTAGGCCATGTCCCAGGACAGCGTGACGTTCATCCCTTCGATCGAGGACTCCCAGGCCTCCCCCGGCTTGTGCTGCGCCAGGATGGCGCCGAAGTGCTCCAGCACCGCCTTCCGGCCTGTCAGCAACACGCTCTGGGTCGCGTCGTAGCAGGTCGAGTCTTCCGTCATGTACTTCCCCACCTTCGGCAGGTCCGCCTGCTGGAAGGCCTGGTACATGCCCATGACGGCTTCGACCACCTGCTTCTTCGCCGCCTCCGGCGCCGCGGCGGACGGCGCCGGAGCGCAGGACGTCAGCGTCGCCAGGATCAGGGCTGCGGCAAGGCGGCGCATCAGTACTGCACGATCGCGTAGAAGTCCCGGCCCTTCAGCTTCTTCAGCCCCTTCAGGAAGGTCAGCTCCAGCAGGCAGGCCGTGCCCGCCACCTTGCCGCCGACCTTCTCGATCAGCTTGCACGCGCCCACCAGCGTGCCGCCGGTCGCCAGCACGTCGTCGACGATCAAAACGCGCTGGCCCTTCCTGACCGCGTCCTTGTGGATCTCCATCTCGTCCTTGCCGTACTCCAGGTCGTACTTCTGGCTCACCGTCTTCCACGGCAGCTTGTCCTTCTTCCGGATCGGGATCAGGCCGACCTCCAGGCGCGCGGCCACGGCCGCGCCGAAGAGGAAGCCGCGCGATTCGATCCCCGCCACAACCTCCGCGCCCCGCTTTCGGCCGTAGGCCTCGAGTGCGGCGACGATGCGCGAGAACGTGGTCGCGTCCTGCAGCACCGGCGTGATGTCCTTGAAGACGATGCCCTTCTTCGGGAAATCCTTCACGTCCCGGATCAGCGACTTCACCTTGTTCGACAGGTCGGTCATCTAGTCATCCTCGTGTTGCGACACCACAATCCGGTTCAGCTTCCGCAGCGCAATTTTTTCGATCTGGCGGACCCTCTCCCTCGTGATCTTGAGACGCTTGCCGATGTCCCCCAGCGTCATCGGCTGCCCGTCATAGAGGCCGTAGCGGAAACGCAGCACCGACGCCTCCCGCTCGTTGATCGAACGCAGCAGCGCGTCGATCCGTTCGGTGTCCAGCGGCGTGTCCTCCGCCGTCCTGCCGTCGGGGCCCGCGCGGATGTCGGCCACCTCGCTCGACGGCCACATCACGTCCAGGCTCACCGGCCGCGAGAAGTTGTCGGACGCGTTGATCGCGCGTTTGATGATCTCCAGGCTCTCCTCGCCGAGCTCCATCGCCTCGGCGATCTCCCGCAGGTCCGGCTTCCGCCCGTGCACCTGGGTGAACTCGTTGACCTTGATCTTCCACTTCGCGATGATCTCGACCATGTAGGACGGGACGCGGACCGTTTTCGACGTGTTCACGAGCGCGCGGCGGATCGCCTGACGGATCCACCAGGTCGCGTACGTCGAGAAGCGGCACTTCCGCGCCGGATCGAAGCGCTGCACCGCGCGCAGCAGCCCGAGGTTCCCCTCCTCGATCAGGTCCAGGAACGCGAGCCCCCGGTTGAGGTAGTTCTTCGCGACGCTGACCACCAGGCGCAGGTTGGATTTAATGAACGTCTCGCGGGCGTCGCGCGCGTCCTGCGCTTCGGCCGCCGCCTCGGAGTTCATGCGCTTCATGCGCTCCGCGAGTTCCTGCTCCTGCAGCGCGGTGAGCAGCGGAACGTTCTGGATTTCCTTGAGGTACTGCTCGACGCCGGACTCCTGGCGGGTGACCGGTGTCGCCGACATGAAGACTCATTATACCGGGGTTCGCGGAGCCGTCAATTCCGAGAACAACGACTCGTACGACGACACGAGCCGGCCGACCGTGAACTCGCGGTCGACGCGCGCCTTCCCCGCCGCGCCCATGCGCCTCCGGCGTGCCGGGTCCGCCGCGAGGTCCCGCAGCGCGGTCTGCAGCGCCTCGACGTCCTCCGGCGGCACCAGGACGCCGGTCTCCCCGTCAACGACGACTTCGGGAATCCCGCCGCTCCGCGCCGCGACCACCGGCTTCCCCGCCGACATCGCCTCGAGCAGCGCATTCGGGCAGCCTTCGCCGAAGCGGGACATCAGCGCGACGATGTCGCTCGCCGCGAGGATCTCGGGGATGTCCCGCCTCGCGCCCGCGAGGATCGCCCCGCGGCCTTCGAGAGGACGCCGATAAGGGCCCTCCCCGACGAAGAGCAGCCGCAGCCCCGCGCCCGCGCGGATCAGATCCTCGTGGCCCTTCCGCTTCACCAGCCGCGCCACGCAGGTGACGAGCACTTCGTTCTCGCGGATCCCGAACTCCGCGCGGATCTTCGCGCCGTTTTCCGGGGCCAGGGCCGGGACCCCGCTGCGGATGACGCGGACGAGGTCCCGGTCGAACCCGAGCTGCTCATAGAGCTTCCTGTAGTACTCGGAGTTCGACACGACCGCGGCCGACGTCGCAAACGTCGAGCGTTCGAACCACAGCTTGAGCGAAGGTTGCGTCTCCCGCTCGTCGGAGAGCGATCCCTGGATGCCGGAGACGACCTTCCCCACCCCGATCTTCCGGCAGAAGATGTTCTCCGTGAACAGGAGGGACTGGACGATATCGGGCTTCCGCTCCCGGAGCAGCGCACGGAGGGAGCGATAGGTCCCCGGCGACCACTTCCGCCGACGCCCCAGTTCGACGATCTCGACGTCACCCGCCTGGTCGGCGAGCGGTCCCCGGTCGAGGAGCGTGACGATGAAGGGGGAGAACCGGGCGCGGTCCAGGCCCCGCGCGAGCCGGAGCAGCTCGGCCTCCGCGCCGCCGATGTTGAGCCGCCCGATGACGAAGGCGACGCGGATCACACCGCCACGGGGGAGAGGTAATCCAGAAGCTTGGTCAGCTCCTCCTTCATCTTGCGGCGGTCGACGATCATGTCGACAAAGCCGTGCTGGAGGAGGAATTCCGAGGTCTGGAACCCCTTGGGCAGGTCCTGCTTGAGGGTCTGCTCGATGACGCGCGGGCCGGCGAACCCGATCATCGCCTTGGGCTCCGCAATAATGATGTCGCCGAGCGCGGCGAAGCTGGCCATGACGCCGCCCATCGTGGGATTCGTCAGCACGGAGATGAAGAGGCCGCCCGCGTCGCTGTGGCGGGCGATGGCCGCGGAGGTCTTGGCCATCTGCATCAGCGAGAGGCAACCCTCGAACATGCGGGCGCCGCCGCCCGATCCCGAGACGAAGATCACCGGCAGCTTCTTCTCCGTCGCCAGCTCGAAGGCGCGCGTCACCTTCTCCCCGAGCACCGAGCCCATGCTGCCCATCATGAAGCGCGAGTCGGTCATGCCGACGACCGCGTCGCGGCCGGAGACCTTCCCCGTCCCGACCACGCAGGCGTCCTTCTGTCCCGTCTCCTTCTGCGCGGCGGCGAGCTTCTTCTTGTAGGAGACCTCGCCCTCGAAGTGGAGGGCGTCGACGGATTCCAGGTCGGCCCAGAGCTCCTGGAAGGTCCCGGCGTCGACCATGAGGTCGAGCCGTTCCTGGGGCGTGATCGTGAAGTGGTACTGGCACTCGGTGCAGACCTTCTTCCGGTCCTCGACCTCCTTCTTGAAGAGCATGCCCTTGCAGTCGGGGCACTTCATCCAGAGGTCCCCGGGGATCTGCTTCTTCCGCGAGATGAACTTCTTGATCTTCTCAAACGCCATAGGCCTTCTCCGCTTTCTTCCGCATCTCCCTCAGCGCGGCCGCCGGGTTCGGCGCGTGGAACACCGAGGTCCCCGCGACGAACACGTTCGCGCCCGCGGCGGCGGCATTCTCGATGTTGCCCAGGTCGACGCCGCCGTCCACTTCGATATCGACCGTCGGCGACAGCTTCCGCAGCCGCGCCACCTTGGGAAGCACGTTCTCGATGAACTTCTGCCCGCCGAAGCCCGGCCACACCGTCATCGCCAGGACCATGTCGACGCGGTCCAGGAACTCCAGGACCTCGGCGTCGGTGTCCGGATTGACGGCGACGGCGACTTTCTTTCCGCGGTCGCGGATCTCCTCGATGGTCTTCTCCAGGCGCGCGCGATCGTAGAAGTCCTTGCAGACGAGCTGCATCGCGTAGCCGCGTTCCTTCATTTTGAGCGCGTACTCGTGGGCCACCGCCTCGGCGTGGAACGTGATCGAGTCCGCGCCCGCCTCGGCGAACGACCGGACCAGCTTCTCCGGCGCCATCACCATCAGGTGCAGGTCCAGCGGCAGCTTCGTCACTTTGCGGATCGACTCCACGATGGCCGGCCCCATCGACAGGTTGGGGACGAAGTGGGCGTCCATGATGTCGACGTGGAGCTGGTCGGCGCCGCCCTCCTCCGCCTTCTGGATCTCGTCCTTGAGGCAGGCGTAGTCGGCGTTGAGCAGCGAGGGTGCGAGACGGATGGATTTCATCCGGGCCCCATTATACCCACAAACCGCACCGTTTCAGTTGTGGTCACGGATGAGAGGCCGGCGCAAAGCGCTGGGCGCCAGAAACTTGGGGTTCCACAAATCAAACGGTTTGATTTGTGGAAGGCTACTTGTCCGTCAGGGCGGCGATGCCGGGGAGATCCTTGCCTTCGAGGAACTCCAGCGATGCGCCGCCGCCGGTCGACACGTGCGACATCTTGTCGGCCACGCCGAACTTCTCGACCGCGGCCGCGGTGTCGCCGCCGCCCACGATCGTGGTGCAGCCCTTCTGGTTCGCGAGATGGGTGGCGATGGCCTTCGTCCCCTGGGCGAACGGCTCCATCTCGAACACGCCGAGCGGGCCGTTCCACAGCACCGTCTTCGCGCTCGCCAGCTCGCGGCGGAACAGCTCGACCGTGTTCGGGCCGATGTCCAGCCCCATCCAGCCGTCCGGCACCTCCGTCACGACCTGCGTCTTCGCGGCCGCGTCGAACTTGTCGGCCGCGACGTGGTCCACCGGCAGGATGATCCGGGCGGAGGCGAGGATCTTCCTGGCCAGATCGAGCTTGTCGCCCTCGACCTTCGAGTTGCCGACGGCCTTTCCCTGGGCCTTGAGGAGGGTATACGCCATGCCGCCGCCGACGATGATGGCGTCGACCTTTTTGGCGAGCTGCTCGAGGATGAGGATCTTGTCGGACACCTTCGACCCGCCCATGATCGCGATGAACGGCTTGTCCGGGTTCGTCAGCACCTTGCCGAGGTACTGGATCTCCTTCTCGATGAGGAAGCCGGACGCCGACTGCTTGAAGTGCTTCGTCACCCCGGCGGTCGACGCGTGCGCGCGGTGCGCCGTGCCGAAGGCATCGTTGACGTAGACGTCGCCATACGACGCCAGCTTCTTCGCAAGAGCGTCGTCGTTCTTCTCTTCGCCCGCATCGAAGCGGACGTTCTCGAGCAGCGTCACGGGCCCGTCCTTCGGCTCGCCGAAGTCGACGGGTTTCCCGAGCAGCTCCTGGAGGCGCGCGGCGACCGGCCGCAGGGAGTACTTCTCGTTGGGCTTGCCGTTCGGCCGGCCCAGGTGCGAAACGAGCACCGCCTTGCCGCCCTTGTCCAGGATGTACTGGATCGTCGGCAGCGAGGCCTTGATGCGCGTGTCGTCCGCCACCTTGCCGTCCTTCAGGGGGACGTTGAAGTCCACCCGGACCAGCACGCGCTTCCCCTTCAGGTCGAGGTCGCGGACCGTGAGCTTCGCCATCGCCCCACCCTCAGAGCATCTTCCCGGCCATCAGCTTCGTCAGCTCGGACACGCGGCAGGAATACCCCCATTCGTTGTCGTACCACGACACCAGCTTGAAGAAGTTCTTGTTCAGCTCGATGCAGCTGCCCGCGTCGAAGATCGACGAGAGCTCGTCGTGGATGAAGTCGCTGGAGACGACCTCGTCCTCCGTGTACCCGAGGATGCCCTTCATGTACGTTTCCGAGGCCTTCTTCATCGCGGCCTTGATCTCGTCCAGGGACGTCTCCTTCACGGTCTTGAACGTCAGGTCCACGACCGAGACGGTCGGCGTCGGCACGCGGAAGGCCATGCCGGTCAGCTTGCCCTTGATCTCGGGGATGACGAGGGCGACGGCCTTCGCCGCGCCGGTGGTCGACGGAATGATGTTGAGCGCCGCGCTGCGGCCGCCCTTCCAGTCCTTCTTCGAGGGGCCGTCCACGGTCTTCTGCGTCGCGGTGTAGGAGTGGATCGTCGTCATCAGGCCCTCGGCGACCCCGAAGCCTTCCTTGAGCAGGACGTGGACCACGGGCGCGAGGCAGTTCGTCGTGCACGACGCATTGGAGACGATGTTGTGCTTGGCGGCGTCGTACTTCCCGTCGTTGACGCCCATGACGACCGTGATGTCCTCGCCCTTCGCGGGCGCGGAGATGATGACCTTCTTGGCGCCGGCCGTGAGGTGGCCCTTCGCCTTCTCCGCCTCGGTGAAGAGGCCGGTCGACTCGATGACCAGCTGGACGCCCAGCGCGGCCCAGGGGAGCTCGGCCGGCGTCTTCGCCGACACGACCTTGATCTCCTTGCCGTCGACGATCAGGATGTCGTCGTCGGGCTTGTCGGCCGCCGACTTCTTCGATCCGACCTTGCCTTTGAAGGCGCCCTGGGTGGAGTCGTATTTGAGCAGGTAGGCGAGATTATCCGCGGGGACGATGTCGCCGACGGCGACGACGTCGATTTCCTTGCCGAGCAGACCCTGCTCGTGCAGGGCGCGGTAGACGAGACGGCCGATGCGGCCGAATCCGTTGATTGCGGTTTTGACGCCCATGGGAAAGTCCTCCTGATTCTGAGCGGTGAGTTCGCCATTCTAGGGGGTCGACACGCCAAGTCAAGTCTAAAGCTGGCGCTTCACGCCCGGAAAATCTTGCGCGCACGGAGAGGGCCCCTATAATACCGACCATGCCCGCCTCCCTCGCTCCCATGAACCCGCGGGAGCTGCTGCTCCAGACGTCGCCCGGGCGCAGCCCCCATCCGCTGGAGCTCTTCGTCCGGCTCGAGGCGCGCGACGAGGCCCACTTCTACACCCAGGGCCTCACGCTGGCCGACTTCGGCGGGCTCTTCGGCAACGAGATCCGCCCGCTCGACTCCCTGATCACCCGCATGCCGGTCGAGCTGCTCAACCCCAACTACTGGGAGCCGCTCACCAAGGAGGCCGAGAACGCCGTCCGCGAGAAGATGACCGGCATCATCACGCGAAGCGAAGGCGACCGCGCCCTGCTCTTCCGGGCCGACCGCATCTCGCGCGGCCGTCTCCTCCGCGACGGCCTCGACGTCCCCGTCGAGCTGCTCAACGGCTATATCTTCCGCTGCTCCGGCGAGCAGCTCCTCAAGCTCGGACAGGCCTGGAGCGGACGCGGCCGCTTCGACTGGGCGGGCCTGAAGGCCGGGGAGATCGCGCCCGAGACGCTGTCGACCGTCCACCAGGATCTCTCGCAGTCCCGCCTCTCCCTGCGCGAGGAGGTCTTCCTCTTCGCCTCCCAGGACGACGGGCTGTCGCGCGTGGTGTTCGCCAATCGCAATCATCTGTACCGCGCCATCGAGGCGCTGATCCGCGGCTTCCTCTACGGAGCCGCGGGCGTCCACGTCGGCCGCGCGAGCCGCGCCGTGCTCGAGGAGATCGCCGCCCTGGCGGACGGGATCGGAATCTCCGCCGATCCGGTGCGCGACGTGGTCAACAACGGCCGCACCGTGGAAGTCGCGCTGTGGCTCGGCCGCACCCCCTGGGGCGCGCCCGGGCGACCCGAACGCGAGGCCCTCCTGGCCAAGGAAAGGGCGCTGCTCTACTACGACACCAGCTCCGGCCTCTGGGACATCGCCAGCTGACCCGCAGTCCCGCCGGACTCCGATGAGAACGCCGCTGTACTGGATCGACACCCCGGGACCTGGACGCCTCGCCGTCCTGCCCCGCCCGCGCGGCGGCGACTGGCTGGAGGAGGAGATCCGCGCCCTCAAGAACGACGGCGTCGACATCCTCGTCTCCATGCTCACACCCGACGAAGATTCCTATCTCGAACTGGGCGGCGAGGGCGCCGAAGCGCGCCGCCAGGGGATCCAGTTCCACTCCCATCCCATCTGGGACCGGGGCATCCCCGAGAAGACCGCCCCCTTATGGACCCTGGCGCGCGAGCTCGCGCGGCATCACGCCGACGGACGCTCCATCGCCGCCCACTGCCGCATGGGAATCGGTCGCTCGCCCCTGATGCTCGCGTCGATCCTCGTCTGCCGGGGGATTAGCCCCGACGACGCCTGGGCCGCCATCGGGGCCGCCCGCGGCTGCATCGTCCCCGACACCCTGGAGCAGCGCAACTGGCTGACGGACACGGCCCCCCCGCCGTCTTGATTAATCCCCGCGCCATCTGGTATCCTTTTTCAGGATGGCCAAGCTGACGTTGTCGGACTTCCTGAATGATCGCAACCTCTTGGCAATCAAGATTTCATCCCACGATCTGTCCGGCTTCTTCCGCAAGGCCATCACGATCCCCCGGAATACCGCCGGCCTGGCCCTGTTCCAGGACGGCACGGACGGCCTCTTTCCCGAAGGTCGCGAAGTCTCCGGTCATTTCGATCTGATCCTGGCCAAGCGCGGCGATACCTCCCTCCGCCTGTCCTTCGGCGATCTGCAGACCGCCGACAACCTGCGTTTGTCCGCGTCCGCCACGATGTCGCTGGAGCTGGCCACCTCGCGGGCCGACCTCTTCCGCGACTTCTGCCGGGCGTTTTTCAACTTCCCGGGAACCTACTCGGTGCAGGATCTGAAAAGCCAGCTTGCGCCCGAAGTGCGCCGGCTGCTCGCCGCCTGGACGCTGTCCCGGAAGGCGACGGAGCTCCACCGCGTCGACCTCACGGCCTCGCTGGGGGCGCATCTCCAGGAGGGCCTCGAGCGTCATCTGTTCGACGCCGGCGTCCGCGCGGGCCGGATCCTGGATCTCTCGCTGGTGTCCCGGGAGTTCGAGGAGATTCAGACCGCCGAGAAGCGCCGCGTGGACGAGCAGCGCCGCTCGGCGGAAGTGATCGACCAGAAGGAGGCGCGGCTGCGCCGCCTGGCCGGGATCCTGAAAGACCAGGACCTGCAGTCCGTCCTCACGAAGGTCCCGGACGAAAAACTCAAGGGCCTGCTCTATGCCAAGCTGATGGAGGACGATTCCGTGCAGCTGACGGCCGAGGAGCTGGTCTCCAAGGCCAAGGATTGCGGCGAGGAGGTCGTCCAGGTCATCTATAAGGCGATGGAGACGCTGCTGTCCAACGGCGCCACGATCTCGCCCGAGGAGATCCGCACGACCAACGTCGAGCGCATCTATGCGGCGACCGGCAGCAAGGTGTTCGAGCTCGATCCGGAAGGCGGACTGAACTCCCGCGTCTACACGTTCAAGGATCCGCTCCGCTCGGTGCGCTCGGCGGAATCGGCGACCGGCTCGTTCCTCGTGGGCGGCTCGAAGCGCGGGGTGTCGACGGTCCGGCTGGACGACACGATGGAGGTCCTCGAGTATCCGCTCCCCCCGGGGGGACCGGTGCGCGGCGGCGTGAACTCGATCGCCCTGGCCGGCGACGCCATCTACGCCACGCACTCCGAATACGGCCTGGCGCGCTGGCAGGCCGGCCGCCCGGGCGAGGCGCCGGACATGGTCTACGAGGAGCTCACGCGGCGCAACAAGACGACCCGCGCGGTGCAGCTGCAGGAAGGCCGCCTGCTCTTCGCCAGCGGCAGCCATGTCTATTCCGCGCCCGCCGACTCGAGCGGCGAGGCCCTGAAGTACGTGTCGAGCATCGAAAGCCCGGTGAGCTGCATCGCCGCCGCCGCCCGCACGATCTTCGCCGGCACGGAGAACGGCTGCATCGTCTGCTGGAAGGTCTCGGCCCCCGACCAGCCGGTGGTCCTGGTCCGCAAGCGCGAGCCCATCGTCAATCTCCGCCTCGCGCGGATCTGCTCGATCCCGCACCTGATCTACAGCGCGCGCGATCTCTCGGTCCGCGCCCGCGTCATCGGCCAGAACCTGGAGACCTCCTACGAGTCTGACGGCGCCGCGATCGGCGTCCTCGACGCGGCCAGCGACGTCATCTGCGCCTCGGACGGCGACGGCCGCCGGCTGCTGCTGTGGAAGTCCACGGCGCCGTCGAAGCCGCTGCGGTCGATCGACATCTGGAAGCACTCGGACAAGCCGGTGCTGGATCTCTGGATGAAAAAGTCCCTCGCCCGGAGCGCCTGAGCGCGAGGCGGGGAAGAACTCGGAAACCGATCATGGGCAGCACCCGGATCAAGAAGGCTCCGGCCGCGGAAATCGACCGCAAGGCGGCGCGGACCGCGGAGGAGAGCTATTTCGAACGGCTGGGGCACAACATGAACCTGACGGGCGGCCTCTACGACCCGCTGACGAACCGGACGTACGACGCCTCCCCGAGAAATCGGGTCACGAAAGTCGTCGACGAGCGGTCTAGTGAGGTGAAAACCCTCATCAAACGCTTCGCGGAGCGCGATCTCATGCGTGCCTACGAGGAGATGCCCAAGAACGAGCTCCACCTCTACGAAATCGTGCACAAGGAACTGCTCGGTCGTCCGTCCGTAAGGGTGGTGGTCGCGGGGGCCGCCTTCAGCCCCGTCGAGGAGCTGGTCCGGTCGGGCACGTCGCGCGCCCGGATTCCCGCTTCGGAGCTCGTCCGCATCAAGGACCAGATCGTCCGCACCGAGCAGGTGTTCTACTACATCGACGCCTTTTCGACGACCGGATGGGACGACGACGCGCGCCGCGCCCTCGTCGGCAACAATTACCTGATCGCGCTGTCGGACGTGGTCGGCGGCGCCTGGCGGACGTATTATGCGCCGGACCCCCGCTGGCGCGCGGCGGCGCGGATCTTCGACCTGTCCAGCGAGGACGAGAAGGTGGAGGCCGTGCGGCGCTGGGTCTCGCGGCACACGCTTGAACTGCTGATGGACGAACTCACGGAGGACACCGTCTTCGACGCCCTGGGCTACGCGATTCCGATCATCCGCGAGGCGTTCTCGCAGATCGCGGCGGAGGACCGGTACGTCCGGTTCGACACCAACACGCGGCCCTATCGTCTGATCCGGGTGTACGGATAACGCATGCTGGACAAGATCCGAAAGATGCTGGGCGTGAAGGACCTCCCCGAGGAGGTGACGCCGCTCTACCGCGGGGCGCGCAACGAGCGGGAGGCCCTGGTCCTGCTCAAGGAGGCCCGCCGCCGCGACGAGTCGCGCCGGCGCCGCGCCATGGCCGACCTCGAGGAACTCGACCGCGCCGAGGAGGAGCTGCTCGAGGAGGGCAAGGCCGACATCACCGACTCGCGCAAGCTCATGCTGGCCCGGCGGATCAAGGAGATCCGCTGGAAGATGCAGGAGCTCAACAACCGCATCGAGAACATCTACAACAAGCGGCTCAAGGTCCTCAACGAGCACGTCGCCTCCCTCGAGACGATCCTCGAGCTGACCAGCGAGGCGCTGCCCGACAAGAAGACCATGGAAGACCTCGCCATCAAGGCGAAGCAGCTGCTCGAGGACCTCGACAAGACCAAGGAGCTCGCCGAGGGGATCGCCCTGGCCCCCGAGGCCGCCCGTCCCGACGACGAGGAGAAGGAGATCCTCCGGGAGATGGAACGCCCGGAGGCCGAGCCCGAGAAGACCGTCGAGAAGAAGGAAGAAGCGCGCCCCGTGAAGGAGCGCGAAAAGAAGACCGAGGCTCCCGCCAAGGAGCCGCCGGAAATCCTGTTCGAGGAATGAGACTGATTCCGACGTCCGTCCTGCTCTGCTCCCTGGCGCTGGGCTGCCGTCCCGGGTCCGACCGTCTCGAGGTCGACCCGGCCTTTAACCCAACGCCGGGCACGATCGTCGCCGTGCTGCCGGTGTTCGACCGCTTCGGAGGCTTCGACGCGGAGCTGCTGCGGAAGGAGCTCGTCGACGGCCTCACCGAATGGGGATACCGGGGCGTGCTGGTCAACCCGGCGGACCAGCCCTCGGGGGAGTGGACGCCCGCCCGAGCCGCCCTGGCGGCGAGGGAGGCCGGCGCGCAGGCGGCCCTGGCCGTCTCGCTCCTCCCCTCCGACCGGCCGATCCACCCGCGGGCCCCGGAGGACGCCTTTGGACGTCAGATCGCGCCCGCCCCGCCCCCGGGGCGCTGGTTCTGGGGCCGCACCGTCTATATCGGCGTCGCGGAGGTCCGCCCGCTGGTCGTGGCCGACACGGAGCTCCGGGAGCCGGGCATGAAGCCGTTTTTCCTCGCGAGAATCCTCCTGAGGCCGCTGGAGAGATAGCATGTCGATCCTGGGCAAGATATTCACCAAGGGCAAGAAGGGCCTGACCGACCTGGGTCTCGAGGAGATCCGGGTCGAGGAGAAGCGGCTCGAGATCCGCGAGAACCAGCACCTCCGGCAGATCGACAAGTACGACAAGCTGCGCGAGGAGGTCTTCCACCAGGGCGCGAAGAACAAGTCCCCCGCGCGGCGCCGCATCTACGCCCGCCGCTTCGGCGACTATTCGCAGCGCATCTCGATGATCGAGCGCGAGCTCACCCGCGTCGTCAAGGAGCTCATGACGCTGACCCGCGTGCGCGGCATCCTCGAGCGCCAGCGCCAGGTCCCCGTCCAGAACGTCCTCCAGCGCATGAAGGAGGACGACCTGATCAAGCTCTCCGGCCTCCTCGAGGACGACAAGATCAGCGAGGAGGTCTACCTCCAGAAGCTCGACACGCTCCTGGGCGTCGTCAACGACCCCGCCTACGAGAGCACCGAGATCGGCAACGAGGGCATGGAGGTGCTCAAGACCTGGGAGCAGATGGACGAGGGCGAGCTGGAATTCGGCGAGGGCCTGAAGGAGGCGGTCGGCCGCGAGAAGGCCGGCGGCCAGAAGGAATCCAAGGAAGAAGTGAAGGAGACGGGCGACGCGGAGCCCGCATAGTATGGGTCTCATGGACTTTCTCGGAGTGAAGAAGAAGGAGCTCACGCTCGACCAGGTCAAGCGCGAGGAGATCAAGCTCGGGATCCGCGAGAGCCAGACGCTCGCGAAGCTCGAGAAGCTGGAGAAGGAGCGCGAGGACATTTTCGCCAAGGGGCTGAAGATCAAGTCCCCGCCGCGCCGGCGGCAGCTCGCGCGCCTCTACGAGATGAAGTCCTCCGGCGTGAAGATGATGGAGCGCGAGCTCGGCATCCTGTCGAAGGAGATCACCACGATCTCCGCCCTCAAGCTGGCCCTCGAGCGGCGCCAGACGGGCAAGGAGGGCGTCACCCGCATCCTCCAGCGCGTCGACGAGGCCAAGCTCATGGTCCTCCTCGAGGACGACAAGGTCAGCCAGGAGATGTACCTGGAGAAGCTCAACGGCGTCCTGTCGACCGTCACCGAAGGCGCCTCCCAGATCACCGAGGATCTCGGCAAGGAGGGCTCGGAGGTCATGGACGTGTGGCAGAAGATGGACGAGGGCGAGATCGACAGTTTCGCCGATGGCCTCAAGCTCGCGGACCGGGCGGTCCGCCAGAAGGAAAAACGCGACTCCGAGATGGAAGCCGAGTGAAGCTATGGAACTCGACGTCCAGGCGCCCCTGAAGCAGGCCCTTGCGAAAGCCAAGTCCTTCACCGAGGCGAAGGACTGGAGCAAGGCCGCCTCCGCCTACGAAAAGGCCGCGAACCTCATGTCGATGTGGGCCGAGCAGGCCCACGGGCGCGAGGCCGAGGAGCGCCGCAAGAAGATGGCCATCCAATACCGCCAGCTCGCGCAGAAACTCCGCTCGGGGGAGATCGCCGTCGAGCCCCCCCCGCCGTCCGGCGACGCGGTCCCGGACAAGGAGACCGCCTCCAAGACCGCCCAGGCCGGAGGCGAGATCAAGTCCATCGTCTCCAACCTCATGCACGCGTCGAAGATCACGTGGGACGATATCGGCGGCCTCGACGAGACCAAGAACGAGATCAAGTTCGCCCTCGGCATGACGCTCGCCCAACACCCGCCCGGGGTGAAGATCGACGCCTGGACGCGCATCCTCTTCTACGGCCCCCCGGGCACCGGGAAGACCCTGCTTGCGGCGGCGACGTCGAACGCGGTCAAGTCGACCGAGGGCGTCTCCAGCGTCTTCTACAACGTGAAGGTCTCCAGCATCCTCTCGAAGTACTTCGGCGAGAGCTCGAAGATCGTGAGCGAGCTCTACGGCACTGCGCGGGACACGTCGCCCTCGGTCGTGTTCCTCGACGAGTTCGAGTCGCTCGCCGGCCAGCGCGACTCCAGCGATTCCGGCGCCGAGCGGCGCATCCTCTCGACCCTGCTGTCGGAGCTCGACGGCATGGACTCGAAGGGGCGCCACGACCTTTATGTCCTCACGATCGCGGCGACCAACCGTCCGTGGGACCTCGACAACGCGGTGCTCTCGCGCTTCGAGAAGAAGATCCTCATCCCGCTGCCCGACGAGTCGACCCGCGAGCGCATCCTGCGGATCCATCTCGAGAAGAAGGGCTTCCCCGTCGAGGTCCCCTATGCGGACCTCGCGGCGATGACCGGCAACTACAGCGGCCGCGAAATCGAGCGCTTCTGCAAGGAGGTGACGACGGGCATGGTCGAGGAGGTCAACAAGAGCATCCCCGCCCTCGTCGACCAGGGACTGGACACCGTCAAGAAGTACAAGATCAAGGTCCGGCCGCTGACGAAGGCGGACTTCGACGCCGCCGCGAAGCTGATCCACCCGCAGACGACGCCGGAGGAGATGAAGAAGTACTACAACTGGAAAGAGAGCGCGGAGGAGCAATAAGGATGGGCATGTTCAAGTCGAAGGAAGAGAAGCGCATCGAGCGCGACATCGAGGTGCGCAAGGGCGTCAACTCGCTGAAGCGGAACATCCGCGATCTCGCCAAGCACGAGCTCTCGTACATCCAGAAGGCGAAGAAGGCCAAGAGGATCGGCGACAACTCGCAGTACGACTTCCTCAAGCGGCAGCTCAAGAAGACCGCCGGGCAGAGAAGGATGCGCGAGCGCCAGCTGCTCTCGATCGAGACCGCCGTCCAGATCAAGAACCAGGCGGAGAGCGACGCCGACTTCGCCAAGTCGATGGGCGCGGTCGCCAAGGCCGTCAGCGAGGTGTACGGCTCGGTCGACTTCGCCAAGACGCAGAAGAACTTCGAAAAGGCGATGATGCAGGCCGACACCCTGCAGCAGCAGATGGAGATCTTCCTCGAGATGACCCAGGAGCACGTCATGTCCGGCGAGGTCGAGGGCGAGGACCAGGTGGTCACGGACGCCGAGATCGACAAGATGCTTGACGAGGAGGTCGTCCACGAGGAGGGCGGCTCGCTGGACAAGGACATCGAGAAGGGCCTGAAGGACATCGCCGACGAACTGGACCGGGAGCGCTAGAGCATGGTCGAAAGCATCGTGATCATCGCTGTCCTGGGCCTCGGCGAGACGGCGCTTTGGGCAATCCCATCGCTTCTGAACCGCATCCTGGAGAAGCGGTAATGTCTGCAACCGGGTCCCCAAGCCCGCTGCGCTTCCTCCTGATCGGATGCGGTGTCCTGGTCGGACTCGTGGTCCTTGGGATGGCCGGCTGCGGCGGCATTCTGTTCTTCGTCTATAAGGGATCCGAAGGCATCGCGCGAACCGGAGCGGACTACCTGGCGGCGTCTCCGGAGATCCGGAAGGCCGCCGGCGCGCCCGTGGTCGCGACGCCGCGCTGGACGGGCTGGAGAGTGAACGTCGTCAACGACACGGGGGACGCCTTCTTTACCTACGACCTCGAGGGCCCGGGCGCCCGCGGCTATGCGGAGGCCCACCTGCGGAAAAGCGGCGGCGTTTGGACCGCCGTCGGCGGACGCTTCGTCGATGCGAAAGGCTCCAGCGGCGACGTCGTGATCGGATCCATGCCCGGGATGAGCCCGCCCCGCTGAACTATGCCCAAACCGTTCCTCATGGAGTCCTTCGAGAAGCACAAGGCGAAGGGGATCGCCCGCTTCCGCATGGGCGAGCTCGAGGAGGCCAAGTACCACTTCCTCAAGGCCGCCGAATACCTCCTCCAGCTCGCGAAGGAGAGCGAAGGCAAGCTCCAGGCCGCGCGCATGAAGCAGGCCCAGGAGCTCGTCACGCTCGCCAGGACCGTGAAGGAGCGCAAAGCGAAACTGCGCGAGAAGGCCGCGATCAGGGCGGGCGCGCCGGCGGACGAGGACAAGGACGGGATCCCGAAGGAGTGGACGCTCGCGGAAAAGCCGAAGCTGCGCTTCGACGACATCGCCGGCCTCGAGGACGTCAAGGAGCAGATCCGCGTCAAGATGATCCTGCCCTTCAACTATCCGGAGAAGGCGAAGACCTATAAGGTGAAGACCGGCGGCGGCATCCTCCTGTATGGCCCGCCGGGCACCGGGAAGACCATGATCGCCAAGGCCGTCGCCGGCGAGCTCGACGCGACCTTCTTCGCGATCGCCCCGTCCGAGATCCTCAACAAGTGGGTCGGCGAGAGCGAGAAGAACATCCGCAAGCTCTTCGACGCCGCCCGACAGAGCCAGAAGGCCGTGGTGTTCATCGACGAGGTCGAATCCCTGATCCCCAAGCGCCGCGACGCGGAGGCGGGCGGCGTGATGGCCCGCGTCGTCCCGCAGATCCTCGCCGAGCTCGACGGCTTCGAGGCGCGCGAGGGCCAGTCGGTCATGTTCCTCGGCGCGACGAACGAGCCGTGGAACATCGACTACGCGATGCTGCGGCCCGGCCGCCTCGACGAGAAGATCTATATCGGCCTCCCCGACCCGGCCGCGCGCCGCAGGATCCTCGAGCTCAACCTCCGGGGCATCCCGCTCACGGACGACGTCGACTTCGACGGACTCGCGTCGCGCCTCGAAGGATACAGCGGCGCCGATGTCGCCTATCTCTGCCGCAAGGTCGCCGAGCAGACGTTCCTCGAGTCGGTCGGCCGCCCCTCGGAACGACCGATCGCGGGGACCGACTTCGACCGCGTCCTGACGACGCTGCGCAGCTCGGTCGCCTCCTCCGACCTGGAGCGCTTCAGGAAATTCCGGACGGGCGACCGGTGAAAGCCCTCGCCTGGGCCGCCCTGCCCCTCGGCGCCCTGGTCGTCCTGCTCCTCTTCAATCTCGGCGAGACCGACTACTACGAGTTCGGGACGGAGACGCCTCCCCCGCCCGGGAACAACGTCGATCCCGAGGACGCCACCCTGGCCCGGGTCTTCCCCGACTTCAAGTATGTCCACGCCTGCCCGGGCTGCGGCGAGTGCGTCCACCGCTTCGAGAGCATCGAGAACCGCCGCGTCCTCACGCTCCACGACCACGACGGCTGGTACAAGGTCTTCTGGGCGGCGGACGAGGAGTACTACTACGTCGATCCCGTGCAGATGCTCGCCGACTGGGGCAGGAACCGGACCGCGGGCAAGCCCGCGGGAACGTGGACGATCCGTCTGAAGCTCGTTCCGCCGACCCACCCCCCCGGCGCCGCGCACGATTGCGGCCAGGTCCCCCAGGACATCCGGCTCATCTACACCATGGAATTCGCCGACAAGCCGATCGAGGAATCCACCCATTCGGGCGACGGGCCGCTCAAGATTCTGGCCACGTTTCCCTGGCTGATCATGAACTCCGGGAAGCTGGTCTGCCTGAACTGGCGGCTTTCCGGTCCGCCGACGGTCGACGTCGCCCCCTGCGCTTGCTCGCGCCCGTGAGACCGCACAACCCGGTGCCCCGCCCCGGCGTCTCATATAGGGTGATCATGCGGGCGCTTGCAGCGATCCTGTGCCTGGCCGGCGTCGCGTTGGGCGACGTGGTCCATCTCCGCAGCGGCGGGAAGATCGAAGGCAGGGTCACGGACAAGGGCACGACCCTCGAGATCGAGAACGCCAACGGCAAGGTCACGGTCGAGAAGGACCTCGTCGAGCGTATCGAGAAGAAGGACTACGTTCCGCCCAAGGGGGCGCTGCCGGCGAGGAAGCCGGTGAAGCTCGGCGCCCCGTATGCCCATCCCTTCTACGCCTTCAAGATCCTGCTGCCGGCCAAGTGGCAAAACGGCAAGGTCAACGGCCAGGCGGCAGCGAGCTTCTGGGGGCCGAAGGACCAGCTCTACCAGCCGCGCATGGACCTCTACTTCCAGGTCAGCAAGCGCGAGCTCCCCGAATTCGTCGCCGCCTACAAGGACGCGTTCCGGAAGGGGGTCCAGGACGTGACCTTCCTCTACGAGGAGGCGACGGCCGTCCGCGACAAGCAGGCCTACCAGTTCAGCGTCACGTTCACCGACGGCGATCTCCCCGTCGTCCAGCAGGCGCTCTTCATGTTCATCGCCGACGGCGACCGCAAGTACGTGCTCGGCTTCAACACCAGCCAGGCCTGGTTCGACCGCTATTATCCCGCGGTCGACGCCTCGATGCGCTCGTTCCGGATCTATCCGATGCCGACGCTGTCCGCCGAGGACAAGCGGCGCTTCCTGACGCGCTACCAGAGCGGCGAGCAGTACTACAAGGAGAGCAAGTTCTCGGACGCGCTCGGGGATTTCCAGGCGGCCGCCCAGATCTGCCCGGACTTCGCCGACCTGCATTCGACCATCGCGACCCTGAACATGAAGCTCTCGCGCTACCCCGACGCCGAGGCGGCCTACCGCCGGGCGGTCGAGGTCGATCCCGACGACGCCGGCCACCCCTACAACCTCGGCGTCTGCCTGCTCAAGCAATCGAAGAGCGAGGCGGCGATCGAGGCGCTGAAGAAGTCGATCGCGCTGGACGGCAGCTTCGAGCCCGCGCTGACGAACCTCGGCGCCGCGTATCTCGGCAAGGACCAGAACGAGGCCGCCCGACAGGCCCTGGAGAAGGCCATCGTCGCCGATCCGGAAAGCGCCCTCGCCCACTACAACCTGGGCCTGGCCCTCGAGCGGCTCGACCGGAAGAAGGACGCCGAACGGCAGTATAAGGAGGCGCTCTCGGCCGACCCGAAGCACGAGGACGCCCAGAATGCCCTGGACCGGCTCAAACCCCGGAAATAACGCCCCCTTCACGAACCCCCAGCATCTTTTCAGGACAATTCACGGGGGTTCTTGATATCCTGCTCGGCGACCCGGACGTCCCGGTGAACCCCCATCAGGAAGAGGCTCCCATGACGCCCTCGTTTCCGATCCTCGACTTCATCCTCCGGAACTACAAGAACTTCAACGCCCGCGCCACGCGCGACGCCACCCTGTCGTACTGGCGCCACATCGAAGGGGGCGGGAAGATGTTCTGGGCCGTCGCCGGGGCCATGTCCTCCGCGCAGCTCGGCATCGGGATGGCCCCGGCCATCCGCGAAGGCCTGATCCACGGCCTGTCCGTCACCGGAGCCAACCTCGAGGAGTCCCTCTTCCGCCTGGTCGCCCATCACAGCTACAAGGACTTCCCCGAGTACCGCTACTTCCGCAAGAGCGACGACACCAAGATCCTCGAGGACCGGATGCGCCGGGTCACCGACACGAGCATCCCCGAGGACGAGGCCTTCCGCTCCGTCGAGAAGATCATCGTCCCGATGTGGAAGGAGGCGACGGAGAAGAAGGAGCGCCGCTTCTGGAACGAGTACTTCTACGACCTGATCCAGGCCATCCCCGCGAAGCAGCACGAGGGCGTCGCCGAGGAATGCTGGCTGCTCGCCGCGGCGAAGGCGAATCTGCCGATCGTCGTGCCGGGCTATGAGGATTCAACGTTCGGCAACATCTTCGCGTCGTACGTGAAGACCGGCGAGTGCAGCGCGTCGATCGCGAAGTCCGGCATCGAGGGCATGGCGCGCTTCTACGACGACTACGCGTTGATGTCGAAGGGCAAGGGCGTGGGCTTCTTCCAGATCGGCGGCGGCATCGCGGGCGACTTCCCCATCTGCGTGGTCCCGTCGATCAAGTACGACCTCCAGAAGCCGGTGCGGCCCTGGGCGTACTTCTGCCAGATCTCGGACTCGACGACGTCGTACGGCTCCTACTCCGGCGCGACGCCCAACGAGAAGATCACGTGGGACAAGCTGACGGAAGACACGCCGATGTTCGTGATCGAGTCTGACGCGACGATCGTGGTGCCGCTGATGCTGCAGGCGCTGCTGGAGTGCAAGCGCGACCCGGCCGGGGCCAAGGCCGTGATCAAGAAATACGCGCCTTGAGGGATCCGGACGCCAAGACCCGGAGACCCCGAGCGGACGCCCTTCCGGCCGCGGGTCTGTATCGAAGCCCCCTGCTTTTCACCCGCGTTACGGGGGTGGGCCGCAGGGTTTTGGATCCCCGGCGGTGGTATCCGCGACAAGGCGTCCTGTCATCACCAAGGGCGAGGCGGCCGCGATCGCGACGGCTTCCGCCACGGTATCGCAGGTACAGACCACGACGGTCGTGCTTGGCCGTTCCTCCGGGCTTTCCAACGGAATTCCAATCCTCTTCATCCCTCCCTGGCGGGCATGATCCTTCCACCAGGAGACCTGCTGTCCTTCGGTCCCTGTCACACCGGGGGACCTGAGTGGAATCCTGAGAGCGGGAAGATGCTCGTGCGGCGAGAAAACCGATGACGGGGATCGCGGGCATCGCGTAGAGTTGGTAGAGAATTCCAGCCGGGGGAGGAAGTCATGCTCGCTAAGAAATGTCCCAAGTGCGGCGCGGTCTGGTACACCGAACTTCCGAAGTGCGCCTTCTGCGGTGTCGAGGGGGTGGAGCAGCCGTCGTCCACCCACACCGGACGACTGCCCGAGAAGCCCGCTGCCGCGCCCGCGCCGGTCGAGGCCGCGGTGGCCGTGGTCGAGGCGCCGCCCCTCCCGCTGGCTGCCGCCGAAGCCACCCGGGCCGCCGAGCCGAGCCCGGAGCCGAAACCCGTCGCGGCGGAGATCGTCGAACCCGCCCGCCTGCCGCCCGAACCCGGCTTGATGTCCTTGTCCGCCGCCGAAAGGCGGCCCGATCCTCGGACGCTTCCCCCGGCCCCGAAGGTCCCGTCCGCGAAAGCCCCCGGGATATGCGCGGGTCTCGCCCTGGCCGCCTGCGCGGTGATGCCGCTCCCGTCGTTTCTTCAGGTGGAGCGGATTCCGGGCATCCTCCTCCTGATCGCCCTGGCGATCCTGATCCCCTTCGCGCCCCTTGCCTGGACCCTCGGCCGGCGCTACGAGGACCGCTGCATCGACCTGGGATTCAGACCGGCCCCCGCGGGCCGCACGGGGCGTTTGATGGGCATGATCGTGACGTTCCTGATGGCGGTCGAGGCTTCGGCGCTCCTGGTCCTGACTGCCCTTCGGCGGATGTGAGCCGCCGATATCCGGGCCGGGTCCGTTCCCCCTTGCTTCCCCGCGGCATCTTCATTCCAATGGAAGCCAAGGGTCGGGGGTGTCGAACCGTGAACGCCTTCCTCGTCGGGATTCTGTTCGTCCTGGGCAGCCCCCGCCGCGCCCCCCCCGGAGCCTTCTCCCTGACCTCCCCCGCCAACAGCGCGACCAGCGTGTCGCGGCTGCCGACGCTGACCTGGACCGCCTCGTCCGGCGCCGCGACCTACACCCTTGAGGCTGCGAGCGACGTGGGCTTCACGAACATCCTCCTGTCCCAGGTGGGCATCGTCACGACCAGCTATACGCCGGGCGCGCCCGTGGCTCTGGGCGTCACGATCTTCTGGCGGGTGACGGCGGTCAGCGCCGGCGGCACCACGCTGGCGACCGAGCTCCGTTCTCGTTTACGATCCTGACCCTGGCGCCCGTAGCCTTCGTGCTGACGGCTCCGGCCGGCGCCGCAACCGGGCTGGCGCTGCAGCCGACCTTCACCTGGGCGGCGTCGATCGGCGCAGTCACCTCTACGCTCGAGGTCGCGAGTGATCCGGGATTTTCGGCCATCGTCACGACGCAGGCGGGCCTGGTGACGACGAGCTTCACGCCGGGGGTGCCGCTGACGGGCGGCACGAACTGTTACTGGCGCGTGACGGCCGTCAACGGCTCGGGCACCACGGTGGCGACCGGTGCGCCGTTCAGATTCACGACGCGCTCCTCCGAATCCGGAGGAAACGGCGGCAACGGGGGCAACGGCTTCACCGGCTCCAGCGGCACCTGCGGCCTGCTCCGGCGCCGACGTCCCAGAGCGTAACCCTACCGATCCGGTTTGTCCTCGGCCGACAGCGTGATCGGGATCGTCATCGACAGCACGAGCGTGTCCAGGACGGCGCTGAAGGGCTGATCGAGCAGGCCGAGGGTCACCAGCGGGAACGAATACTCCGGCGGACGCGCATTCGGCAGGTAGAGGTTGTCGATCAGGTTGCAGTCGGTCCACACTCCGCCGGTGATCCGCTGGTTCGCGGCGAGATCGCCGATGGTCCCGCAGCCGCCCAGCAGCAGGGCGAGGCCCAGGGAGACCGTGGCGAAGCGCATCTTCGAAGGCGGAAGTCGGGCGGCCCTGTTCTCCCTATCGCTTCTCGGTCGCCGGATCCACCACTACGATCATCGTCTCGTCGAACGTCACGACGATCTTCCGGCCGGCCTTGAGCTGGGACATCACGGACGCATCCTGGACTTTCAGAAAGATCTGACCGTCGAGCGGGCCCTTCAGCGTGACCGTCCCCGCCGTGGCGTTGACCGCGTCGATCTCGACCACCGTGCGCAGCGTGCGCAGCATCGTGCCGCCGGGCGACTGGTTCGCGGGGCGCCGGTCGATCATCTCGGACAGCACCAGCGGGGCCTTGGCCTCCTCCGCCGTGGGCTCCCGCAGCTCGGCGACCGCGGCGACGTGGTAGTCGACTAGGAGCGTGTCCCCCGCGTGGATTTCCGACAGGCGCTTCACCTCAGGCGTGACGCTGTAGGTCCCGACCCGCCCCCCGGTGCCGCGCAGCGTGACCTTGCGGTTGGCGACGTCGACGGCGTCGATGGCGAGCACGGCTTTCAGCGTCGCGGCCTCCCCGACGGCCTTCACGACGGGACCCCCCGCCGGATCCCGGGGCGCCGGAGCATCGGAACAGGCCGACAGAAGGGCCAGCGCCAGGATGAGGGGAAGCGGATATCGGTTCATGGGGACCTCCGGGGAGTACGCGACAGGAGGCGCTGCGCGCGACATGCAAAGCGGGCGAGCCGCCCTTGAAAACCGGATTCATGGGCCCTGGAGGGGCCCCTCTCCGACCGGTTGAAATATTGGGGACCTCGAATCGCAAGTATGCTATTCAATAGTCCGTTCGTTCAGAGGATGGGCCCCGTTGAGAGAGATCTTCATCGGAAGCAGCAAGGAAGGCCTCGAGCAGGCGATGCAGGTGGCCGACGTGCTGTCGGAAGTCCAGGACGTCAAGCCCCTGCTCTGGACGGAGTGCTTCAAGCTCGGCGACATCACCTTTCTGAGCATCGAGAACCTGGCGCGCCGGGTCGCCGGCGCCGTCTTCCTGGCCACCCCGGACGATGACTCCGTCATCCGGGAGCAGCGGGTCAGGACGCCCCGGGCGAACGTGCTGTTCGAGTACGGCTATCTCTCCGCCATGCTGACGCGCAGCCGGGTTGCCCTCTGCCGCTACACCACGGCGGAACTGCCGTCCGACTTCGCGGGCGTGACCTATGTCCCCATGGGACCCTTCGAGATCGACAAGCCCCTCGACCCGCAGACCAGGACCCGATTGAAATCCTGGGCGGCCGGGCTTCCCGCCATCCAAGCCGGGTTCTCGCCGACGTGCCAGCTGCACGGCTATTCGGGATCCTGGAAAGCGGAGATTGTCTACGAGGTGTACCGCCGCATTCCCCTCAAGACGCCGGACTATGCCATCATCAACGGATCGATGCTTCTGCAGATTCCGCCGGACGGACAGGGCGGAAGCGGCTGCATCACCGGCACGCTGCAGGTTCAGGTCGGTGCCTGCTACGCGGAATTCGAGATCTGCGACCTGGTGGTTGAGGCCAGGGTCTCCGTCGACGGAAACATGCAGCTCCGAAACACGATCCAGACGCGGCAGCTCCTTAAACTGGAAGGGGAGCCTCCGCAGAGGGACGGGTTCCAGCCCGAGTTTCGGGGCGCGCGGGAGATCCACGCGTTCATCCATTGTCCGCCGGACGAGCCCGGCGTCCTGCGCGGCCGCTTCTCCAGCGACGTCGGGGGCAACGTCTACTCCAAGGCATCCGGAAAGTGGACCCGGTAGCATCCAAGAGGAATCCAGCCCCCATGCCATCCCCGGTTCCAAATCCGGACCCGGAGTGCTATCTTGCACCCCCATGATGATGGCCGACCAGATCCTGACCATCCTCGACGCGTGCTGCGGGACCTTCAGCTTCCCCATGCTCGACAACGGCTATATCTACCTCGCCGCAACGCGGCTCTCGCTGTACCGGTCGCCTGAGGACTGGGCCCTGGCCATCGAAGTCTTCGGGTACTCCCCAAGAGCAGGTACTCCCGATGTGACCGTCCACACCTTCGCCAGCCGGCTCCGGGATCGCAACAAACCCAATCAGTACGCGAACCGGGCGGCCTACGAAGCTTACCTGCGCGACAATCCCCACAACGAGTCCCGCCCCTTCTTCCCCCTCGGGGACGACGACTGGCAGGACGAGGAGGACCCCGAGATCGTCTCCCGCGACGCGATGCAGGTTACCGTGCGCGGCAAGCCGATCCAGCTGCCCTCCCTTACGGAGCTGGCGCGCCATGGGATCGAGCTCTCCGAGCGTCCGCGTCTCACCGTCTTCGAGCTCGCCCGCTATCTCGCGGCGGTGGTTCCGCAGGACGTGCTGGCCACGCCGAAGGAGCGCCGCGTCAGCGTGTTCCCGGAGTTGAAAGAGCTCCTGGTCCTGAAGCAGTGGAACCACCCGGATGTCGGGGAGGACGAACGCCCCAGCGGCTCCAGAACCTTCCAGCAGCTGGCGCGCGTGCTCGAGACCGGCGACGTGAGCCTTTACCGGCCGACGGACAAGCCGAACTCCCATTGGGCGCACTGGCCGGAAGGCGGGACGCTGTGACCCCTCCCCACGCTTCCCCCCTGAGGGCTTTCCTCACCCTGGCTCTGCTGTTGCCGGCGCTGCTCCGGACCGGCGAAGCCCAGGATTCCCGGTTGCGCGTCGACGTCGACGCGAGCCGCGTGCTCTTCCTCGGCAACAGCATCACGCGACACGGACCCGCGCCGAAGATCGGCTGGAACGACGACTGGGGAATGGCTGCGAGCGCCCTGGAAAAAGACTATGTCCACGTCGTCGTCGCCGGTCTGGCCCAATGCACCGGCAAGAAACCCGATTTCAGGTTTGCGAACATCGCCGACTTCGAGCGGAACCTCGCGACGTACGACGTCGACGCGAAGTTGAAAGCCGAATTCGAGTTCAAGCCGACGCTCGTCATCGTCGCCATCGGGGAGAACGTCGCGGCGCCGCAGACCGACGACGCGAAGGCGCAGCTCAAGTCGGGTCTCGCCAGATTGTTGGCCGCGGCGAAAGGCTCCGGCGGGAAGCCGACGATCGTCGTCCGCAGCTGCTTCTGGGCGGATGAGGCCAAGGACGGGATCCTCAAGCAGGCCTGCGCGGAGGCTGGCGGGATCTGGGTCGACATCGCTGCGCTGGGGAAGGACGAATCCAACTACGCGCGGTCGGAGCGCAAGTTCGAGCACGCGGGCGTCGCGGCGCATCCCGGCGACAAGGGGATGAAGGCGATCGCGGCTGCGATCCTCGCGACCCTGCAAGGTCCTGCGAAGTAGCGGGACCGGGTCGCGCCCGCCGCCAACCCTGATCTTCCGCCGATCCCCCGGAAATCCCGATTCGGGCACAAGAATCGGATAGAGCGGAGCGCCGGGCGCCGCTATTCTGGCGGACGTGAAGAACAGCGACCGGCTGCGCGCCTTCCAGCAGCGCGATCCCGCCTATGACGGCGTCTTCGTCGTCGGCGTCGTCACGACCGGCATCTACTGCCGGCCGAGCTGCCCGTCCCGCCGCGCGAAGCCGGAGAACCTCGTGTTTTTCCGCTCGCCGGCCGACGCCGTCCGCGACGGCTTCCGCGCCTGCAAGCGCTGCAGGCCCGGCCGGCCGGCCGCGCCCGGAGGCGTCCTTGCCGCCTGCGACTACATCGCCCGGCATCTCGAGGAGCCGATCCGCCTCGACGCCCTCGCTCGTCACACCGGAAGGAGCCCCTTCCACCTGCAGCGCCTCTTCAAGCGCAGCCTCGGCGTCTCGCCGAAGCAGTATGCCCGTCGGCTCCGCTTCGGCCGGCTCGCCGCCGCGCTCCGGAACGGCCGCGCCGTCGCCCCCGCCCTCCATGCCGCGGGCTTCGGCTCGTCCAGCAGACTCTATGAACGCTCGTCCACCCACCTGGGAATGACCCCCGCCACCCTCGCACGGAAAGGAGCCGGCATGAACATCGCCTACGACCTTCTGGATACCCCGCTGGGAAAGGTCCTGATCGCCGCCACCCCGGCGGGCATCTGCGCCGTCGAGATCGGCGACCGGGAACGCGTCCTCGTGGCCGAGCTGCGCTCGGATTTTCCCTCGGCCCGCATCGAGCGGTCGCCCTCGCTGCTCCGCTTCGCCAAAGCGCGGCTCCTCGAGTTCTTCCGGGGCGGCGACCCCCACCTGCCGCTGGACATCCGCGCGACCGCGTTCCAGGCCCGCGTCTGGGAGTCGCTGCGGGCGATCCCCAGCGGCGAGACGCGGACCTACAAGGAGGTGGCGAAGGCGATCGGACGTGCGCGCTCGGTCCGGGCCGTGGCCCGGGCCTGCGCGACGAACCTGATCTCGCTGCTCATTCCCTGCCACCGGGTCATCGGCTCCGACGGCGGCCTCCGGGGATACCGCTGGGGAATCAAGAAGAAGCGCGCCCTGCTGGAGCGGGAGCGGATCAGTGCCGGAGCCCGCGCTCGATCCGCGGGTCGGGGATGAGCCAGATCAGCGCGACGGTGACATAAAGGGCCACGGAGATCCAGGGCCGGACGTAGGCCAGCGGCAGCGCCGCGACGTAACAGAGGACGGAGACCTTCCCCTTTCTGTCCCGGCCCACGGCCGCCTTCAGCTTCGATTCCGTCCCCTGGGCCGCGATGATCGCGTACTGCAGGATCGTGAAGGCGATCGCCGCGCAAAGCAGGACGCCCCCGTACAGCGACGTCGGCAGCGGGGCCACGTGGTTCTCCCCCATCCAGTCCGTCGCGAACGGGATCAGCGAAAGCCAGAACAGCAGGTGCAGGTTCGCCCAGAGGATCTTCCCGTTGATGTGATCGCAGGCGTGGAGCAGATGGTGGTGGTTGTTCCAGTAGATCCCGATGAAGACGAAGCTGAGCACGTAAGAGCAGAAGATCGGCAGCAAGGGTCGCAGCGCTTCGAACTCGTGCCCATGCGGAGCCTTCAGCTCCAGCACCATGATGGTGATCAAGACCGCGATCACCCCGTCGCTGAAGGCCTCCATCCGGGTCTTCGTCACTCCGCCCACCATACCACAGGACCCCTCCCTTGCGCCCTCTTCCCCTGTTTGCTACCTTGTTCCGCCTATGATCGACCTGGATACCATCGTTTCGCTGTGCAAGCGCCGCGGCTTCATCTTCCAATCCAGCGAGATCTACGGTGGCCTGGGCTCCGCGTGGGACTACGGCCCGCTCGGCGTCGAGCTCAAGCGCAACGTCAAGAATCTCTGGTGGCGCGAGAACATCCAGACCCGGGACGATATGGTCGGCCTCGACGCCGCCATCACCATGCACCCCATGGTGTGGAAGGCCAGCGGCCACGCCGACAACTTCGCCGACCCCTTCACGACCTGCAAGGACTGCGAGAAGAACTACCGCGCCGACCACGCCGACGGCCTCGCGCGCAACACCAAGTGGTTCCTCGCCATCGCGAAACTGCCCGAGACCCCGTCGGCCCAGAAGAACGGCTTCGCCAAGGCGCTCCAGAACTGGGCGCAGTCGGACGGCAAGAAGATGGCGCCGAACCTAGCCGTCGTGAAAGATCCGTCCCTGGCGGCGTCGATCGACCCGGCCACGCTGAAGGGAGACCAGGCGGCGCGGCCGCTCGCCACGAAGGATGCGGGCTTCCCCGTGCCCTGCCCGAACTGCGGCGGCCGCCTCGCGGAGCCCAAGCCCGCGAACCTGATGCTGACGACCGTGCTGGGCCCCGTCGAGGCGACCGGCACCAAGGTCTACCTCCGCCCCGAGACCGCGCAAGGCATCTTCGTCAACTTCGACAACGTCCTCCAATCCTCGCGCAAGAAGCTGCCGTTCGGCATCGGCCAGGTCGGCAAAAGCTTCCGCAACGAGATCACGCCCGGCAACTTCACGTTCCGCACGCGCGAGTTCGAGCAGATGGAGATCGAGTACTTCTGCAAGCCGGGCACCGAGGACGGACACTACGACAAGTGGGTGCAGTCGCGCTTCGACTGGTACGTGAAGTACGGCATCAAGAAGGAAAACCTCCGGACGCGCGACCACGACCTGGACACGCTCAAGCTGAAGGACGGGTCGACGCTCAAAGCCAAGTGTTTCGACCGCGGCGACCACTACCAGTGCATTGCACGCGGCATGGACAGGAAAGTGCCGAAGTCGGAGGTCGAGTCCTTCGAGCGCGGCGAGCTGGCGCACTATGCGAAGGCCTGCACGGACGTCGAGTACCTGTTCCCGATGGGCTGGAGCGAACTCGAAGGCATCGCCAGCCGCACCGATTACGATCTGACCCAGCACTCGAAGTTCTCGGGCAAGACGCTCGACTACTTCGACGAGGAGACGAAAACGCGCTTTGTCCCTTATGTCGTGGAGCCCGCGGCCGGAGCCGACCGGGCGGCCCTCGCGTTTCTCGTCGATGCCTATCGCGAGGAAGAGGTCAAGGGCGAGAAGCGCGTCGTGCTCGGCTTCCATCCCGAGGTCGCGCCGATCAAGGTCGCGGTGCTGCCCCTGCTCAAGAAGAACGACAAGATCGTGGCGACCGCGAAGGAGATCGTCGCCCGCCTGCGCCAGCGCTGGTTCTCCGTCTACGACGACACGGCGGCGATCGGCAAGCTGTACCGCCGCCAGGACGAGGTGGGCACGCCCTTCTGCTTCACGGTCGACGTCCAGACGGTGGGCGACGAGCAGGCCGCGCCGGACCACAAGGTCACGATCCGCGAGCGCGACTCGATGCAGCAGATCCGCGTCCCGATCGCCGATCTGGAAGCGATCCTGCCCGAGCTCATGGCGGGCAGATGGTCCGACGTCGCCAAGCGCCATCCCGCCCAGCAGGCCCCCTCGGCCGACTGAACTTCAGCCTCCCGACTCCGACGCGAGGGTGCTCCTAAGCGATCCATCCGCCCACCCCCTTCGGTTCCTGGGAGTGTCCGGCAGCCAGCTCGGGGTCGAGTTCAGCGTGGGAGACATCGTCCGCATCGAATACTCCGGGACGTCCTACCAGGGGTCTGTGGCTTTTCCGGCCGTCTATAGCGGTTTTCAATAGCCCGTCCAAACGGCCGTTCTGACCCTCTCCAGGCCATTTTCCCTTCCTGAATCCATGGGATTTTCGCGATCTACCCCCATTTGCCCTTAGAAAAGTCTCCTCTGGTGGGGTTCGTCGTCTTTGGAAGGAGGCGGTGGATCTGCTGGAAGCAGACTCGGGCGGGCTGTTTCGAGCCACTCCAGGACCTGGGTCCGGAA